>NZ_JACAQL010000016.1:0-20585 GCF_013385245.1 Pseudomonas sp. IPO3747
CCGGTACTGACGTAACCCTGAAGTTGGATAACGGCTCGACTATCACCATCAAAGCGGGCGACACCGTTGGCTCCGTAACCGTCCCTGCGCCTAGCGATGACGTGTTCATCGACAAGAGCACTCAAACCGTCAAGATCACTGACACTGTTGGCGGTAACTTCGAGAAACTGGAAGTTGCAGGTAACGGCGCAACCACCACGATCAACGACACCATCGACAAAGTGGATGTAGTTCTGACTGCCACCACCACCGTTGGTGAAGGCGGCAATATCGTCTACACCGCCAGCCTTGTGGATAAAAACGGCGCGGCAGTGACCAACATCACCAACCCGCTGACCGTGACTTTGGACAATGGCCAGACCATTACCATCGGTGTGAACCAGTCGAACGGCAGCGTGACCGTTGTAGCTCCAGATGACGTGTACAAGGGCGACCAGACTGTCACTACCGCCATCACCAACGTGACCGGCGGCGCGCACTTCGAGAATCTGGTGCCAGGCACCACGCCGGTTAGCACCACCGTCACCGATACTCCGGGTACCGATAACACCACCACTGTGACACTGACGGCTCCGTCTGAAGTGAACGAAGGTGGTCAGATCACCTACACCGCTACGCTCTCCAATAAAGCGGGCACTGACGTCACGCTGAAGTTGGATAACGGCTCGACCATCACCATCAAAGCGGGCGACGCCGTCGGCACCGTGACCGTCCCTGCGCCTAGCGATGACGTGTTCATCGACAAGAGCACCCAGACGGTCAAGATCACCGACACTGCTGGCGGCAACTTCGAAAAACTGGAAGTTGCAGGTAACGGTGCGACCACCACGATCAACGACACCATCGACAAAGTCGATGTGGTCCTGACCGCCACTACCACCGTTGGTGAAGGCGGCAACATCGTTTACACCGCGTCGCTGGTCGACAAGTCGGGCAATCCGGTGACCAACATCACCAGCCCGCTGACCGTCACCCTGGACAACGGCAAAACCATCACCATCGGTGTGAACCAGTCCAGCGGCACCGTCACCACTGTTGCGCCTAACGACGTATACAAAGGCGACCAGACCGTTACCACCGCAATTAAGGGTGTAACTGGAGGCGAGCACTTCGAAAACCTGGTGCCGGGCACAACGCCGGTGAATACCACCGTCACGGACACACCTGGCACTGCAGACACCACGACCGTCACGCTGACCGCGCCAAGTGCCGTCAACGAAGGTGGCCAGATCACTTACACGGCAACCTTGAGCAACAAAGCGGGTACTGACGTCACGCTGAAGTTGGATAACGGCTCGACCATCACCATCAAAGCGGGCGACACCGTCGGCACCGTGACCGTCCCTGCGCCTAGCGATGACGTGTTCATCGACAAGAGCACCCAGACGGTGAAGATCACCGACACTGCTGGCGGCAACTTCGAAAAACTGGAAGTTGCAGGTAACGGCGCAACCACCACCATCAACGACACCATCGACAAAGTGGATGTGGTTCTGACCGCCACCACCACCGTCGGTGAAGGCGGCAACATCGTCTACACCGCCAGCCTTGTGGATAAAAACGGCGCGGCAGTGACCAACATCACCAACCCGCTGACCGTGACTTTGGACAATGGCCAGACCATTACCATCGGTGTGAATCAGTCGAATGGCAGCGTCACCGTTGTAGCACCAAACGACGTGTACAAAGGCGACCAGACCGTTACCACCGCCATCACCAACGTGACCGGCGGCGCGCACTTCGAGAATCTGGTGCCAGGCACAACGCCTGTTAACACCACAGTGACTGACACACCTGGCACTGCGGACACCACAACCGTCACGCTGACCGCTCCAAGTGCCGTCAACGAAGGTGGCCAGATCACTTACACCGCCACCTTGAGCAACAAGGCCGGTACTGACGTAACCCTGAAACTGGATAACGGCTCGACCATCACCATCAAAGCTGGTGACACCGTCGGCACCGTAACCGTCCCTGCGCCTAGCGATGACGTGTTCATCGACAAGAGCACCCAGACCGTCAAGATCACCGACACCGCTGGCGGCAACTTCGAGAAACTGGAAGTTGCAGGTAACGGCGCAACCACGACGATCAACGACACCATCGACAAGGTTGATGTAGTCCTCACCGCCACCACCACCGTTGGCGAAGGCGGCAACATCATCTACACCGCCAGCCTTGTGGATAAAAACGGCGCGCTGGTGACCAACATCACCAGCCCGCTGACCGTGACCCTGGACAACGGCAAAACCATCACCATCGGTGTGAACCAGTCCAGCGGCACCGTCACCGTCGTAGCACCCAACGACGTGTACAAAGGCGACCAGACCGTTACCACCGCCATCACCAACGTGACCGGCGGCGCGCACTTCGAGAATCTGGTGCCAGGCACTACGCCTGTTAACACCACAGTGACGGATACCCCAGGCACCACCGATCTCACCAGCGTCACGCTGACCGCACCAAGTGCCGTCAACGAAGGCGGCACCATCACCTACACCGCCACCTTGAGCAACAAGGCTGGCACCGACATGGTAGTCACGCTGGATAACGGTTCGAGCATCACCATCAAGCAAGGTGCGACCGTAGGCTCTGTGACCGTTGCCGCGCCTGGCGATGACGTGTTCATCGACAAGAGCACCCAAACCGTCAAGATCACCGGCACTACCGGCGGTAACTTCGAAGGCGTGACCATCACTCCGGGCGGCGCGACCACCACCATCAACGACACCATCGATGATGTGACCGTGGTACTCAAAGCCACCGGCTCGGTCGCTGAAGGCGGTCAGATTACCTACACCGCATCGCTGGTCGACAAGAACGGCGCGGCAGTGACCAACGTCGGTTCCGACTTGGTGGTAAGGCTGGATAACGGCTCGACCATTACCATCGGCAACGGCAAGTCCAGCAGCACCACCACGGCTGTTGCGCCTAACGACGCGTATGTCGGCGCCAACGATGTGAACAACAAGATTACCGGCGTAGTCAGCGGCGGCGACAAGTACGAACACCTGATCGTCGACGGCAGCACCGTCACCACCAAAGTGACGGATGTGGTCAACAACACCACCATCAGCATCACCGGCGACGCCTCGGTGACGGAAGGCGGTACTGCGCATTACACGCTGACCCTGAGCAACCCGGCGCAAACCGATGTGACCGTGACGCTCAAGTACAGCGGCACCGCCACCGACGGTTCGGACTTCAACGGCGTGTACACCGTGAAGATCCCGGCGGGTGCCAGCAGCGTGCCGTTTAACATCGCCACGATCGACGACAGGATCACCGAGCCGACCGAACAGATTGTCATCACTATCGACAAGACCACCGGCGGCAACTTCGAGAACCTGGTGGTCGGCAACGGCAGCGTCAGCACCAATATCATCGATAACGATGCGCCGCCGGTCATCGACCTGGACGCCAACAACTCCAGCGGCGCGACCGGTGCCGACTACAGAACCACGTTCACCGAAGGCACCGCCGGGCCGGGTGTGTCGATTGCCGACACCGATATCAAGATCACCGATCCGGACAGCACGATGCTGACCGGTGCGACGGTCACCCTGACCAACGCACAGGCCGGTGATGCACTGAACCTGGGCAACAGCGTCAATGGCATCATCGTCAGCACCAACAACCAGACGGGCACCATCACCCTGACGTTGTCGGGCAGCGCGACGCTGGCTGATTACATGCAGCGTATCCAGAACATCACGTTCACCAACAACAGTCACGACCCAAGCACCACGCCGCGGACCATCACCGTGACCGTGACCGATGGCGGCAACTATTCCAACGTTGCCACCACCACCGTTAACGTGGTGGCAGTCAACGATCCGCCAGTCGCCACCGGCAGCGCCGTGACCGGCACCGAAGACACGCCGCTGGCGCTGACCTGGGCCAACTTCGGCGTGACCGATGTGGATTCGCCACAAGCCAGCCTGGGCGTGAAAATCACCGACCTGCCGGTGGCCGGCAAGCTGCAATACCTGGCAGCGGATGGCACCACCTGGACCAACGTGACTGCCAACCAGACCTTCACCAAGGCCCAGATCGACGGCGGCCAGTTGCGCTTTATGCCTAACGCCAACGAGTCCGGCGCCGACGGTTATGGCGGCACCGGTGTTGGCAACAAGCAGGCTGATTATGCGCAGTTCAAGTTCCAGCCTACCGACGGCAAGGACCTGGGCAACAGCGCCACGGTGAAAGTCGATATCACACCCGTGGCCGATGCACCTACGCTGAACGTGGCCGATAACAATGTCGCCTCGACCGGTCTGATCAAACAGGGCTGGAACAGCATTGCCGGCCTCGGCACCAACGGGAACGGCGCGGCACCAGACGTACTGAAAAACGCCATCGACAACGCAGGTACGCCGAACAACACCAGTGTCGTCACCAATGTCGAGTCAGTCGACAATGTCAACGCCGGCTCTGGCTCCAAGATCTCCGGCCTGATGTACATGGAAGCTGGCAAGAGCTACACCTTCAGCGGCGTCGCCGATGACAGTGTGGTGGTCAACGTTGGCGGCAAAGACATTGCCAGCGGGCTATGGGCGACCAACAGCGGCAAATTCAGCGGCTCGTTTACGCCAACGGTCAGCGGTTACTACAGCCTCGAGATCTACCAAGCCAACCAAGCGGGGCCTGGCAGCTTTGACGTCAATCTGTCGATCAACGGCGGGGCGATTCAGAACTTGAGCACCAGCACCGTGCCGCTGTACACCGGCCTCACTGATTTGACCAACGCCGGTGTGACCGTGTCCGACCTGCATGGCAGCAACGGTGACGGTTATTACGTGGGCTACAAGCTTAACGAAGCCCAGGAAAACGGCACTGTGAAGCTGTCCAAGGTAACCACCGCGCTGACTGATACCGACGGTTCGGAAACCCTGAGCGTGAAGATCAGCGGCGTACCGGCAGGCTCGGTCCTCACCGACGCGTCCGGGCACACCTTCACTGCGACCAAAGGCGTGGGCGAAGTGAACGTCACGGGCTGGGACCTGAACACCCTGTCCATCAAGCCACCGACCTATTACAGCGGCCAGTTCAACCTGACCGTGACGTCGACCTCCACCGAAAGCCTCGGCGGTTCGGCGTCTACCACGGCGCAATTGCCAGTCACCGTGTACCCGGCAACCTACAACTCGGTGACGGGTACTTCGGGCAGCGACAACATTGTCGGCACTGACGGCAATGACATCGTCGTGGCCGATATCGGCGGCCTGAACGTGGTGCAAGGCAAGAACTACAACATCGCGTTCATGGTGGACAGTTCCGGCAGTATGAGCACCGCTTCGGTCAACGCGGCCAAAGCTTCGCTGACGTCGGTGTTCAACTCGCTCAAAGACAGCCTCGGCGCGAACACCTCGGGCACCGTGAACATCTTCCTGGCGGACTTCGATACCCAGGTGAACAAGTCGATCGCGATCAACCTTAACGATCCAAATGCACTGACGTTGCTCAAGTCCGTGCTGGATTCGATGGTGTCGGGTGGCGGTACCAACTATGAAGACGTGTTCAAGGCCACTGCGAACTTCTTCCAGAGTAACCTGGCAACCAGTAACACAAGTGCCACGAACCTGACGTACTTCATCACCGATGGTCAGCCAACCTACTACCAAAGCGGCGAGCAGACGAACCCGGTGGTGGTTGATTTCTATAGCAGCAACACCACCGATGGTCGCTTGGACGATTACATCAACACCAACAACTATGTGCTGGGCAACACCTTCAACATCAACGTCAATGGCACTAACCTGCAGTTGATCGACAGTCGTGGCCAGGTCCACCAGTGGGTGCAATACCGCGGTGGCAGTTGGTACGACAACGGCGTTATCGGCACCGTGCATGCCCAGGGCGACGGGACGTTTGAAGTCTCGTACCTCAACGGCAGCGGCAGCAGCACCGACTCGTCAACCACCAGCAATGCCAACAGCGGTTTTGCACTGCTCAAAGGCTTGTCGGCGGTTGAAGCCATCGGTATCAACGGCGACGTCAGCCTCAACGACCTCAAGCCTTACGACACCGATGGCAAGCCGCAAAGCAACATCGATCCGAAGGACCTGGCCAACGCGATCCTCGGCCACACCGAAGCCACGCTGCCAGGCGCCGACACCATCAGCGGTGGCGACGGCAACGACATCCTCTTCGGCGACCTGGTGAGCTTCAGCGGGATTACCGGTGAGGGCTACAACGCACTGCAGGCCTTTGTGGCACAGAAAACCGGTGTGGCCGTCTCCGCGGTAACCACCTCGAACGTGCACCAGTACGTCACCGAGCACTACGCGGACTTCGACGTCTCCGGCGCCAAGGACGGCAACGACACGCTGTTGGGCGGCGCAGGTGATGACATCCTGTTCGGCCAGGGCGGCAACGACCTGCTGGACGGCGGCAAAGGCAATGACATCCTGTTGGGTGGCACCGGTAACGACACCCTGATCGGTGGGCCGGGCAACGACATCCTGATCGGCGGCTCGGGTGCCGACACCTTCGTCTGGAAGGCGGGCGACTTCGGCAACGACGTGATCAAGGACTTCAAGGCCTCGGAAGGTGACCGAATCGATCTCAAGGATCTGTTGAAAGGTGAGACGGACAGCACCATCGACAACTACCTCAAGATCACCACGGTAGAAGGTGTGTCGACCCTGCAAATCAGCAGTGAAGGCAAGCTCAACGCCGCCGGCGGCCTGGCCAATGCCGATGTGACCATCAAGCTGGAAGGCAATGATTGGTCGCACACCAGCATCAACTCGCTGATCACAGGCGCCGACCCGACCATCAAGATCGACCACACCTCCTAAGCTGTGATTTATCGGCCGCCCGCAAGGGCGGTCGATTTGCTTGGGCGATACGTCGCTGGCCCTGGCGGCCGGTTGCATCGCATACTCGCGACCATAAACACAGCATTGACCTATGCTGGTGAACGCGTGTGGCTCATTTTCGAGGGATTCTTATGTTTTACGTGCAACGTGATGCACAGGGAGTGCTGAGTCGCGTGGAGGCCGCCGCCTTTGCCGATTCGACCGAAACCCTGCCGGCCGATCACCATGAGATCCAGGCCTGGTACGCCAACGAAGTGGTGGAAACCAGCCTGGCCCAGCTCAAACAAAGTGACATGGAGATGATCCGGGTACTGGACGACTTGATTCAGGTACTGACCCGCAAGGGCGTGATCAGCGTCACCGACCTGCCCCCGGCGGCCCAGGCCAAGCTGATGGACCGTAACCATGCACGGGAAGCGCTGGGTGGGTTGAGCCATCTGATCAATGATGAAGAGACTGGGTTGATCTGATTTCTTAAAGTCGAACCGGATCGAAATGTGGGAGCTGGCTTGCCTGCTCCCAGCCCGCACACACATTGGATTTGCATCACTTCCAGGGCGCAGGCTCACCAATCAACTGCCCCTGCACACCGAAAATCCCCATCTCGCGAATCACCTTCAATTCACCTTCGGTCTCCACGCGCTCGGCAATCAACGGCAAGTCGATGCTGTGGGCCGCGCGCTGGATCGCTTCGATAAACAGGCGTTTGTCGCTTTCCTGGTCGATGGCGCGGATGTAGCTGCCGTCGATCTTCAGGTACGCCAGGCCCAGGCGTGCCAGGTTGCCGATCATGCTGAAGCGCCCACCAAAACGCTGCAGACTGAGGGAGAAGCCCAACTCGCGCAGGCGCTGGGTCAACTGCTCCAGCAGAGCCTGCTCGGGTAATTGTTCTTCGCCAATCTCCAGGGTCAAGCGCGGGCCGAGGTTGCTGTGCTGGCGCAGCAACTCGACAATCCGGTTCAACGCCTGGGCATCCTGCAAGGTGGCCGCCGAGAGGTTCAGCGCCAGGCTGTGCGTATGGCTGGCCATCTGCTTGAGCACGTGTTCGAGCATCAGTCGGTCCAGGCGTGCAGTCCAGCCGAAACGCTCAAGCCACGGCAGGAAACGCCCGGCCGGGATGGTGTGGCCGTCGTCATCCTGCAAACGCGACAGCACTTTGTAGTGCAGCACCAATTGCGGGTCCTGGCTGGCGACAACCGGCTGGAAGTACAGCTCAAAACGCTGGTGGGTAAGGGCCTGGTCCAACAGCGTGTGCCAGGCATGGTGATCGTCACCGACACTGGCGGCGGCGCTGTGGTCCAGGCACACCCAACTGCTGTCGCCCTGCCCTTCGGCCTGGGCCAGAGCCTGGTCAGCCAGGGTCAGCAATGCCTGGGGCGAATCACCATGGTTGAATGGCGCAAGGCCAATGTAGGCCACCGGCGTGACGTCACTGGCACTGGTGGCCTGCAAGCTGAGCAGGGTGCTTTCAAGGTTTTGTGCCAATTGCAGCGCTTCTTCACGCACCAGCCCCGGCGCCAGAACCGCGAACTCGCCACCACGAATACGGGTGACGAGGTTGTGGGTTTCCGGGTAAGGCTCACACTGGCGCAATAATTGTTCGCCAACCGCTTGCAGCAACTGGTCGGTGCGCTGACCACCCAGGCGTTGGTTAAGGCCGGCCAGGTCCTTGACTCGCAGCAGCAGCAGGTAACCGGAGTTGGTGTCTTCCGGGTTACTGACGCGGGCGTTGAGCTGCATCTCGAAATAACGCCGGTTGGCGAGGCCGGTCAGGTTGTCTTGATAGGATTCGATGCGCAATTTTTCACTGCGCTCGGCCTGCTCCTGGAACAGCGCCTTGAGCTTCTCCACCATCTGGTTCATGGCCTGCACTACGCGCCGCAGTTCCGGCGTGCGGGGCAGATCCGGCAGGCTGAGAAACTCGCGGCGGGCGATGGCGTGGGACTGTTTGACCATGTAGTCCAACGGCTTCAACTGCCGACGAAGCAGCAATGCACCGAGCACCGCACTCACCGCGCCGCACAGCAGCAACCAGCCCAGGCTGCCCAAGGCGCTTTGCCAGAGCTTGGCCAGGGCGAACATCGGGTGGCTGACCACCTCCACGCGCGCCGCCTGCTCCCAGCCGCGGTTGACCAGTGCATCGCCACCGGCCGGTTCAAGGCCGATCAGCTTGACGAACCAGTTGGGCACGCCGTTGTTGTCCGGGATGCCGCTGCGTTCGACGATGGTTTTGTCGGTGGCTAAATCCACCACGCGGATGCTGGCGTAATAGCCACTGTCGAAAATCGAGCTGACCAGCAACTCCACCATCGCCGGGTCGTCGATATTGGGCGTCAGCGACAATGCCAGCGCAGTAGCCGCGTCCTGTGCATGGGAGCGCAATTGGTTGACGTATTGGGTGCGCGAGCTTTCCAGGCTGACCATGAAGCTGCCGCTGAAGGCGACCACCAGGAACAGACAGATTGCGATCAATAGTTGTTTGAACAGTGACATCCGATCAGTTACTCCTAGTTGGCAGGCTCGGCCGGGAAGCCTTCCGCACGCATTTTTTTCAACACATCCTGCCAACGCGACAAGCGTTTGGTATCACCGACTTTCTTGTTGCCCTTGGCGCCGGGCAGGTACAAGCCCTCGGCGTTGAATGAGTACACCGGCACCAGGTCGGTACGGCGGGTGGCCGGCAGGATCTCATCCATCAGGCTGTCGAGCACCAGCGGGATGGCATCGGGCGTCGGGTAATACGTCAGCACCATGTGCGCGCGATTCTGACGCAAAGCCTTAACGTAAGTAATGCGCAATTTGTCGCTGGAGACGCCCAGGTGGCGCAGGCTGAAATACTTGGCGATTGCGTAGTCCTCGCAATCTCCTGCACCCTTCCACAGCGCTTCGATGGGGGTTTCCCAATAGTCGACCACGTGCCAGAGGTCGATGTCTTCTACGTAGCTCATTTGCTTGTTGAAGAACAGGTTGACGACCTTGAGCTGCTCCTGTTCATCGACCTTCTTTTCAGTCGCCAACAGGCGCTGCCAGGCGTCGATGCGCTGTTGGCCCTCGCCGAGCGGCCCGTACAGAGCCGTGGCTTTGCGGCTGATCTGCGAGAAATCCCAATCGGCATGCAGCCCGCCGGGCATCAGGCCAGCGAGCAAAGTCGCTGAAAGTAGCCAGCCGACTATTCGAGAGGGAATAAAACTTACCGCCAAGGCGTTCAGTCCGTGAAGGGAGACGGAATTTCAGGGATGGTGAAGCTTCGATCAACAAAAAACAATGGCACAGTGCAATCATTCATGAGGGGTTCGAGTTTATAAACACCGCTTGTGGGACTCACAAAGTTCCGCCTGTAAGCCCTTACAAACTGAAACTTTGGCTGTTTGACAAGCGCGCGACCCATCTCTAGTGTGCTTTGGATCCAATTAAACACACTCCATTCAAGAAGGGAGGATAGCGTAACCGTGACGCAGAAGCCGAACCCATTAAGCAGCATCAAAATCAGCGGGCCTATTCCCGCCCATCTTGCACGCGCCGTTATTGAAGAAACGTTGCGCAATGCCATTCTCGACGGCAGGTTGCCCTGTGGTACCGCGATGCGCCAGCAAGAATTGGCCAGCCTGTTCGGCGTCAGCCGCATGCCCGTGCGCGAAGCCTTGCGCCAGCTGGAAGCCCAGTCCTTGCTCCATGTGGTAACCCACAAAGGTGCTGTGGTTGCGCCGTTGATCCAAGACAATTCGGCCGAGACCTATGCCCTGCGCATGTTGCTGGAATCCGAAGCGCTGCGCCTGTCAATTCCGTTGCTCACCGACGCAGACATTGCCGAGGCTGAAGCCTGCATCAATGCGTTGGAACAAGAGCGTGACTATGCCGAGATTGGCCGGCTCAATCGTCTGTTCCACATGGCGTTGTATGGCAAGGCGCCCAACCAGCGGTTGCTCAATCTGGTTGCGCACGGCTTGAATGAGGAGGAACGCTTTCTGCGCTTCAACCTCGAAGCGATGGGCCTGGGCGAGACATCCCAGGAAGATCACCGTGAATTGCTGAACCTGGTGGTGCACAAGAAAGTCGACGAAAGCATCCTGACGCTACGCAATCACCTGATGCGCGGCATGGAAGTGATCAATACCTACCTCGATAGCCTTGAGGGCACCGCAAAAAAAACTTCACAGTAAGGGTTTACACCGCCCTTTCTTGCCACGTTAACGCTATGGGGTATCTATCCTCTCAGGAAGTGCCCCACGTTTATGCGCCACGTTGAGATTAACATTCAAATAAGCCCACGCTTGCTAAAGAAACTTCTCACACACTTGCACACTACTTGATCACGACTAGTTCCTTCCCGCAAAAACATTTAATACTTTCATCGGTTTATCCAAACGTTTAATCGGATTATTATCTTTCACCCATAAAAGAACACTTCATTCGGCAGTGCCAACCTATGTCAGGTTAGCGCTGTACGCGTGGCTTGCCTAAACGCAGGCCATCCGCTTTTCATTACAAAACCCCATTACTGTTTCCAGAGCAGTCGCAACAACTTATAGGCGTCAACCATGCATCAACATTTGCTTGAACAAAAAAAACTACAGCTATGCAGCCATCCGTTATTTGCAGAAATAACTTCACTTAACAAGTTACAAATTTTTATGGAGCAGCATGTATTTGCTGTTTGGGACTTCATGAGCTTGGCTAAACGCCTGCAGCAGGATCTGACATGCATGCAATTGCCGTGGCTGCCACCCGCTGACCCGCAAAGCGCACGCCTGATCAATGAAATAGTGCTTGGCGAAGAGTCAGACGAACATCCAACGCGTGGCCACTGCAGCCACTTCGAGCTATATCTGGAGGCGATGACCGAGACCGGCGCAGACACCTCAGCCATCCAACGCTTCATTGAACTGCAGCGCCAAGGCGTCCAGGCAGATGCTGCGATGCAAAGGGTCAATGTACGCCCTGGCGTAACGCGCTTCGTCAGCAGCACCTTGCAGATCGCGCTGAACGCGCCCGCCCACTGTGTGGCAGCGACGTTCCTGCACGGCCGCGAGAGCGTCATCCCATCGATGTTCGAACGTATTCTGCAGGGCGACGCCTTCATGGCGCGTCAGGCACCGTTGTTCTGTCACTACCTCAGCCGTCACATCGAACTGGACACCGAGGATCATGGCCCAGGCGCAGAGCAGTTACTCCAGCGCTTGATCGGTGCCGACCCCAAGCGCCAACGCGAAGCGGATGAAACCGCCATCAGCGCCATAGAAAACCGCCTCGGTTTCTGGGACGACGTACATGCCTCCCTACACGAGGTGCGACCATGAACACCGCAGACTACCGCTCGTTTGCCGAAGATTGGGAACGTCGCGCCACCATCCGCACGCGCCCCCGGCGCCTGCTGGAAAACGACGATCGCTTGATCTTTCCGCTCTGCCGCCAACCCTTGGTGCTAAACGCAACTTTTGTCGAGCATTGCCCGCAGTGGCGCGACTTCGTGTTGACGCAAAGTTTCTACAAATTCATTAATGACGTGGTGATCTTCGAAACCGAGATCGTCGACAAGACCGCCCGCAGCATTGCCAAGAATCGCTTTGCACTGCCCTTCCCCCTTGCCTGTCGCATTGATGCGATGACGGTCGTGGTCGATGAGGATTACCACGCGCTGGTCGCGTTGGACTTCCTGCAACAGACCATTGAACTGACCGGCATACAACCGCTCGAGCTGCCCACGCAAATCGAACTGAGCCGGGCCTTGCCGGCCGCCCAGGCGCTTGCCCCGCAACACCTGCACGACGCTGTAGCGTTGATTGGCGTGGCCATCGCCGAGAACACCGTCACCCACGATGTAGCGGCGTTTGCCAAGGACGATAGCGTCAAACCTTCGATTCGCGGCTTGATGGCCGACCACTTGTTTGACGAGGGGCGTCACGCCCAGTTCTGGACGCAGCTGGTGCGTCTCTACTGGCAGGCGGCTAGCCCGGCAGACCGCGACAGCATCGCCGCAGTCCTGCCGACCTTCTTGACCCACTACCTGACCAACACGCTGCACAAAGGCTTCGACCTTCAGCTTGTCGAGCACCTGGACGTAGGCACCGACATCCGCCAGGCACTACGCGACGAAGTCACGGCCCTGCACTTTCCCATCACCCGCCAGCACCCGCTGCTCGGCAATATCATGGGGTTCCTGCATAACAGCGGCGTGCTGCACACGCCAAGCGTCGCCCGCGCGTTGAGCGACTACCTGCCCGAGTCGGGGAGGCAGACATGCGACGTCTGAGTATCGGATGGGCCGGCACCAGCCACGCCCTGATTGCGCTGAAGCAAGTGCTCGAAGAATACGGACACGCCAGCGTGACACAAGCCTTCGACCTGTTTATCGAGGACGGCACTCAAGCGCCGCTCGCATACTGTGCCGCAACCCGATGGTTAAGCCTGCGGTTGGGTATCGGCCCGGTGTACGAAGGCGGCCTGCCCTCACTGCAGTTACGCTGCTATGACCGTGACCAACGCGTGCTGGCGGTACATAACGTTGCCGAGGAGCCCAGCGGCAACGGCCAGCGATTGCGCCGGCAGGCGACAAGCTCACTCGTGGAGTGGGCCACCTCGCTGGTCAGCGGCTTCTCGAGGGACGCGGGCTTTTTTGCCGCCAGCAGCACCATTAACCTCTGGCCTGAACAAAGCTTGCACGGACTGGATGCCCTTGCGTTTATGCACCGGTTCAATCGCACCGACCAGCCAGCCTTGTTGCTGGCTGCCCAGGTGCCGATGATCGAGCGATTGCAGGCCGGTCTGCACGCCTTCGCCGAGCGCCCGGCGCTGAACATCGCGGGTAGCGTGCTGACCTACCGCCAATTGCAGCTTCGCGCCTTGTCGATCCAGCAACGCCTGCACCCTCTACTGGAAGGCGTTGAGACGCCGGTGGTTGGCGTGTGCCTGGAAAAGTCCGTCGAGTTGTATGCCAGTATTCTCGCAGTACTCGGTTGCGGCGCGGTGTATCTGCCACTGGCTCCGGATCATCCGCCGCAACGCCAGCAGGCCATGCTGGAACACAGCGGCGCCAAGGTATTGCTGGATGACGGCCGACACCCTTTGCGCGAGCAGTTCACGACACTGAGTGTCGGCAATATTGACTCCAACCACGCCGACATCACGCAGCCATTGATACAACGCCGCCCCGACATCGACGCTCCGTGCATGGTGCTGTTCACCTCGGGCACCACCGGCCAGCCCAAAGGCGTACTACTGAGCCAGGGCAATCTTGCGCATTTCACCAGCTGGACCGGCGCCAGCCTGGCGTTGGATGAACACAGCCGTGTCCTGCAGTTTTCGCCACTGAGTTTCGACTCATCACTGATCGATATCTTCCCGGCCCTGATCGCCGGTGCCGAGTTGATCGTCCCAACCGAAGAGCAGCGGCGCGACCCTCAGCAACTGGTCGAGTTGATTCGCCAACAGCGCATCAGCCATGGTTTTTTGCCGCCGGCGCTACTGAGCATCCTGCCGTTGGATCAGCCCCTGGGCCTGACCCATCTGGTGACCGGCGGCGATGCCTGCGAACCCTATGTGATCGAACGGCTGGCGGGCCAGTGCCAGTTGCACAACCTCTACGGCCCTACCGAGACCACGGTGCTGGTCAGCCACCGGACGTTGCGCCCCGGTGACAGCAATCGCAACGTGGGGCGCCCCATTGCCAACAGCCAGGTGCTGATCCTCGATGACGCGCTGCAACCGGTGGATGAGCAGGTCATGGGCGACCTTTACATCACAGGCCCTGGCGTAGGGCTGGGGTATGTGACCACGCCGCCGCCCGGGGGCAACCCGTTCGTTGAGCTTACGTTGCCGGGCGGCCAAGCGCTGAGGGCCTACCGCAGCGGTGACCGGGCCAAATGGACGGCGGACGGTATAGAGCTGGGCGGACGACGGGACGATCAGGTGAAAATCCGGGGCTTTCGCGTCGAACCCCAGGAGATCGAACAGTGCCTGCGCAGCAGTCGGCTATTTCGCCAAGTGGCGGTGGTGATCGACCGTGACCGACGGATTTTAGCTTTTGCCGCCCAGCCCGAGGCCGACACAACGGTGACGGATCTGAAGCAGCATGCAGAGCAGTGGTTGCCGGCTTACATGCAACCCGAGCGCTGGACAGAGCTGCCGGGCATGCCCTGCACCGGCAATGGCAAAATTGACCGCCAGGCGTTGCTGACGGTGCTCGGGCACGCGATGCCGCGCACCGCCCGCGCCTCGGCGCAAACGCCGCTGCAAACGCAACTGGTGACCCTGTGGAGCGAGTTGTTGGGCGTGCCTGGCGTTGATCTTTGTATTGATGAGAGTTTTTTCAATCTGGGCGGCCATTCCATCTTGCTGTCGACCTTGCTGCTGCGATTGCGCGAACAGTTTGGCCGCAGCCTTTCTTTGAACCGTTTTTTTGAAGCACCGACGATTCGTTCGCTTGCCTTGCTGATGGAAGACGCCGCACCGTCTTACACACCGTCATGCCAGATGGAAAAGGACGCATGCCAGGCGCTGAATGTAGAAATCCTGCCAGAGCGGTCCGCTGGGGATCCGCGCAAGGTGATCGTCACGGGTGCAAACAGCTTCGTGGGTGTGCATCTGGTCGAAGCGTTGTTGGCGGGTGGAGCACGGGAGGTGGCATGCCTGGTGCGTGAACGCCCGGGGCACTCGGCGCCAGCGCGGTTTGCACAGGCACTGCGCGAGTACCACCTGGAGCATCTGGACCTGAGCCGTGTGCAGGTTTATGCCGCTGACATGAGCCAGCCTCGTCTGGGCCTGGCCTGCGATGTCTATGACCACCTCGCCCGAAACCATGGTGTGTTGGTGCACAACGCAGCCAGGGTCAACCATGTGCTGGACTATGCCTCACTTGCCCGGGATAACGTCGAACCCGTGCTTGAGTGCCTGCGCCTGTGTGAAACCCACAGCAAGAAAGTCTTCAACTTCATCTCGACGCTGTCAGCCTGCAGCAGCATCGACGCTCAGGGTCACATCCTCGAAGCACCGGCCGTGGCCACGTTGCCGCTCTACCTCAAGAATGGCTACAACCTTTCCAAGTGGGTTGCCGAGCGGCTGCTGGGGCGTGCGGTCGAACAAGGTGCCTGGGTGAATATTCATCGACCGGGGAATATTGCGTTCAACAGCCACAACGCTATTTGCCAGCCGCAAAACAACCGCCTGATGCTGATGCTCAAGGGGTCGCTGCAGTTGGGCCTCGCGCCCAGCCTGGAAGTGAATTTTGACTTGATGCCGGTGGACTTTCTCGCACGTTTCGTCGCGTTTCACTGCGGTCAATTCGCGGCACGGCGAAACGTCTTCAACCTGCATAACCCGCAGCCTTTGAGCTGGGACCATTACCTGGATGCATTCAGCCAGGCCGGCCATCTTTTCGAACGGGTGAGCGTCGCGCAGTGGCAAAAGATGCTGCCAACGGTGGGGCCTGATAACGCGCTGTTTGGCGTACTGGGTTTTTACCTGGATGACCTCGCGGAAGATATCAGCGACGTCTCGATGATTTGTCACGACAACGCACGCCAGGGTGTGGCAGCGATGGGCGAACAGTACCCGCGAAAGGACCCTGCGCTGTTGCGCAAAGGCTGCGACCACCTCAAGGCCATTGGCTTTCTTTGACAGGACTCCTTATGGAACCGCTGCAACCCGATACATTGATCCGTAACCCGAATGGCGCGCCGCTGATAGCGTGTGTTGACGTCGCGTGCGATGCCGCAAGCCTGTGGAGTGTGGTGGGAAATTTTGCAGGCTTTGATGCCTTCATTCCTGCCCTGTCGCACATCGAAATGACGGGAACCGGCGTAGGCGCATTACGCACCAAATTTTTCCATGATGGGCATCGCGTCGTTGAGCAACTCAACAGCCGTGACGACGAAGCGATGTGCATGACGTGGACCACCCTCTACAACACCTTGGGGGTCGCGCGGCTATGGGCCGCCATGCGTGTGGAAGCACTTGGCGCCAAACACGCCAGGGCGACCTGGACGCTGATTGGCGAACCGGTTGATACACCGCAGGCGGAGTTCGAGCAGTTTGCGCAGGCTTTTGCCGACAGCGCCTTGGAGAATGTGCGCCGGATGTTCGACTGATCAGCAGGAGCGAGAGGCCTCGCTCCTGCCAAGCCGGGTCAGATCTTGAAGCTGTCGACCAGTTGCTTCAATCGACTGGCCTGCTGCGACAACGCATCGCAGTCCTTGAGCGTTTCGTTGAGGTTGACGACACCTTGCTGGTTCAACAGATTGATCTGGTTGATATCAACGTTGAGGGTTTCAACCACTGCGGTCTGCTCTTCGGTAGCCGCCGCAACCGATTGGTTCATGCCATCGATCTCGACGATTCGCTGCGTCACGCTGACCAGGCGCTCACCCGCCTGGTTGGCCACTTCAACGCTTTCTTCGCTGGAGACCTGGCTGGCGTTCATGGTGGTCACGGCTTCACGCGAGCCCACTTGCAGCGAAGTGATCATCTTGTGGATCTCTTCGGCCGATTCCTGGGTACGGTGCGCCAGGTTGCGCACTTCATCGGCAACCACGGCAAATCCGCGCCCGGCTTCACCGGCACGCGCAGCCTCGATCGCCGCGTTGAGCGCCAGCAAGTTGGTTTGCTGAGAGATGCCTTTGATCACATCCAGGATGTGCCCAATGTTATCGGTGCTGGCGTTGAGGGTTTCGATCTGCGTACAGGACAAGCTGATCTTTTGCGACAGTTCCGACATGGCCAGGATGGTTTGCTCCACCACCTTGCGCCCGTCATCTGCTTGCTCGCTAGCACCGCTGGCATGTTGCGATGCATCGGCTGCGTTGCGGGCGATTTCCTGGGTGGCGGCGCCCAGCTCGTTGATGGCGGCTGCCACGCTGTTGGTGCGCGCGCTTTGCTCGTCCGAGCCGATGATTGAAGCGTTGGAAGACGCCATGACGCGCTGTGACAGGTCGTGCACCTGACGCGTAGCCGAAGACACTTCGGAAATCGAGGCATGGATGCGCTCGACGAATTGGTTGAACGCACTGCCCACTTCGCCGAACTCATCTTTGCTGGTCACGTCCAGGCGGCGGGTCAAATCGCCTTCGCCCTGGGCGATGTCCTGCATGGCCACGCCCATAGTGGTCAGCGGGCGCAACAGCACTTGAATCAGCAGGCTAAGCAGCACGGCGATCGCCACCACGGCGATCAACATGGCGATCAGTGCCGATGTACGGAATTTACTCAGTGGTGCGTAGGCTTTGTCTTTGTCGATCGACAGGCCGATGTACCAATCCGCGCCCGGCAAACCGCTGATCGGGGTAAATGACAGAATGCGGTCCTGGCCGTTGAGTACAACGTCCTGGCTGACCTTCTCGATACGCAGGCTGGTGCCCGGGTAGATGTCCTTGAGGTTCTTCATCACCTGGTCCTGGTCAGGACTGACGATGACCTGGCCATCGGCGCTGACCAGGAACGCATGGCCAATACCCCCGAAGTCCACCGAATTGATGATCTTCACCAGGGTTTGCAGACTCAGGTCACCGCCGACTACGCCGAGCAGCTCGCCGTTCTTTTTGACCGGCAGGGCGATGGTCACGATTTGCCCGCCAACCGCCGCCATATAAGGCGGAGTGAGCATGGTTTTATCGGCCGCGACCGCCTGCTTGTACCAAGGGCGCTGACGAGGGTCGTAATCGTCGGGCATTTTGGCGTCAGGGCGCTGCGTAAATACGCCGTTGGTTTGGCCGACATAGGTGAACTGGAAGTTCGAGGTGAGCGCGGGCTGGTCGACCAGCCCTGGCAGGTCAGCACCGCTGCCCTGGTGAGCAACGTTTTGCGCCAGGCTTTCGAGGACCAGGATGCGGCCACTGAGCCAGTTCTGCACGCTGCTGGCCGTGAGTTCGCCCGATTGTTGAATGGACGACTCAAGGTTTTGTTTGATGGTGCTGCGCTGCAGGTAATCGTTGTAGAGGGTAAATAGCGCGAAGGCCAGAACCACGACGCCTGACGCGGCCAGTAGAATTTTATGACTGAACTTGAGATTCATTTCATCGACTTCTTTTGCCAAAGGGGGGTGAGCGTGCCGAGTGGAACATTCCATGTAACGGGATAGGCGGACTCTTCGGCCGCTCTATTTCGGTGCACGCATGGCTCGTCAGGCTTTCGGCCACTTCAGGAGAAATCTTAGAGATTTGTGAGAAGCATCCTGATTTTGAGTAGGAAACCGACCAGCGGTAGACGCTCAGGGTTCGGCGCTGCAAATTTTTTCTGCCCTCGCGACAATGCGACTAATTGTCATTTGTGACACTTGGCCAGGCCTGTGTGAGTGCCCTCTACTGACTACATTGCGCGCGAAAGGGTTGTACACACGCTTTGCAGCACCCACCACAACGGGCTCAACACTTGTCTGCGCAGTCGCTTGGGCAAGGGCGGCGATTCCTGGGGCGCATGCGGCACTGGAAAACGTCGCACAAGGCTTGGGCCGACGACGGGCACTGAAGGTGTTGTCGAGTGTGGTGTTGGTGGGGTCCGCGGCGTGGATAAGCCGGGACATGACCGGCTGGCAGCGCTGGACCTCCGACTTCGCAACCGCCACCGGCGAGCGGCGCAGCGTGCAATTACCGGACGGCACACGCCTGCAACTCAACTCCGACAGTACGGTGTACCTCACCTTCAATCCGCAACAGCGCCTGATCACATTGGTGCGCGGGAAAATCCTGGTGACCTGCGGTTCGCCATCGTCAGCACCTTTGCTGGTACACACTCGCCACGGCTTGCTCGAAGGCATCGATGGGCGTTTTACCGTTAGCCAAGACAGCGAGTGCACACGCTTGAGCGTGGTCAGCGGCAATGTGGTCATCCATTCACCGCAGACGGCCGATGGGCTGATTGTGACGCGAGACATGCGCCAGGCTGACTTGGTGTCGGATGTGGAGCGCTACCGTCAGGGTTACCTGGGCTGTGCGGCGGATATCGGCGACTTGCGGCTATCAGGGGTTTTCCGCTTGGACGACACCGACAAGTTGCTGACGATCGTTGCGCAAACACTGCCAGTTCAAGTGCGCTATCGCACACGTTGGTGGGTGAGCCTGGAACGCCTGGCCTGACTTTTTCAGTTTTTGTTGGCGGCTTTTTTCCGTGAGTACGGCTTAGACAGTAAGCCTCTTTATCTGCCTTGACCGGCCTCTACGGACCTTGATCATGACTGTGCGCTTTCTCAACGACTCACCAGACTCCTCCTACCATACGTTGTTTGACGCTTCAGGAGGATACGACTTGGGCAAAGTGGGCTTGAAGGGTGTGGATGTAAGGCTCAATGCCAACAACCTGACCAATGAGAGTTATGTGGCGTCCTGTGCCAGCCTGAACTTTTGCTATCTGGGTGAAGAGCGTAATGTCAGTGCGGCGGTCAGCTATCAGTTCTGATCCGTTAAAGCTTCTAACAAGCCGGCGCCTGATTCCTGGTGCCGGCTTTTTTGTGGGTGCCGTCAGGTTGCCTTTGTCCGGCCCAGACGTATATGTGGGCGATCTGCAGCCGGGGCATTATCATCCCCCCTAAACGACAAAACCCCTGTCTGCGTTAGCAATCAGGGGTTTTGGAATTTAATCTTGACGATGACCTACTCTCACATGGGGAAACCCCACACTACCATCGGCGATGCATCGTTTCACTACTGAGTTCGGGATGGGATCAGGTGGTTCCAATGCTCTATGGTCGTCAAGAAATTCTGTGTACCAGCCCGTTGCGCTTGCAACGTGCCGGTGAAATTCATGGACTTCTACATAAACAAAACCCCTGATTGCGTT
>NZ_JACAQL010000017.1:0-32882 GCF_013385245.1 Pseudomonas sp. IPO3747
GTGTTGGGGCGAGGACCTTTTGGTTACTTTTGACTGGGCCGGCATTCCGGTCCTTGCAAAAGTGAGCCGCTGTAAGAGCGGAACCATACGCCGCCGTTACCTAAATAACGGATATGCCCCCTCAACGCCCAGTCAGTCGAATCTGCTCCTTGGCCTGCTTCACCACATTCTCCACCGTAAACCCGAACTTTTCCTGCAACTTGGCCAACGGCGCCGACGCGCCAAAACTGTTCATCACCACTTTAGCGCCAGTCTGCCCAACATAGCGGTCCCAACCCAGCGGGCCTGCCTGTTCCACCACCACACGGGCTTTTACCGCGGGTGGCAAGACACTGTCGCGATACGCCTGATCCTGGTCTTCAAACAATTCCCAGCTGGGCATCGACACCACCTGAGCGGCAATGCCCTCAGCTTTCAACTGCTCATAAGCCGCCACCACAAGGCTCACTTCACTGCCGGTCGCCAACATCAGCACCTCAGGCTTATCGGCACCCGCCAACACATAAGCGCCTTTGGCCGCCCCAGACGCCGCCGCATACTTTGTGCGATCCAAGGTCGGCAACGCCTGGCGCGACAACACCACGCAGCTTGGCCGATGGGTTTGTGCCAGGGCCACCTTCCACAGCTCCAACGTCTCGTTGGCATCGCCGGGGCGCAAGGTGAGCAACCCCGGCATGGCGCGCAGTTGTGTCAGGTGCTCGACGGGCTGGTGCGTCGGGCCGTCTTCACCCACGCCAATCGAGTCATGGGTAAATACGAACACCACTGGCAATTCCATGATTGCCGCCAGGCGGATCGGCGGTTTCATGTAGTCGCTGAACACCAGGAAGGTCGAGGTGTACGGCCGCAGGTAGGACAGCGCCATGCCATTGGCAATCGCGCCCATGGCGTGCTCGCGGATGCCGAAGTGCAGGTTGCGCCCGCTGTAGTCATCGGCACTGAAACGCCCGGCGCCGTCGAAGGTGAGGTTGGTCTTGGTCGATGGCGACAAGTCCGCCGAGCCGCCCAGCAGCCAGGGGATTTGTTGTGCGAAGGCATTCAGCACCTCGCCGCCGGCGGCGCGGCTGGCGATGCCCTTGGCGTCGGTGTCGAAGTGGGGCAGTTCGTCCTGCCAATGCTCCGGCATTTCGCCGGCGCGCATGCGGCGCAATTCATCGGCCAGTTCCGGTTCGTACTGCTCCAACTGCGCCAGGTGTTGCTGCCAGGTTTCATACAGCGGCTGGCTGCGTTCCAGCAGCGCATCGCGCAGCACCGTGCGGGTGTCGTCGGGCACCAGGAAACTGGAATCCTGCGGCCAGCCGTAGGCCGCCTTGGTCAGGCGGATTTCTTCCTCGCCCAATGGCTCGCCATGGGCGGCGGCGGTGTTGTGTTTGTGCGGTGAGCCGTAGCCGATCACGCTGTCGACCACAATCAGGGTTGGCGCGCCGGTGTTGGCCTGGAAGGTTTCCAGCGCTGCGCTCAGGGCTTGCAGGTCGTTGGCATCGGTGACGTGCAAGGTGTGCCAGCCATAGGCCTGGAAGCGCTTGATCACGTCTTCGCTGAACGCCAGCTCGGTGTGGCCTTCGATGCTGATGGTGTTGTTGTCGTAGATCCAGCACAGGTTATCGAGCTTTAAGTGCCCGGCCATCGACGCCGCTTCGCTGCTGATGCCTTCCATCATGTCGCCGTCACCGCACAGGGTGTAGACGTTGTAGTCGAACAGTACCTGGCCGTCGCGGTTAAAGCGTTTGCCCAGCCAGCGTTCGGCCATGGCCATGCCGACGCTGTTGGCACAGCCCTGGCCCAGCGGGCCGGTGGTGGTTTCCACGCCGGTGGTCATGCGGTACTCGGGGTGGCCGGGGGTCTTGGAACTCATCTGCCGGAATTGCTTGATGTCGTCCAGGCTGATCGCCGGCTGGCCGGAGCGCTTGCCGTGGGCATCAATCTCGACCACACCGGCCAGGTGCAGCAGCGAATACAACAGCATCGAGGCGTGCCCCACCGACAAGACAAAGCGGTCGCGGTTAGGCCAATCCGGATGTTCGGGGTGGTAACGCAGGAAGCGGCTCCACAGCGTGTAGCCCACCGGAGCCAGGCCCATGGGCGTGCCGGGGTGGCCGGAGTTGGCCTTTTGCACGGCATCCATGGCCAGGGTGCGAATGGTGTTGATGCATTGGGTGTCGACAGCAGTGGCAGCGTGAGTCATGAAACCGTTCTCCCTCGGGTGGCGATCTACAGTGGAGGGCAGGGCACGGCAAAGGTTTGATCCCATCATGCGCATTACGACGAACGGGACCGCCTTGACCCAAGACATGACAAGACCCCTTGGAATGGGCTAGTTTCAAGGCGTAGGCCATTGATCAACTTGCGGAGGTACTCCATGCCAGTGAAACACGACCTGTATCAGGATTTGGGTTTGAGCAAGGAAGAGGTCGACGGGCGTCGGGCGAAAAATCCCCATTTGAACGCGCTGTTTGATAAGTACAACACCGTCGATGAGCAGGTGGTGAGCGCCGAAAAGGCATCCGGTAGTGATGAGGCGTTGAAGAAGCTGAAGGATAAACGCCTGTTGGTTAAAGACGAGATCAGGGACTTGCTGCAATAAAACGTCCTACAGGACGCGGACATATTTGTTCAGAATTGTCTGAGCGACAGCCGGCGTTTCACTGCTTATGATGCCGGCCGTCCACCCGGCTCTGGGGACTTTTGCGGCGCAAGGATTGCGCTGCTGAGCCGGGCGGGCATCCTATTTCATGCACGCAGCGCCTGGATGCATTCATCCATGGAGCGCTGCTGCGTCTCGGCATACAGCTTCAATTCATCAATCGTCCGACGGCCCAGTGCCTGCTCGAATTGAGCCTGGTTCGAATGGGCTGCGTAGTGACTTTGCGCGGCATCGCCCAGGTTCGACTGGAAAATCCCCGCCGCACTCACCGGCAGAAAATCCTCATACACCAAAGGCTCCACCGCCACGTGCCCGGCCGCCATCAAGGCCTCCAAGGTTTGCGGCTGACCGGCCTGGCCGCGTGCCGCCAAGCCTTGCTCGGTGACGAAGTAGCGGAAATACGCCAGTTCCTGTTCACGCATCTGCGCGTGGTTATCGGGGAAGGCCTGGAAGTGTTGCGCCATCAATTCGACGTAACGTGCAGCGTTGCCCTCATTCGGGAAGGCGCCCAGTTCGTCGCGCGCCGCGTTCAGCAACTGGTCGTACAGGGCGCGACCCTTTGGCGTCAACGCCACACCCCGTTGTTCTATTTCGCCGAAACGCGCGCTGTGGCTGCCTTTTGCGTCGGTAAACGCGATGGGTTCGTCGAGCGCCTTGAAACTGGTCTGGCGCAGCAGGATCGGGCACTGGCGACGTGGCGGGCCTTCGATCACAGCTTTGGGCGTGATGCCTTTGCCGGGCATCGCGGCCTGCACCTGGTCGATATCCAGGGTACGTGGCGTCAGGTGGTTGATATGCGGACCTTTGAACGCCACCACGTCGGCGATCAGGCGATGCTGGTCGCTCAATTGCTGGTATTGGGCGCCGGTCACGGTGGCGGTGTGGTGCCAGCGAAAGGTTTCCAAAGCCTCGCGGATAAACGCTTGGGCATCCGCCGCGTTAAGGCCACCGTCGCGTTCGGCTTGCTCGATCAGCGCCAAGGCGCCAGGGGTGAAAATCGAGCGTTTGGCCAGGGCGCTTTCGGCGAAGGCGCGCAGCTCGAGGTTTTCGATCAGCTCCAGGCGTAGCAAGGACGTAAAGACGCGGAACGGGCTGGCCTGCAGCGCCTGTTCATGCACGGCGCGAAAGGCGGTGGAATGCACCGGCACACCGGCGGGTGTGAGGTCGTAATAGCCCACCGGCTGCATGCCCATCACCGCAAACAGACGGCCGATGGTGGCCAGCTCATGGGCGGTGCCCAGGCGGATGGCGCCGTGGCGTTCCATGGCCAGGCGCTCCATTTCACCGGTGCGCTGCAGTTGTTTGGCCAGGCCGGAATCACTGTCCAAAACCCGCGTGTTGGTCTCGGCCACCAGCTCCATCAGCGCGCCATAAAGCGGAACTTCATCTCGGTACATGTCGGACATGGCCCTGGAAAAGTCTTTGCGAATCTCGTCGGGGCTGACATACGCGGCACTTGGCATAGAAAAATTCCTGAACACGGTGGTGAGGGTGCGGCCTTTCTCTGGATTCTGTTGGGCTTTAAGGGGGCTGGCAAACGAAGAATCCTCAGGACTTCATTCTGCAAATGAATGAAATGACATGAATATGACAAAAATCGGCGCCAGGAAAATTTCATTTTCACGGGTACTTTCCTAACTAATTCTTCACGAGGCGCGCCCCGGTCCTCATGAAACAATCGTTACGTTTGTAGGGATGAAAACGCCGTTTGCACACAACGCACATAAAAAAATGTTTAGGGGCCGTTACACATGAAAATTTCTACACTGGCGTTATCCATCACCGCAGCGTTGCTCGCGCAACACGCGTGCGCTGATGACTTCGGGCTCGGTTCTCTGGGCACGGGCACGGGGCACAGCGGTTTTCTTGAAGACAGCCATGCGGCTGTCAGCTCGCGGACCATGTACTACAGCGCCGACAACCGTTCGGGCACCAACAACGATCTGCGCGAAGCCGCGACCTTGCTGCGTTTTGACTACAAATCCGGCTACACCCAAGGCACCCTTGGCGTCGGTTTTGACGTAATGGCGTTCGGCGCCTTGCGTCTGGACGGTGGCGACGGCCACGCCGCAGGCCCGGGCCTGGCGGGTAACGGTAACAGCTTCTTCCCGACCAAAAACAACGGCACTGAACCCGCCGACAGTTTCAGTCGCGCTGCGGGTAACGTGAAATTCCGTATTTCCCAGACCGAGTTGCACGTCGGTGGCGGTTTGGCCCCGGTGTTGCCTATTCTGGTTTCCAACGACAGCCGTGTGGCGCCGCAGACCTTCGACGGCGGCATCCTGACCTCCAACGACATCCCTAACGTGACCTTCACCGGTGGTGAGCTCAACCGTGCCGAAGGCCGTGCTTCCAGCAACGCCACGGGCTTGAGCGTTGCCGGCGGTACCCGCGACAGCGACAGCTTCAAGTTCGGCGGTGTGGACTACAAGCCGTTTGGCTCGTCCGACAACGCCATCGCTAAAAACCTGACGTTGCAGTACTACTACGCCGACCTGCAGGACTTCTACAAACAGAACTACTTCGGCCTGGTTCACGTGCTGCCATTGGGCAATGACCAATCGTTCAAGACTGACCTGCGTTACTTCGACAGCACCAGCGACGGCAAAAACGGTGACGCCGGCTACCAGTTCAACAACAACGGCGGCTACGCCAAGCACGCCGGTGAAGTGGACAACAAAACCTACAGCGCCGCGTTCACCTACCAGTTTGGCGGCAGCAGCCTGATGCTCGGTCACATCGGTGTGAGCGATGACGGCGGCTTCGTCTGGGTCAACCAGGGCAGCATCGCTGATCCAAACGCACAAGGCGCGGGCGGCAGCGACTTCTACCTGTTCACCGACGCCGTGGTGGGCCAGTTCTCCCGTGCGGGCGAGCAGGTCAATTTTGGCCAGTACTCCTACGACTTCAAGGCCCTTGTGCCAGGTTTGAAAGCCTCCGTGGCGTACCTGGACGGCACGGGCATCAAGTCCAAAGTGGCCGGTGGGGCGGATCAGAAAGAAAACGAAACCGACTTCCGCCTGGACTACGTGGTGCAGCAAGGCCCGCTCAAAGGCTTCGGCACCACCTTCCGTACCGGTACCTACAAAGGTCACAACACCGGCACTGCGGACCAGGACCAAACGCGCCTGATCTTCAACTACACCTACGCGATCTTCTAAGCTCGCGCCGCCACAAACGGAGGCCGCCTAGTCAGCGGCCTCTTTTTTTTGCGCGCGCGAACACGACTTCATGTGCATCCGCGCACGGATGGGTTTTACACTGCCCCCACTGTGTCAGTGATGGAGGACCCAATGACGGCCACGCCCGCAACCAACATCCTTGCAACCCTTGAAGGCCAGCGCCTGGCCGCCGAAGACGCCGAGCGCTGGCGCGAGTGGGGCCCGTATCTGAGTGAACGCCAATGGGGCACGGTGCGCGAAGACTACAGCGCCGACGGCGATGCCTGGGCCTACTTCCCCCACGAACACGCCCGCAGCCGCGCCTACCGTTGGGGCGAGGACGGCCTGGCCGGCTTCAGCGACAAGGCGCAACGCTGGTGCCTGGGCCTGGCGCTGTGGAACGAGCGTGACAGCATCATCAAGGAGCGCCTGTTCGGCCTCAACAACGCCGAGGGCAACCACGGCGAAGACGTCAAGGAACTGTACTTTTTTGTCGACGGCGTGCCCAGCCATGCCTATATGCGCATGCTCTACAAATACCCGCATGCGGCGTTTCCCTACGCCGACCTGATCGCCGAAAACGCCCGCCGTGGGCTTGAGGATGCCGAGTACGAAGTGCTCGACACCGGCGTATTCGAAGACAACCGCTACTGTGATGTAACGGTCGAATACGCCAAGCATCAGCCCGATGATATTTTCATGCGTGTCACCGTGCACAACCGCGCGGACCAGCCGACGCGTGTGCAGGTGCTGCCGCAACTGTGGGCGCGTAATGACTGGAGCTGGACCTTTGACGCGCCCAAGCCGCAGTTGCGCCTGGACGGTGAACGGGTGCTGGCCCGGCATCATGAGCTGACCGATCGCCATCTCAGCGCCTGGGGCGAGGACGGCCTGGAGTGGCTGTTCTGCGAAAACGAAAGCAACTTCCCCAAGCTCGATGGGCAACCGGCGCAGGGGCCGTTCAAGGACGGCATCAACGACTACGTGGTGGGCGGCGCAGACTCGGCAATCCGTCGCGACACGGGCACCAAGGTCGCCGCGCGTTTCAGCCTCGAACTGGCGGGCCAGCAGAGCAAAACCCTGTACCTGCGGTTTGCGCCGGTGGGCGCGCCTGAGGTCAATGCACGCAAGCTGTTCGAGCTGCGTCGCCAGGAGGCGGACGACTTCTACGCCGCCTTGCAGCAAGGCATTGCCGATGCTGACGCGCGCAATGTACAGCGCCAGGCCCTGGCCGGGTTACTGTGGTCCAAGCAGCTCTACTACTTTGATGTAAACCAGTGGCTCGACGGCGACCCGGCCCAACCCGCGCCGCCGCCCGAGCGCCTGCACATCCGCAATACCCATTGGCGGCACTTGTCGAACTTCGACATCCTGTCCATGCCCGACACCTGGGAGTACCCGTGGTACGCCTCCTGGGACCAGGGCTTCCAGGCCGTAGCGATGGCGCTGATTGATCCGGGGTATGCCAAGCAACAGCTGTTGTTGCTGGTCAAAGACCGTTTTATGCACCCCAATGGCCAGTTGCCGGCGTATGAATGGCGTTTCGACGACGCCAACCCGCCGGTGCATGCCTGGGCCAGTTGGCGCGTGTATCAGCAGGACAAGGCGCTGACCGGCGTGGGTGACATGGATTTCCTCGAGCGGATTTTCCACAAGCTGCTGCTGAATTTTTCCTGGTGGGTCAACCGTAAGGACGCCGAGGGCCGCAACCTGTTTCAGGGCGGCTTTTTGGGCCTGGACAACATCGCCTTGTTCGACCGCTCGGCCACCTTGCCGCCCGGCTACCAGCTGGATCAGGCCGACGGCACCGCGTGGGTCGCCGCCTATGCCCTGGACCTGATGCGCATCGGCCTGGAACTGGCCAAGCGCAATGGGGTGTACGTGGATATCGCGGTGAAGTTTTTCGAGCACTTCCTGTACATCGCCGGTGCGATCAACCGTGTCGACGACAGCGCCGAAGGCTTGTGGGATGAGCAGGACCAGTTCTTCTACGATGTGCTGCACCGCCCGGACGGCCAGAGCGAGCCGGTGCGCCTGCGCTCCATCGTCGGCCTGATGCCGTTGTTTGCCGTGTTGGTGCTGGAGCAACGCGAGCACGAAGGCCTGCAAGGCTTGCGTGAGCGGCTGCTGGGCTTCATGAAACACCGGCCCGACCTCGCCAAGCTGGTGTCGCGCTGGAACGAACCGGGGCAGGGCAACCGCCTGTTGCTCGCCTTGCTACGCGGCGAACGCACCAAGGACCTGCTGCGGCGCATGCTCGATGACCAGGAGTTTTTGTCGACGTTTGGCGTGCGCTCATTATCCAAGGCCTTTGCCGAGCAGCCGCTGGCGCTGAAGATGAACGGCGACACCCTGTGCGCGCGCTACCAGCCCGGCGAGTCCGACTCACGTTTGTACGGCGGCAACTCCAATTGGCGCGGGCCGCTGTGGATGCCGGTGAACTACATGCTGATCGAATCGCTGCGCGAGTTTCACCGCTACTACGCGGATAACTTCTCGGTGGAGTACCCGACGGGCAGTGGCTATCTGGCGTCCCTTGAAGAAGTGGCCGACAGCCTCAGCCAGCGCCTGACCCGCTTGTTTTTACGCGATGAAAATGGCCTGCGCCCGTCGATGGCGGGCTATGCGCAATTGGAAGCAGACCCGGCCAGTCGCGATCTGGTGTTGTTCCATGAGTATTTCCACGGCGAAACCGGGCGTGGGTTGGGGGCGTCGCATCAGACCGGGTGGAGTGCGTTGGTGGCGTTGTTGCTGCAGCCGAAAAGCTAAGCCGCGCCACTGATTCGCTTTTCTGTGGGAGCTGGCTTGCCATCAGCCACACACGGGTGGGCTGACCCACCGCTATCGCAGCATAGGTATCTACACAACCGGTTAACACGGAGTCTGTTGCAAGCCTGCTCGCCACAGGAGAAATTGGCTGCCTTCAAAAGTTGTGTAGATACCTATGGCTATCGCAGGCAAGCCAGCTCCCACATTAAAACTAAATCGCTTGTGAAATGACGGGCAAAAAAATCCCGCCACCAAGAGGTCTGAATCAGGTAAATTCGCCGCCCCTTCAGACAAGGATGTAGACGATGGCGAATGTTATCGCGCGGGTTGGCAGTGCAGGCCTATTGGGGGTATTGCTGCTCACCTGCGGTGTGTTCATGACTTCACTGTATTCCCGAGAAAGCGCCGCGGCCCCGCTGATGATGCATTGCCGCGAATGCGAGAAAGGTGACGACACCTTCGATGCAACAAAGTGGTTCAGCAGCGGCATGTACCGCCTTGAAACGGATATTGTTCCCAACCCGATGCGGTCGATGACTCGCACTCATCCGGTGGTCTTCAAGGCCAAGGACAATGACCAACTGGTAGAGGCCGCGCTGCGTGGAATCAGCGATGTGCTCCCATCCTTCGATTCCCGCACGTTTGAAGCACAGTGGCCCGTGTTAACCAAGCGCGTACGTTACAGCTACAGCTTTTTTATGGCGCCTGATGAACCCCGGGACCTCTATGACATGTACTTGCAAGTGGGCAAATACAAGCTGGTGATCGTGGTTGGGCTTGACGTCAATACCGGTGAAATCACCGCCGAGTATGAAGGGCGTGTGATTCGTGAAAACGATGGTAATGATCCTGCGTACATGGACACGTTTGAAGAAATGGATGACGCCAACACCCGCTGACCGGGAGGCTGGCTGAACGAAAAATCCCGCCGAAAGGCGGGATTTTTTTTGAGCGCGGCGTTATCAGGCCGGGAACAGCTCGCTCAGTTTCATGGCCAGCATCATGTCGCCTTCAGTGCGCAGCTTGCCGCTCATGAAGGCCTGCATGCCGTCGGTATCGCCGCTGACGATGCCTTCCATGGTTTCGCCGTCGGTCACCAGGGTAACCTGGGCGTCAGGGTTTTCGCCTTCCAACAGTTCGCAGGTGTTGTTCTTGACTACCAGCGAGAAGTTCTGGGTGTCGTCGATACGGAAACCGAACACCAGGTCCAGGCCGTCGGCAGCGCCTGGGTTGAATTTGGCTTTCATTGCTTCTACAGCTTTGGCTACGTCAGTCATGGTTTCGATCCTTTAAGGTAGAGTCCAGTGACCTTGGGGTCACGGTTGGCCGCAATTCATCGGAATGTGATGAGCTGCGGCGCCTTCAACAGTTGCAAGTGGGTATGACTGTTGAAGGAAGCCAGTGCCACCTCGCGACCACGGAATTTAAGCTGGTTGAGCGAGGTGTTAACAATTTGCCAGTTCAGTTCAAAGGCCTGTGCGGCAGGCATTCGGGTAATCAGGTGGAGCAGGGCGGTAATGGTGCCGCCGGAAGTAAACACGGCGATCTTGTCGGTGTTCTCGGCTGCTTCCAGGATGCGTTGCAGGCCGCCCTGCACACGTTCCACGAAACCCAGCCAGCTTTCCAGACCGGGTGGGTCGTAGGTGCCGGCCAGCCAGCGCTCGATGATCAGGGCGAAAATGCGCTGGAACTCACTGCGGTTTTGCGCAGCGTTGCGCAGGATATCCAAGGCGTGAGGCTCGGTGGTCAGCAGGTCGGGGAGCAGGGTGCGGATGATCGCTTCGCCGTCGAATTCGTTGAAGGCCGGGTCGATTTCCAGTGCTGGGGCTGACAGGCCGAGGGCACGGTATTGATCGAATGCGGCGGAGGCAGTGTGCTGCTGGCGACGCAGGTCGCCAGACAGGCAGCGGTCAAACGTCAGGCCCAGGTCGGCCAGGTGGCGACCGAGTACTTGCGCTTGCTCTACGCCGACGGGCGACAGGACGTCATAGTCGTCTGCACCGAAGGAGGCCTGGCCATGTCGAATCAGATAGATGCTGCCCACGTCCGTTTTCCCGGTACGTTGAAAGTCTGGCGAGGTTATGAGGATGGCAGGGAGCTGTCAATGAAAAAACATACGCTTGTTTTAAAAGTGCGTTAGAGGCCGACTGCTGGCGGTTTGAGCACTGGTCCGAAGGCGGTGCCGTCGGTATGCTGGGGCCATCCGCGCCTGGCGCCGTGCTTTTTTAAGGAGACATATGGATTTTTTGGCCGAATACGCGAGCTTTCTGGCGAAGACCGTCACCCTGGTGGTCGCTATTCTGGTGGTACTGATCAGTTTCGCCGCGTTGCGCAGCAAGGGGCGGCGCAAATCCGCCGGCCAATTGCAGGTCAGCAAGCTCAATGATTTCTACAAAGGCCTGCGTGAGCGCCTCGAGTCGAGCCTGCTCGACAAGGACCAGCTCAAGGCCCTGCGCAAATCCGAAAGCAAGACCGAAAAGAAGAACAGCAAGAAGAAACCCGAGGCCAAGCCACGGGTATTTGTGCTGGATTTTGACGGCGACATCAAGGCCTCGGCCACCGAGAGCCTGCGCCATGAAATCACCGCGCTGCTGAGCCTGGCCACGCCGAAAGACGAAGTGGTGCTGCGCCTGGAAAGCGGCGGCGGCATGGTGCACAGCTATGGTCTGGCCTCGTCGCAGCTGGCGCGTATTCGTCAGGCCGGCGTGCCGTTGACCGTGTGCATCGACAAGGTTGCGGCCAGCGGCGGCTACATGATGGCGTGCATTGGCGAGAAGATCATCAGCGCACCCTTTGCCATCCTCGGCTCCATTGGCGTGGTGGCGCAGCTGCCCAACGTCAATCGCCTGCTGAAAAAGCACGACATCGACTTTGAAGTGCTGACCGCCGGTGAATACAAACGCACCCTCACCGTGTTTGGCGAAAACACCGAGAAGGGGCGGGAGAAGTTCCAGGAAGACCTGGACATCACCCATCAGTTGTTCAAGAACTTTGTGTCGCGCTATCGCCCGCAGTTGGCAATCGATGACGTCGCGACCGGAGAAGTGTGGCTGGGTGTTGCAGCGCTCGACAAACAGTTGGTCGATGAACTGCAAACCAGCGACGAATACCTGGCGACCAAGGCCAAGACGGCCGAGGTGTTCCACCTGCACTACGCCGAGCGTAAAAGCCTGCAAGAACGCGTGGGCCTGGCGGCCAGCGGCTCGGTGGACCGTGTATTGCTGACCTGGTGGAGCCGGTTGACCCAGCAGCGGTTCTGGTAACCCACATCTGAAGACCCAGGTGATCCATGTGGGAGCGGGCTTGCCCGCGATGGCGGTGGCATAGGCAACATAGTTGTCGGCTGATACACCGTAATCGCGGGCAAGCCCGCTCCCACATTTTAGTTTTGCGCCAGGGCGGGTATCGGCTTTCGCATCAACGTCCCCACCACCAATGCCCCCAGCAACCCCAACAACCCCGCCACCCACAACACCCCGCTGAACCCACCCACAAACGCCTGTCGGGCCAATGGCTGCACCATCGCCCGCGCCGGTTCCGGCAGCAAGCCCATCGCCGCCGGCATATCCCCGGCCACAACTCGCGACGCAATCCCCGCCACCTGCGCCTGCCATTGCGGGTCGACACTTGTGCTCAGCAACTGCTCACTATGGCTGCTCAGCAACGCCCCATACACGCCGATGGCCAACATGATCGCGCTGAAACGCATGGTGGTACTCATGCCCGACGCCATGCCCGCGCGGTCACGTGGCACGCAGGCCATGATGTTTTTCTGCGTGTCGCCATTGAGCAGGCCCGCACCGGCGCCGGTCACGGCAATCGCCAGCGCGAAGGGCAGATAACCGCCTGTATTGACCGCCCAGGCGCTTAACAGGTTGCCGCAGCCCACCAGGGTCAAGCCGGTTGCCATCATCGTTGCAGGCGCAAAACGCCCGGCCAGCCGTGCACCAATGCGTGGGCAAATCACCATGGTCAAGGCAAACGGCAACATACCCAGACCCGACGCTATGGCAGAAAAACCCAAGCCGTTCTGCAGATAAAACGGCAGTAACGTCATCATCACCTGGGCACAGCCGGCGTAGGCAAACATCCCCAGCAGCGCGCCGATAAAACGCGGGTGCCGGAACAGTTGCAAGTCGACCATGGGCCGCTGTTGCACACGTTCGACCAGCACAAACACCCCCAGCAACACTGCGCCGCCAATCAGGCGTGTGTAGGTCAGCGGGCTGTCCCAGCCGATGCGATTGGCCTCGATCAAGCCCCAGATCAGGCACAACAGGCTGGCACTGAAGGCCAGGCTGCCCCATGGGTCCAGGCGTGCCGATTGAGTGTCGCGTGATTCGGGAATCGCCCGCAGCGCCAACGCCATCAACCCCAGGCCCACGGGCAGGTTGAGGTAGAAGATCCAGCGCCAGCCCAGGTACTGGGTGATCACGCCGCCCAGTGTCGGCGCGGCGGTCATCGCCACGCCCATGCAGGCACCCCAGAACGCCCAGGCTTTGGCACGCTCTACTTCATCGTGAAAGGTGTGGCCGATGGAGGCCAGGGCAGCGGTCAGCAGCAAGGCTGCGCCGACACCTTTGACGGCGCGGGCGATGTCCAGGAGCAACGCATTCGGTGCAGCGCCACAGCCCAGCGAGGCGAGGATGAAAATGCTCAAGCCCCAGATCAGCGACCGCTTGCGACCAAAGCGGTCGGCGATGCTGCCGGCGGGCAGCAATAACGCGGCGAACGCCAGCATGTAGGCGCTGACCACCCACTCGATATCGGCGAAATTCGCACCCAGGTCGCGCGCAATACTTGGCAGGGTGACGGCGACGATATTGGTGTCGAGCACAATCAGCGAGCAGACGCCGGAGGCGGTCAGCAGGGTGAGGCGCGGGCTGACCCGGCTCATGTCTTGATTGCCTTACAGGTAATGTTGGAAAGACAGTTGACGTGCATCGCAAGGGCTCTCTAGTGTAGGTGTGCGCTGAGCTTATCTCCGACTATGGTCTGTTTTATTAGCTGGAGCGCCGCACTTCATTACCTTTGAGCTAATTCAAAAATGGAAATCCGCCATTTCCGCTACTTCCTCGCCGTCGCCAGGCAGCGCAATTTCACCCGCGCTGCCGAGCAACTGGGCATCGCGCCGCCGACCTTGAGCCGCCAAATTCAGGACATGGAAGCCACGCTGGGCACGCGCCTGTTTATCCGTCAGCAACGTGAAGTCAGCCTCACCGAAGCCGGCACCGCCTTGCTGATCGAGGCTGAAGCCACCGTGCGCCAGTTCGAGTTCGCCCAACGCAACGCCCAGCGCGCCGGGCGGGGAGAAATCGGGCATATCGAATTGGGCTATGTGGCTTCGGCGGTGTATTCGGGGCTGCTGCAAAAACAAATGCAGGCGTTCAGCCAGGCGTTTCCAGATGTGAGCGTGAATGTGCGCGAATGCGCCATGGCGTCCTTGCCCGGCGCGGTGGCCGACGGGCGTTATGACATCGGCTATATCCGCTCGCCCATGACCTTGCCCGACGGCGTGGAGGCAGTGCGCCTGGACAGCGAAGGCTTTGTGTTGGCGCTGCCTCAGGACTCCTGGCTGCTGGGGCTTAAGGTCATCGGCTGCGAACACCTGCAAAACGAGACGTTTATATTGCCGGAACAAATCAACGGCACCTTGCACGTGGCGGCCCAAGGCGGCTTCGCGCCGCGCCTGGGGCCGCAGCCGGGCGGGTTGGTTGCGGTGGTGGCGTTGGTGTCGTTAGGGCAGGGCGTGGCGGTGGTGCCGGCATCGATGGTCGGGCATGTGGGTTTGCCGGGCGTGGTCTACCGCACGATTCATCAGGATGATGCAGCGTTGTCGTGGCTGTCGCTGATTCACCGGCGCTTTGAAAAAGCGCCGGCGGTGGCGCGTTATATCCAGCAGGTCAAGCAGTCAGCCGGGGCTGCACGGAATCGGCCAGGCGCGTAAGAATCAGGCAGCACGACACCGCCCCCGCATCCAGTACACCCAGCGAGCGCTCGCCCAGGCGGCTGGCGCGACCGATTTTGGCGATCAGGTCTTTGGTCGAATCGCGCCCTTGGGACGCGGCGGTTTTCATCGCCTCCAGCGCATCATTAAACGACGCGCCACTGGCATGCGCACGCTCAAAGGCTTCAACTGCCGGGATCAGCGTGTCCATCAAGCACTTGTCGCCCACGCCCGCTTCGGTGATGTCCTGCAACGAGGTCAGGCCGCCGCGCAGCAGGTGGGCAAAGGTTGCCGCGTCGATGTCATCGCTGCTGCGCACTTCGTCGGCCATGCCGATAAACAGGCTGCCATACAGCGGCCCCATGGAGCCGCCGATGCCTTCCATCAGGCTCAGGGTCAGTTCATCCAGGGCTTCGGCCAGGGTCAACTGGCGGCCTTCGAGGCTGCGCCCGCAATGGGCAAAGCCCTTGGCCATGTTGATGCCGTGGTCGCCGTCGCCAATGGCGCCGTCAATTTCACTGAGGTATTCACGGTTGGCCACGATCACGCTGACCAGGTCAGCGACAATGGCGCTGCCGTCGCGGGTGGAAAAATGCTGGCTCATGGTTCACTCCGCCTGGGTCATGCCGATGGAACGGCAGGGTTGGTCGATCAGGGTTTTAAGCTCCGCGTCGAGGCCGAGCAGGGTCAAAGTCACGCCCATCATTTCCAGGGAGGTGAAGTAGTTGCCGACGTAGCAACGGTGAATCTTCAAACCCTTGGCCTTGAGTTGGCTTTCGACCTCGGCGTAGAACACATACAGCTCCATCACCGGCGTGGCGCCCAGGCCCGAGACCAGCACCACCACACTGTCATCCTGGCTGAAATCGCGGTCGGCGAGGATCGGCGCGAGCATGCGCTCGGCCATGGCGGCAGCCGGTTCAATGGCGATCACTTCAATGCCCGGTTCGCCGTGATGGCCGATGCCCAGTTCCATCTGGCCATCGGGAATCTGGAAGTTCGGCTTGCCCACGGCCGCAATGGTGCAGGGCGTGAGGCCGATGCCGATGGAACGGCAGTTATCCACGGTTTTCTGTGCGACGCGAATCACGCCATCCAGGTCGTAATGCTGGGCAGCCGCAGCGCCGCCGATCTTCCACATGAATATTTCGCCGGCCACGCCACGGCGCTTGGCGATATCGGCCTTGGGCGCGGAAGCCACGTCGTCGTTGGCGACCACGGTGCGGATGCGCATGTCTTTGCTGGCAGCCATTTTCATGGCCAGCTTCACGTTCATGTTGTCGCCGGCGTAGTTACCGTACAGGCAGGCCACGCCCGCGCCATGGTCAGCGGCGCGGAAGGCGTCGAAAAAGCTTTTGGCGGTGGGTGAAGAGAAAATCTCGCCGACGGCCACGGCATCCACCAGGCCTGGGCCGACGTAACCGAGGAAGGCCGGTTCATGGCCGGAGCCGCCGCCGGTGACGATGCCGACGCGGCCGGCTGCCGATGGCTTGGCCTTGGTGATGACCCTTGGGTTGGTTTCATACTGACGCAGCTCGGGGTGCGCGACCAGGATGCCGCGCAGCATGTCCTCGACCACTTGGTCGGGATCGTTGATGACTCGATTCATAACGCGGGTTCCTGTTCTTGTTCTTAAAGGGCAACACTTTTAATTGTGAAAGCTGGCTTATTGTGGCGAGCAAGCTTGCTTGCGCTGGGGTGCGAAGCGCCCCCAAAAAGCCGCAGACCGCTGCGCAGTCAGCGGGAGCAAGCTCCCTCGCCACAGGAAGCCCGGCTCCCACAGGGTCAGGGGGTGTCGCTGAAGTCAGGGTTGCAGGACTACTTTGAGCGACTTGTCGCCGCGCTCCATCACCGCGAACGCTTCCTTGAAGTCTGCCAGCGCAAACTTGTGAGTCACCACGTCGCGCATGTCGATCTTGCGGTTACCGATAAAGTCGATGGCGCGCGGGTACATGTAGGGCCCCAGGTGTGAACCCAAGATATCCAGTTCCTTGCGGTCGCCGATGATCGACCAATCTACCGTGGCCTCGTCATTAAACACGCTGAATTCGACGAAACGCCCCAGCTTGCGCAGCATCGCGAGGCCCTGGTTTACCGCCTTGTGGTGCCCGGTGGCTTCGATATAAATGTCGCAACCATAGCCGTCGGTGATCGCGCGGATTTTGGCCATCACGTCGACTTCCGCCGGGTTCCACACCTCGTCGGCGCCCATGCGCAAGGCGAGGGCGGCGCGTTCGGGTTTCATGTCCAGCACGATGAGCTTTTTCGGGTTGCGCAGGCGCACCGCGCCGATAATGCCCAGGCCCAAGGTACCGGCACCGGCGACCACCACCACGTCGTCATGGTCGACATTCGCGCGCTCGGCCGCGTGCAGCGAGCAGGCCAGCGGCTCGATCAAAATGGCTTCATCCGGGGCGATGGATTCCGGCACTTTGTGGATGATGCCTTCCTTGGTAAAGATCATGTACTGGGCCATGGCGCCCTGCACGTTGTTCTGGAAACCGTAGAGGTCGTGCTTCTGGCACATCCAGTACTGGCCGTGGTTGCAGAAACGGCAGCCCCAGCACGGCACGATCTGCTCGGAGATCACTCGGTCACCGACTGCCACGCCACGTTTTTCTGCGCCTGGGCCGAGGGCAACCACACGGCAGACGAACTCATGCCCCGGAATCATCGGCGGCTTCACATAGCGCGGTTGCTCGGCATCGCCCCAGAACGACGGCGCGCCGCGATAGGTCTTGATGTCACCCATGCAGATGCCGCACAGCTCGACTTTGGTGAGAATCTCGTCGGGGCCGGGCGTGGGCACGTCGACAGTTTCCAGGCGATAGTCTTCCGGGCCGTGGCAGACCACGGCCTGCATGGTTTTCGGGATGACCGGGGAGAGGTGTTCAGGTGTGCGTTCGGTGGCGGTGGACATGGCAAAAACCTCACGACAAAAGATGAATTACTGAATGCTGTAGCCGCCATCGATCACCATGTTGGCGCCGGTGATCATCTGCGCGGCGTCGCTGAGCAGGTACAGCGCCAGCCCGGCGATTTCTTCCGGCTGGGCGAAGCGGCCGGCCGGGATCTGCAATTTGGCCTTTTCACCCACTTCACCGGCCCAGGCTTTTTTGCCCAGGGCGGTCTCGACGATGGTCGGGGAAATGGCGTTGACGTTGATCTGTGGCGCCCATTCCATGGCGAGCACCTTGGTCATGCCGACGATGGCGGCCTTGCTCGCGCAGTAGGCGACGTGACGGTCCAGGCCAATCACGGCGGCCTGGGAGGCCAGGTTGACGATGCGCCCGCTGCCCTGCGCCAACATGTGTCTGGCGCAGGCCTGGGCCACAAAGAAGCTGGCCTTGAGGTTGATGTCCAGAGTGGTGTCCCAGGCGCTTTCGCTGACGTCGATGGCCTTGTCCAGCAACACCACGCCGGCGCTGTTGATCAGGTAATCCAGGCGCTGGAAGTGTTCGAATACGCTGTCGATGGTGTGCTGTATCTGGCCGACCTGGCCGAGGTCGACGGCAATACCCAGGTGGCCGTTGCCCAGGCTGGCCGCGACGTGCACCACCGCCGGGTCGCGGTCGAGCAAGGCCACGCGGGCGCCGCGTTCCACCAGCAGGTGGGCGCAGGCCAGGCCAATACCGGCGGCGCCGCCGGTGATCACCGCGCAACGGCCGGTGAGGTCGAAGGCTTGGTTCCAGAATCCAGACATGAATGACTCCATTTTCGAAAGCAGTTGATCGTTCCCACGCTCTGCGTGGGAATGCCGCCTGGGACGCTCTGCGTCCCGATGTTGGGTGACGCGGAGCGTCACGGGATGCATTCCCACGCGGAGCGTGGGAACGATCAAGCTACTTGCCGCCGCTGACTTGTTGGTACAGCGCATCGGCATTCGCGTTAGTGACGGGCACCCACGGCAGGATGTAGTTCTTGGCGGTGCCATCGCCCCATTTCACGTCCTTGCCGTAGCGCTCCCAGATCACCGATTGCGGCTTGTAGTCCTTGCCGGCCAGTGCGCGCAACGCCACATCCAGCGCGCCTTGGGATTGGGCCTGGGCGTCTTGCAGGAAGGTGGTGACTTCGTCTTTCTTCGCCGCCTGGATCGCGTCCGGCATGCCGTCGATAGAGGTGACCGGCACGTCTTTGGAGGTCAACCCGTGAGACTTCAGCGCCTGCACGGCACCCAGGGCCATATCGTCGTTTTGCGCGATCACGCCGTTGATGCCTTTGGGGTGCGCGTTCAGCCAGTCTTCGGTGAGGGTCAGGGCCTGGGCGCGGTCCCAGTTGGCGGTCTTTTTCTCGATGATCTTGATGTCCGGGTGCTTGCTCAGCACTTCCAGCTCGCCCTTTTCCCGGTCGATCTGCGCCGACTGGCCAATCGGGCCCTGGATGATCACCACATTACCTTTGCCGTTGAGCTTGTCGACCATGGCCTGGGCCTGCAGGCGGCCGCCTTCCACGTCGTCGTTACCCACATAAGGTACGGAGGCATCGGCTACTTTCGTATTGGAGGCGATGACCACCACGTCGTTGCTCATGGCTTGCTTCACGGTGCCGACACCGGCCTTGGTGTCGATCGGCACGAACAGGATGGCGTCGTAGTGCTGGGTCACCATGTTTTCGATCTGGTTGTTCTGGGTCAAGGCGTCATAGTTGCCGTCGAACACCGTCAGTTGCACGGTGCCGTCTTTGACCGCCGGGTGTTCTTTCAGCTCGCGGACCCAGTTCTGCATGAACTGGCCCTTGAGGCCGTAGACGGCCGCGCCGATCTTGTAGGTCTTGCCATCGGCGGCAAAGGCAATGCTGCTGGCGAGCAGGGTGAGGGTCGCCGCGGCGGCCAAAGTGGTACCAAGTTTCATGAGTAGAACTCCGGTTATTGTTGTGGGTCGTTCTCTAGCGTTTTTTCTTGCGCCACACGTCGATCAGTACTGCGAACACGATGATCAGGCCCTTGGCGACCTGCTGGTAATAGGAGGACACGCCGAGCAGGTTCAGCCCGTTGTTGATCACGCCGATCAGCAGCGCACCAAACAGCGTGCCGACAATGCTGCCGGTGCCGCCCGACAGGCTGGTGCCGCCGATCACCACGGCGGCAATCGCGTCCAGCTCATAAGAAACCCCGGCCTGGGGCAGGGCGGAGGTGGTGCGTGCCGAGAGCACTACGCCGGCCAACCCGGCGAGCAGACCCGAGACCACGTACACCGAAAACATCACCTTGCGCACGCCGATACCCGAGGTGCGCGCACTCTTTTCATTGCCGCCCACCGCGTACACGTAGCGGCCGTAAGTGGTGTAGCGCAGCACCATCCAGAAGATCAGTGCGACCACCGCAAAGATCACGATGGGTACGCCAATCGGGCCGATCTTGCCGATGCCCAGCGCCAGGTAGGCGTCGGGCAGGTCGGTGATCGGGCTGCCGTCATTGAGGATGAAGGTCATGCCCCGCGCGATGCTGAGCATGCCGAGGGTGGCCACGAACGGCGGGATCGACAGGTTGGCGACCATAAAACCGTTGACCACACCGAGCATCGCGCCGGCAAACATCCCCGCACTGACTGCCGCCAGCAGGCCATAACCCTGGGTCGCAACCATGGCGCTGCACAGCCCGGCAAAGGCCAGGATCGAGCCCACCGACAGGTCGATGCCTTTGGTGAGGATCACGTAGGTCATGCCTACGGCCAGGATGCCGTTGATCGAGGTCTGGCGCAGGATGTCCATCCAGTTGCGCCAGGTCATGAAGTATTCGCTGGAAAACGCCATCACCACGCACAGCAGGATAAACACCAGCGGCAGGCCGAAGCGGTCGAGGGACAAGCGCAGGCGATTGCGCGGCGCGGTGGTCATGGGCGGTGCGATGGTTTTGGCATTCATGAGGCAAGACTCAACAAGGCTTCCTGGGAAAGGGCGGTGTCGGTGCTGATGGTCACCAGTCGGCCGCCCTTGAATACGGCGATGCGATCACTTAAATGCAGCAGTTCCGGGGCTTCGGACGACACCACGATGGCAGCGCCACCGGCGCGCACGAACTGGTCGAGCAGGTGGTAGATCTCCTGCTTGGCGCCTTCATCGATGCCACGGGTCGGCTCGTCGCAGAGCAGGCACACCGGCTCGGTCGACAGGCATTTGGCGAGCACGACTTTCTGCTGGTTGCCGCCGCTCATGGACGCTACCGGCAATTCCAGTGAACTGGTCTTGATCTGCAGGCGCTTGACCATGTCCTCGGCCAGTTGGGTTTCCTTGCGCGCATTGATCAGCGACCAACTCGACAGGCGCTTGTAGGCCGACAGTGCAATGTTGGACAGAATGCTGCCGGTGAGCACCAGGCCGCTGTCTTTGCGGTCTTCGGTGACCAGCGACATACCGGCGTTGATCGTGGCTTTGGGCAGGCCGATGGGCATGGGCTTGCCTTGCAGGGTCACGCTGCCGGAGTCCGCAACCGTCAGCCCATAGATGCAGTTGAGAAACTCGCTGCGCCCCGAACCCATCAGCCCATAGATGCCGAGGATTTCGCCCTGGCGCAGTTGCAGGCTGATGTCGTGGAACTCGCCATTACGGCTCAGGTTGTCGACTTGCAGGCAGGTAGTGGCGGCGCATTCGCGGCCGACCTTGTGGTCGATGCGTGTCAGCTCCTGGCCGACAATCCCGCGCACCAAATGGTTGCGGTCGATATCGGCCATGCGCCCGCTTTCCACAAAGGCGCCGTCACGGAAGATGCTGTACTCGTCGGCGATCTGCGCCAGCTCGCTCAAGCGGTGCGACACGTACACGATACCGGCGCCGCGTGCGGTGAGGCGGCGAATGGCCTTGAACAAGGTTTCCGCTTCGCGCTCGCCGATTGCCGAGGTCGGTTCGTCCATGATCATCACCTGGCAGTCATGGCTGAACGCCTTGGCGATTTCCACCAGTTGAATCTGCGCCACGCTCAGGCGGTGCATGGGGCTGGTGGCATCGACCTCGAATTCCAGGCTTTCGAGCAGCTCGCGGGTGCGGCGGTTGAGGGTCTTGCTGTCGACGATGCAGCCGGCGCGGCGCGGTTCGCGGCCCAGCCAGATATTTTCGGCGACGGTCATGTAAGGGATGGGCTCCAGTTCCTGGGTGATCATCGCGATCCCCGCCGCCAGGGCTTCACTTGGGCGGTTGAACTGTACGGGCGTGCCGTTGAGCAGGATGGTCCCGGCGTCACGCTGGGTGATGCCCATCAAGATGCTCAGGAAGGTCGACTTGCCGGCGCCATTGCCGCCGCACAGCGCATGCACGCTGCCGGCCCGCAGAGAAAGGCGCCCGTCACGCAGGGCAGGCACCCCGGCGTAAGCCTTGGCGACGTGTTCAGCCTGGAGCAGTAATGGCGTGGCCATCGGCGTGTCCTCGTGCTGTGAATTCTTATTAGGTCGCACAGTCATGTTTTGCTGTGATCATATGTGTATCAAATGAAATTCTGATCAGTCAATCGCTTTCACTAAAAAGTTATAAATACGCTTGTTTGCGCAAATCAGGCCTGTTTAGACGGCTTTGACTAGGAGGTCAGCTAAAACTCGCTTGACAGAAGGGCCGCAATACCCGAGAAATAACTGAGCGAAATTTCATTGACTGATCAAATGATCAGTCTAAAGCACCTAAACGGCAGCGGAGCCAGACGCCATGAACACACCTTTCCCGGTGGCTATCGGATGCGATGAAGCGGGTTTTGAGCTCAAAGAGCTGTTAAAGCGCCATATCGAGGCGCTGGGTTACCCGGTGACCGACTTCGGCACCCACTCCACCGCGCCGGTGCTGTACCCGGACATCGCGCTGGCTGTGGCCACCGCCATCAATGCCGGGCAGCAACGCCTCGGCGTGCTGGTATGCGGCACCGGGATTGGCATGGCCATCTCGGCCAATAAAGTACTGGGCATTCGTGCGGCCCAGGCCCATGACACCTATTCGGCGGAGCGCGCACGCAAGAGCAACGATGCACAAATCCTCTCTATTGGCGCACGGGTGATCGGCGCCGAACTGGCCAAAAGCATCGTCAAATCGTTTCTGGAGTCGGAGTTTGAGGCGGCGCGTTCCGGGGCCAAGGTCGAGCGTATCAACGCGATCGAGCGCGATGGGCATCAGTAGTGGACGGGACGGGGCAAGAGTCGGGAGAATGGGTTTTTGACGCCGAAACGGAAGCCCGTCCCCATGAGTGACAGTACCCAGCGCATTGCCAGCGATATCGATCAGATGACCGAAGTGGCGATGCTCTATTACCTTGAGAACGTCACTCAGGAGGCCATTGCCAAGCGCTTCGACCTGTCGCGGGCCAAAGTCAGCCGCTTGCTCAAGCGTGCGCGCGATGAAGGAATTGTCGAGGTGCGGGTGTTGCAGCACCCGGCGATGAACAACGAGCTGGAGCGCGCGTTGGTGGAGCGCTTCAAGCTCGACCGCGCGTTGATCGCGGTCGACCACAGCGAACCCGACACCCAGCGCTCGGCCGTCGCCAGCCTGGTGGCCAATTACCTGAACAAAACCTTGAGCGACGGCATGATCGTCGCCGTCGGCATGGGCCGTAACGTTGGCGCGGTAGCCGACAACGTGTTCTTGCCGGTGACGCGCAACTGCACATTTGTCTGCGCGATTGGTGGTTCGCTCAAGGCGGGCGAATACATGAACCCCGACCATATCTGCCGACGCCTGGCCCTGCGTTTTGGTGGCGAGAGTGAAAGTCTGTATGCGCCGGCACTGGTGGCCAACCCGGAATTGCGCGGCGTGCTGATCAACAATGACACCGTGCGCTCAACCCTTGATCGGGCGCGGCGTGCAGACATCGCGCTGATCGGTATTGGCGACATGAGCGAGAACAGCAACATGGTGCGCATGGGCTGGTTCTCGCCGCAGGAGATCGCCCAGGCGCGCTTGTCCGGCACGGTGGGCGACATGATGGGGTATGACTTTATCGACATCCACGGCCAGCCGGCGGTCAACGCGATTCAAGGTCGGGTGATCGGGTTGACCGTGCAGGAGTTGTTTCGCATCCCGGATGTGGTGGCGATTGCCAGCGAGAACACCAAGGCGGCGGCGACGCTTGGCGCGTTGCGCTCGGGGGTGATTAATACGTTGGCGACCACGGTGACGAATGCGCACACGATTCTGGCGCTGGATGATGCGACGCGTAAGTCCTGAATGTACAAAGGTCAAAAACTGTGGGAGCTGGCTTGCCTGCGATACAGACAACTCGGTCTTTCAGTAACACCGAGGTGATGCTATCGCAGGCAAGCCAGCTCCCACAGGGGTTATGTGTTGGGTTTACAGATTTTGTAATAGTTTTGCAGTGTGGGAAATTTGAGTTTCGACTGTACGATTCAAGTCCTTTTCTCACTGCAGGACTTGCATGAACACCCTCTCGGAGCCTCCCAGTCGTCTTTCCCCAAGGCACCCACTGTCGCTGTTCCCGCTGAAGCATCCCGTATTCCGACTGCTAACCTTGTCCCGGTCCACTGACCGCGCCTTGCCGTGTCCGGCGTTCTGAAAACTTTAAAGAGACTCTATTAAATGGAATGGTTAGCGGATCCAACGGCCTGGCTCGGCCTGTTGACCTTGATTGTGCTGGAACTGGTGCTGGGCATCGACAACCTGGTGTTTATCGCGATCCTGGCGGACAAATTGCCGCCGGAGCAGCGCGACCGTGCGCGGTTGATCGGTTTGTCGCTGGCGTTGCTGATGCGTTTGGGCCTGCTGGCGAGTATTTCCTGGTTGGTGACGCTCACGCAGCCGCTGTTCGAGGTGTTCGACAAGAGCTTCTCTGGGCGTGACCTGATCATGTTGTTTGGTGGTGTGTTCCTGTTGTTCAAGGCCACCATGGAGTTGCACGAACGCCTTGAAGGCCATGTGGCGCAGCGCACGGGCAATGTGGCTTACGCCATGTTCTGGCCGATCGTGGCGCAGATCGTGGTGCTCGACGCGGTGTTCTCCCTCGACGCGGTGATTACCGCCGTGGGCATGGTGGATGAGCTGGCCGTGATGATGATCGCGGTGATCGTGTCCATCGGCCTGATGATCGTGGCGAGCAAGCCGCTGACCCGTTTCGTCAACGCGCACCCGACGGTCATTATGTTGTGCCTGGGCTTTTTGATGATGATTGGTTTCGCCCTGACCGCCGAAGGCCTGGGCTTCCATATTCCCAAAGGCTACCTGTACGCGGCGATTGGTTTCTCGATCCTGATCGAGCTGTTCAACCAGATTGCCCGCGCCCGTCGCAAGAAGTCGGCGCAGGGCACCTTGCCCGTGCGCCAGCGTACCGCCCATGCGGTGATGCGTTTGCTCGGTGGCCGCAGTTTGGCGGTAGAGGGCGTGGATGACGACGTTGCTGACCTGCTGGGCGAGCCGGATGCAGGCCAAGGCCCGCTGTTTGATCGACGTGAGCGCGTGATGATCAGCGGCGTGCTGCAATTGGCCGAGCGGCCGATCCGTACCTTGATGACGCCGCGGGCCAAGGTCGACTGTATCGATCTGGCGGACGACGCCGACACCATCCGGCAAAAACTGATGCATTCGTCCTATTCGCGCCTGCCGTTGATCCGCAACGGCGCTGTGGATGAGCCGTTGGGTTTTGTGCACAAAAAGGAACTGCTCAAGGAGTACCTGGCCGGTAATGAGCCTAACCTTGAGCACCTGGCGCGCCGGGCGGTCAATTTGCTGGAGAGCTTTTCGATCCTGAACGCGCTGGAGCAAATGCGCCAGGAGTCAACTCACATTGCGTTCGTGATCAACGAATTCGGCGACTTCATGGGCGTGTTGAGCATGACCGACATCCTTGAGTCCATCGCCGGTGAGTTGCCGGACGCCAGCGAAATCGAAGGGCCGGATATTGTCGAGGAGGGCGAGGGCTACCGCGCCAATGGCGCCTTGAACCTTAACCTGGTGCGCCAGCGTACCGGCTTCAAGGCTGCCGCAACCCAGGACTATCAAACCCTCGCCGGGTTGGTGATGAGCCTGCTCGACCGCCTGCCCGTGGTGGGTGATAGCCTGGAGCATGAGGGCTGGCGCTTGACCGTCGCGGCGGTTGAGGAGCGTCGGGTCATACAGGTGCTGTTATTTCCCTTGATGAATAATCCTCAAACAGGTCGCTGAAAAACGCATCAGCGTCTAAGGGGCGGCCAACAAGCTGCTCCTGCACCTTGCCAAACTGGTACACCAGCGTCGCCGGGGTGCCCGATACGCTGGGCACCCTCGGATTTCGGTCGGTATTCACGATCAGTGCTGTTACAGGGCCAGCGTATTGTTTGGCGATGGTCTCGAACCTCTTGTCGAGTCCAACGCAGCCCGGGCAATCGGGATGAGTGAATAACACGATGGCCGCCGCATATTTTTTCAGTTGCGCCTCGTAGTCCTCCAGATCGCTGTAAGTCATGCTTGCAATGCCCATAGGATTTCCTTGCGTGCCCGCTCATAGACGTTGGGTACATACGCTAGAACTGCCGGGCAGGGCCGTCTACTGTCAACCTTCACAGGTAGACATGCTCACGCATCCATGGCGCGCGCACTGCAAGGGTGCGCGGTAACACTGTTCTGGCGCACTCGATTGAGGGTTGTCACCGGTGTGTGGGGTCTTGGGTAGCAAGCCGATTCGAAAGGGTGGCGTAACGCCGCGTCCTGGCCAGTTAACTATCCATATGATTTAAAAAGAATTTATCCCTGACATTTTTTTCCGTTAGCGCGTGTGGCACACTTTCTGCTGTCTGTTCCGTTGTTACATACCAAGTTCCGGTATAGCGGAATACACAACTCCTGGAGTGCTTGTCATGCATCACCGACCTTCCGTGTTTAAAGCGTGTGTTTTTCTCTTCGCCGCATCGGCTTCCCTCGCAAGCGTTGTGCACGCGGCGGACAGCAAGCTCGATGATGTGCTCAAACGTGGGCATCTCATTGTGGGTACAGGCAGTACCAATGCGCCGTGGCACTTCCAGGGAGCGGATGGCAAGTTGCAGGGTTTTGATATCGACATCGGCCGAATCGTGGCTAAAGGTTTGTTCAACGACCCAAGCAAGGTCGAGTTTGTGGTGCAGTCCTCTGACGCGCGTATTCCCAACCTGCTGACCGACAAGGTCGACATGAGTTGCCAGTTCATCACCGTCACCGCCAGCCGTGCACAGCAGGTTGCCTTCACCCTGCCTTACTACCGCGAAGGTGTGGGCCTGTTGCTGCCGAACAACAGCAAATACAAGGAAATCGAAGACCTGCAAGCGGCGGGCGATGGCGTGACCGTGGCCGTGCTGCAAAACGTGTATGCCGAAGAGCTGGTGCACCAGGCGTTGCCAAAGGCCAAGGTTGACCAGTACGACAGCGTCGACCTGATGTACCAGGCGGTGAACTCCGGCCGTGCCGATGCCGCCGCCACCGACCAGTCCTCGGTCAAGTACCTGATGGTGCAAAACCCGGGCCGCTACCGCAGCCCGACCTACGCCTGGAGCCCGCAAACCTACGCGTGCGCGGTCAAGCGCGGCGATCAGGACTGGCTGAACTTCGTCAACACCGCGCTGCATGAAGCCATGACCGGCGTGGAATTCCCGGCCTACAAAGCCTCGTTCAAGCAATGGTTCGGTGTGGATTTGCCAGAACCTGCGATCGGTTTCCCGGTTGAGTTCAAGTAAATCGTAAATCCTGGGGCGTCGCTGACGGCGCCCCGAGCAGGTACTGCCGACCATGAACTATCAGTTGAACTTTGCCGCCGTGTGGCGTGATTTCCCCAGCTTGCTGGCGGGGCTCGGCCTGGGCCTCGAACTGGCCTTGCTGTCGATCGCCATCGGTTGCGTGATCGGCCTGATGATGGCGTTTGCCATGCTGTCCAAGCACCGGGCGTTGCGAATCTTCGCCTCGGTGTATGTGACGGTGATCCGCAATACGCCGATCCTCGTGCTGATCCTGTTGATCTACTTTGCCTTGCCCACACTGGGGATCCGGCTCGACAAGATCCCCTCGTTCATCATCACCCTGTCGCTGTATGCCGGTGCTTACCTGACCGAAGTGTTCCGCGCCGGGCTGTTGAATATTCCCAAGGGCTTGCGTGAAGCCGGCTTGGCCATCGGTTTGGGTGAGTGGCGAATCCGCGCCTACATCACCGTGCCGGTGATGCTGCGCAACGTGTTGCCGGCCCTGTCGAACAACTTTATTTCGCTGTTCAAGGACACGTCGCTGGCGGCCGCGATTGCGGTGCCGGAGCTGACCTACTACGCCCGCAAGATCAACGTCGAAAGCTACCGGGTGATTGAAACCTGGATGGTCACGACCGCGCTCTACGTGGCGGCCTGTTACTTCATTGCCATGCTGCTCCGTTACCTGGAACAGCGTCTGGCGATCCGTCGTTAAGGAGGGTTTGCATGTACGAGTCCCCAAGCTGGCTGCATGAGTTGTGGATCGCCCGGGATACGCTCTGGGCGGGGTTTCAAACCAGTATTTATTGCTCGGTGCTGGCGATTATCTTTGGCACGCTGATCGGTATCTTTGCCGGGTTGATCCTCACCTACGGCAAGTTCTGGATGCGCGCGCCGTTTCGTCTGTACGTCGACCTGGTGCGCGGTACGCCGGTGTTTGTGCTGGTGCTGGCGTGTTTTTACATGCTGCCGGCGCTCGGTTGGCAGATCAGCGCGTTCCAGGCCGGCGCCGTCGGGTTGACGCTGTTTTGCGGCTCCCACGTGGCGGAAATCGTGCGCGGCGCGCTGCAAGCCATTCCCCGTGGGCAATTGGAAGCGGGCAAGGCGATTGGGCTCACGTTCAAACAATCGCTGACCTACGTGCTGTTGCCCCAGGCGTTGCGCCAGATCCTGCCGACCTGGGTCAATTCCTCCACCGAAATCGTCAAGGCCTCGACCTTGCTCTCGGTGATCGGCGTGGCCGAACTGCTGCTCAGCACCCAGCAAGTCATCGCACGTACCTTCATGACCCTGGAGTTCTACCTGTTCGCCGGGTTTCTGTTCTTTGTCATCAACTACGCCATCGAGTTATTCGGTCGCTACATTGAAAAGCGGGTGGCCTTGCCATGAACCAACCTCAAACCAACCAACCGCTGCTGAACATTCGCGGCCTGCGTAAACAATACGGCCAGGTCGAAGTGCTCAAGGGCGTCGACCTGTCCATGCAGCGCGGCAACGTGGTGACGTTGATCGGCTCCAGCGGCTCGGGCAAGACCACTTTGCTGCGTTGCGTCAACCTGCTCGAAGAGTTCCAGGGCGGGCAGATCAGCCTGGACGGCGAGTCCATCGGCTACAGCGAAATCGCCGGTAAACGTGTGCGTCACCCCGAGCGGGTGATTGCCCAGCACCGTGCGATGACCGGCATGGCCTTCCAGCAATTCAACCTGTTTCCGCATCTGACCGCGTTGCAAAACGTCACCCTTGGCCTGCTCAAGGTCAAGAAGATGGGCAAGGACGAGGCTGTGGCCCTGGCCGAAAAATGGCTGGACCGCGTAGGTCTGCTGGAACGCCGCAACCACTTCCCCGGTCAACTTTCCGGCGGTCAGCAACAGCGCGTGGCGATTGCCCGCGCCATTGCCATGAACCCCAGCCTGATGCTGTTTGATGAAGTCACCTCGGCCCTCGACCCGGAACTGGTGGGCGAAGTGCTCAGTGTGATCAAGGGGTTGGCGGAAGAGGGCATGACCATGTTGCTGGTCACCCACGAAATGCGCTTTGCCTATGAAGTGTCGGACAAGATCGTCTTCATGAACCAGGGCCGCATTGAAGAGCAGGGGGCGCCGAAAGACATCTTCGAACGCCCGCAATCGCCGCGCCTGGCGGAATTTTTGAAGAACATTCGTTTTTAATCAGGAGCAATTTTTATGAGCATTACTCGTTACGGCGCCGGCAGCACCGCCGGTGGTGGCCAGCCGCGACCTTTCGCCCGCGCCGTGGAAGCTGACGGCTGGCTCTACGTGTCGGGCCAGGTGCCGGCGGTAGACGGTGAAATCATCACCGGCGGCATCATCGAGCAAACCCGCCAGACCATGCGCAACGTGGTGGCGATTCTGGAGGAGGCCGGTTACGAACTCAAAGACGTGGTGCGCGTCGGCGTATGGCTGGAAGACCCACGGGACTTCTGGAGCTTCAACAAAGTGTTCGGCGAATACTTCACCCCGGAACACGCCCCGGCACGCGCGTGTGTGCAGGCCAACATGATGGTGGACTGCAAGGTCGAGATCGATTGCGTGGCCTACAAGAAAAAAGGCTAAATGCCCCTCTCTTGAGATCACTGAAATCCAATGTGGGAGCTGGCTTGCCTGCGATGACGGCGTGTCAGGCAGCCCTGGGTAACTGAACCACCGCCATCGCGGGCAAGCCCGCTCCCACAGGGTATCACTGTGCAGCATTACCACTATGACCGGATCGACGACTGCCATGACCGAAGACACCATCAAACGCCGCGCCAAAGGACTGGACCGTGCATTCGATATCCTCGATTTTCTCAAGGAGATCGGCCAGCCCCTGCGCCCGAATGATATTGCCAGCGGCATCGGCAGCCCCAAATCCACCGTCTATGAACTGGTCGCGTCGTTGCTGGAGCGGCGCATTCTGGAAACGGTGGGCAAGGACGGTCACGTCTACCTCGGCCGCCAGCTGTACTTTCTCGGCCAGGCGCACCTGCGCCATTTCGACCTGACCCGCGAGGCCGACCACGCCTTGCAGGAGATCGTCAGCCAGACCCATGAAACCGCGCAGATGTGCCTGCTTAACGGGCGCAAATACACGGTGGCGCTGATGCGCGAAGGCGAGCGGCATTTTCGTATCTCCTCGGACATCGGCGAAAACGCGCCAATCCCCTGGACCGCTTCCGGGCGCTTGTTGCTGGGGCACTTGAGCGACCAGCAGATCATCGACCTGATCGACTACGACGACTTTATCCTACCGGACGGCCAGCGCCTGCCGCTGGAAACCTTCCTGGCGCAAATCCGTCAAGCCACCCTCGATGGGTTTTTCTCCTTCGACAGCGTGGCCGACACCTTCACCCATTGCTTTGCCGCCCCGGTGCGGGACGCGCAGGGCATCAGCATCGCGACCTTGTGCATCGTTGCACCGCGCGCCGATGCGACCAAAAACTACAACGACTATCGCCGGGTGTTGATCGACAGCGCCAATAACCTGGCCCGGCGTATCAACGAATAGGAGTACTTCATGTCTGCCCTCAATGCCGTTGAAAAAGGCGCCGCTGCCATTGGCGCCCATCTGGTCCGTGACGTCAGCCTGCCGGCCCTGGTGCTGCACCGCGATGCACTGGAACACAACATCCGCTGGATGCAGGCATTTGTCAGCAACAGCGGTGCAGAGCTCGCGCCCCATGGCAAAACCAGCATGATGCCGGCGCTGTTCCAGCGTCAGATCGAGGCGGGCGCCTGGGGCATCACCCTGGCCAACGCCGTGCAGACCCGCGCCGCCTATGCCGGTGGCGTGCGCCGCGTATTGATGGCCAACCAGCTGGTGGGCGCGCCGAACATGGCGCTGATCGCCGACCTGCTGGCGGACCCGCATTTTGACTTTCACTGCATGGTTGATCATCCGGACAACGTCGCTGACCTGGGGCTGTTTTTCGCCGCCCGTGGCCTGCGCCTGAACGTGATGATCGAATACGGTGTGGTCGGTGGCCGTTGCGGGTGCCGCAGCGAGCAGGAAGTGCGCGAGCTGGCAAAGGCAATCAAGGCCCAACCGGCCCTGGCCCTGACGGGTATTGAAGGCTACGAAGGTGTGATCCACGGCGAACACGCCGTCAGCGGCATCCGTGACTTCGCCGCCAGCCTGGTGCGCCTGGCCGTGGACCTGCAAAACAATGGCTCGTTCGACTTGCCCAAGCCGATCATCACCGCCTCGGGGTCGGCCTGGTACGACCTGATCGCCGAGTCGTTCGAAGCGCAAAACGCCGCCGGGCGCTTCCTCAGCGTGTTGCGCCCCGGCAGCTATGTGGCCCACGACCATGGCATCTACAAAGAAGCGCAGTGCTGCGTGCTTGATCGTCGCGGCGACCTCAACGAAGGCCTGCGCCCGGCCCTGGAAGTCTGGGCACACGTGCAATCGATGCCCGAGCCTGGCTTTGCGGTGGTTGCCCTGGGCAAGCGCGACGTGGCCTACGACGCCGGTTTGCCGGTGCCGCTCAAGCGCTACAAGGCCGGGATTGTGCCGGCTGAAGGCGATGATGTAACCGCGTGCAAAGTCACGGCGGTGATGGACCAGCACGCGTTCATGAGCGTGGCGCCGGGGGTTGAGTTGCGTATCGGCGACATCATCTCCTTTGGTACTTCGCACCCGTGCCTGACCTTTGACAAGTGGCAGGTGGGTTGCCTGGTGGATGAGCGGTTGCAGGTCGTTGAATCCTTGCATACCTGCTTCTAGACCGCGTCGTGGCTATCGCAGGCAAGCCAGCTCCCACATTTGAAGTTGAAATGTATTCCAACTGTGGGAGCTGGCTTGCCTGCGATGAGGCCCTCCAGCACACCGAGAGACCCAAGGCATGAACACAAACCCGCGCATCGCCCTGATCGGCGAATGCATGATCGAACTGCAACACCGCGCCGATGGCAGCCTGCAACAGAGCTTCGGCGGCGACACCTTGAACGCGGCGGTGTACCTGCGCCGCGAGTTGGGCACCGTTGGCACGGTCGACTACGTGACCGCCCTGGGCGATGACAGTTTCAGCGATGCCATGTGCCAGCAATGGACCGCCGAAGGCCTTGGCCTGGGCATGGTCCAGCGCCTGCCCGGGCGTCTACCGGGGTTGTACTGCATCCAGACCGACGCCAACGGTGAACGCAAATTCCTCTACTGGCGCAACGAAGCCGCTGTGCGCGACTGCTTTACCACGCCGGCAGCCGAGCCGATCCTGGCGGCGTTGCCGGACTACGACGTGGTGTATTTCAGCGGCATCACTCTGGCGGTACTGGGTGAAGTCGGGCGTGAGCGCTTGCTGCAAACCCTGATCGAAACGCGCCGGCGCGGTGGCAAGGTGTTGTTCGACAACAATTATCGCCCGCGCCTGTGGGCGAGTGTCGACGCGGCGCGCGCGGCGTATCACCAGGTGTTGGCCGAGGTGGATATCGCCCTGCTGACCGAGGATGACGAGCGCGCGTTGTTTGGTTATGCCAACAGCGAGCAGGTGTTCGCGGCGTACCCGGCGATTGCAGAAGTGGTGCTCAAGCGCGGGGCGGATGCGTGCTTGATCCGTTGTAATGGCGAGCGCTTTGCGGTGCCGGCGCTGAAGGTCGAGAAGGTGGTGGATACGACGGCGGCGGGGGACTCGTTCAGTGCGGCGTATTTGGCCAGTCGGCTCAAGGGCGGCTCGCCTGAACAGGCGGCGTTGGCCGGGCATCGGTTGGCGAGTAGGGTGATTCAGGTGCCCGGGGCTTTGATTGCGCGGTGAATGGCCGCCTGCG
>NZ_JACAQL010000017.1:32907-48213 GCF_013385245.1 Pseudomonas sp. IPO3747
GCCTGCGATAGCGGTCCTGAGCCAACCCCTCAGTCGCGGTAAAACACCTGCACCAGGTGGTAACCAAACTTGCTCTTGATCGGCCCGTGCACCACCTTCACCGGCTTCTTGAAGATCACCGCATCAATAACTCCCACCATCTGCCCAGGCCGCACTTCACCCAAATCACCGCCGCGCTTGCCGGAGGGGCAAGTGGAGTACTTTTTGGCCAGCACATCAAACGCTTCGCCCTTGGCAATGCGCTGCTTGAGCTGTTCGGCTTCTTCACTGGTTTTCACCAGAATATGACGGGCTTGGGCTTTCATAAGGTTCTACCAGGTGTGCGACGGCGCGCGATTATGCCTGAACTCATTCGTCGACGTTGATCATGCTGCGGATTTTAGTCGCCAGCAGATCAATGGAAAACGGCTTGGCCACCATGTCCATGCCGTCCTCCAGGAAGCCCTGGCGCTCGGCGGCTTGTTCAGCGTAACCGGTCATGAATAATACGCGCAGGCCCGGCCGGTGCTGACGGGCGATTTCGGCCAGTTGCCTGCCGTTCATGCCCGGCAGGCCGACATCGGTGACCAGCAGGTCCACGCGCAGGTCCGATTCCAGCAGCGGCAGCGCGGTGCGCGCATCTGCCGCCTGGTGAGCGGTGTAGCCCAGCTCGGCGAGCACATTGACCACCAGCATGCGCACCGCCGGGTCATCCTCGACCACCACCACCGCTTCACCGGCGAGTGCCAGCGGCGCTTCGCCCAAATGCGGCGGCAGGTTGCTTTCCAGCGCGGTGCCGTGCAACCGCGGCAGGTACAGGCGCACGCAGGTGCCCTGGCCGGGTTCGCTTTGGATGGTCACATGGCCGCCGGATTGCTGGGCAAAGCCGTAGATCATCGACAACCCCAGGCCGGTGCCCTGGCCGATGGGCTTGGTGGTGAAGAACGGGTCGAAGGCCTTGGCGAGAATCTTCGGCGCCATGCCGGTGCCGTTGTCGCAGACGCCGAGCATCACGTAGTCGCCGGCCTTGACCGGCTCCAGCGTGGTGATGTCGGTGCCGTCCAGGTAACTGTTGGCAGTTTCGATGCGCAATTCGCCGCCGTCGGGCATCGCGTCGCGAGCATTGATCACCAGGTTGAGTAAGGCGTTTTCCAGCTGGCTGGCATCGGTGTTGACCGGCCAGATATCTTTGCCCAATTGCACCTTGAGCGTGATATGCGCGCCTTTGGTGCGACGGAACAAATCTTCCAGGGACGCCACCAGCTCGTTCGGGTCCAGTGGCCGGCGGTCCAGCGATTGGCGGCGTGAGAAGGCCAGCAGCCGGTGGGTGAGGGCGGCCGCGCGATGGGCGGACGACACGGCCGCATCGGTAAAACGGCCGATTTCGTCGCTGCGCCCGGCGGCGATATAGCGCTGCATCAAGTCCAGGCTGCCGATAATGCCGGTGAGCATATTGTTGAAGTCATGGGCGATACCGCCGGTGAGCTGGCCGACCGCTTCCATTTTTTGTGCATGGCGCAGTGCGTCTTCGGCGCGCTCACGCTCGAACATCTCGTTTTGCAGGCGCTGGTTGGCCTCGGCCAATGCCTGGGTGCGCTGGGCCACGCGTTCTTCAAGGTTTTCGTTGAGGTGGCGCAGGGCTTCTTCGGTGAGTTTGCGTTCGGTCTCATCGATCACAAAAATGTAGAAACCATTCACCGAGCCGTCATTGCTGAAGCGCGGCAAGTACTTCATCAGCGCATGGCGCGGCCGACCATCGCGGTGCGGGGTGATGGTCATGAAACTGCAGGCCTTGCCGCGCAGCGCGGCGTCGATCTTGTCCGCGCGCCCGGCATACACCTCGTCGCCGAGTACTTCGCGGATGCTTTTGCCGTACAGCTCCTGGGGCGTCATGCCGTACCAATCGAGGTAGGCGCTATTGTTGAGGCGAAAGCGCTGCTCGTGGTCGACATAACCGATCAGCACCGGCATGGCGTTGATGATCAGTTGCAGCTCGGTCTGGCTTTGGCGCAGCGCCTGTTCGGTCTGCTTGCGCTCGGTCAGGTCCAGCGCGGCCCCCAGGAAACGCGCCGGGCGGCCTTGGTGGTCCTTGTAGCAGCGGCCGCGGGCAAACACCCAGCGCACCTCGCCATCGGCCTGCAGCAGGCGGTATTCCTCGGCGTATTCGGTGCCGAAGGTGATGCAATGCTTGATGCTGCGCGCGACCATGCCACGGTCTTCGGGGTGAACGCCGTGCAGGTAGTCGCTGATGGGGAGCAGGCCGGCGTCGTGCGGGTCGACACCGTGCAAGTGGGCAAAGTGGGCGTCGGCGATAAAGCGGTCTTCGCCGATATCCCAGTCCCAGGTGCCCACCGCATCGGTTGCCGCCAGTGCCAGTTGCAGGCGTTGTTCGCTGTTGTGCTGGGCCTTGAGGCTGTCTTCGGAGCGCTGTTGCAGTTCGAGGGTTTTGCTGCGCCGCTCGTTGGTCTCGATGGCGGTGACCAGAATCCCGGCCACGCTGCCGCCTTCGTCGCGCACCGGGCTGTAGGTCAGGTCGAGCCAGATTTCGGTGTCGCGGTTATTGCGTTGCAGCACAAAGCGCTGTTCGCTGAAGGTGCGCACCTGGCCGCCGAGCACCGCGTCGTAGATCGGCGCAGTAAAACTCTCAAGCTCCGGCCAGGTGTCATGGGCCGGTCGGCCCAGCGCCTCGGGATGCTTGTTGCCCGCGAGCACGGCGAAGCTGTCGTTATAGAGCTGGGTAAGCTGGCTGCCCCACAACAGCAGCATCGGCATCGGTGAATGGACGACGATATCGACGGCTGTGCGCAGGCTTTGCGGCCAGTCATCGGCCTCACCGAGCGGGCTTTGCGCCCAGTTCAGCCGCGCAATCAATGCGGCGGCTTCGCTACCGGTGGATGTTCCATTCATGAAAAAGCCCTGCACCTGACACTTTGAAATACGACAACAGCCGATTATCCCGCGAGACGGGAACGGCTGACTACCCCTCGAAAAATAGCATGCATTGAGGGGTTGTCTTCAAATCAGTGCGTCAGAGCTGAAACCTTTCATCCGTCCGCCAGCTCAGGGCGGTTGCGAAACTGTTCCAGCGCCTGCGGGTTTGCCAGGGCATCGGTGTTTTTGACCGGCTCGCCATGCACCACATTACGCACCGCCAGCTCGACGATCTTGCCACTAATGGTGCGCGGTATGTCGCTGACGGCGAGGATCTTCGCCGGGACATGGCGCGGCGTGGTGTTGGCGCGGATCACCTGACGAATCTGCTGCTCCAGCGCGTCATCCAGCGTGATGCCTTCGTTGAGCCGCACAAACAACACCACCCGCACATCGTCCTGCCAGCGTTGGCCGATGGCCAGGCTTTCCAGGACCTGCGGGACTTTTTCCACCTGGCGATAAATTTCTGCGGTGCCGATGCGCACACCGCCGGGGTTGAGCACCGCGTCGGAGCGCCCATGAATCAGCAGGCTGCCATTGGGGCGCTGCTCGGCGTAGTCGCCCTGGGCCCATACGCCGGGGAACTGGCTGAAATACGAAGCCCGCAGTTTTTTCTGGTCGGGGTCATTCCACAGGCCAATCGGCATGGCCGGAAAGTGCCGGGTACACACCAGCTCGCCTTTTTCCCCGACCAGCGGCTGGCCCTGGTCGTCCCACACTTCGATGGCCATGGCCAGGCTCTTGCACTGCATTTCGCCGCGCCGCACCGGCAGCACCGGGTTGCCGATCACAAAGCAGGAGACGATATCGGTGCCGCCCGACATTGACGACAGGCACAACTCGGCCTTTATCTCGCGGTACACATAGTCGTAACTCTGCGGCGACAGCGGCGAGCCGGTTGAAATCAGGCCTTTGAGGCTGCCCAAATCGTGGCTCAGGCGCGGTTGCAGGCCAGCCTTTTCCAGGGTGGCGAGAAACTTTGGGCTGGTACCGAATACGCTGATTTTTTCCGCGTCGATCAGGTCGATCAGCCGCTCGGGGCCGGGGTGAAACGGCGAGCCGTCATACAGCACCGCCGTGGCACCCAGGGCCAGCACTGACACCAGCCAGTTCCACATCATCCAGCCGCAGGTGGTGTAGTAGAACAGGCAGTCTTCGCGCGACAGGTCGGCGTGCAAGCCGTGTTCCTTGAGGTGGGTGAGCAGCACGCCGCCGGTGCCGTGGATGATGCACTTGGGCACGCCCGTGGTGCCGCTGGAGTACAGGATATACAGCGGATGATCGAACGGCACCGCGGCAAATTCAGGCTCGCCGCCGGGTTGGTAGAAGTCGTTCCACAGTGCGACCCTGGCGTGGGTGCGGTAGTCCTCGACGCGCGCCTGGGGCCGGGCATACGGCACGATGATCAACTGTTCCAGGGACGGCAGGCGTTCGAGGATTTCATTGAGTTTGGTGCTTTGGTCGATGTTTTTGCCGGCGTAGCGGTAGCCCGCGCAGGTGATCAACACTTTGGGTTCTATCTGGCCGAAACGGTCGATCACGCCTTGGGTGCCGAAGTCCGGCGAGGAGCACGACCAGATCGCGCCCAGGCTGGTGGTGGCAAGCATGCCGACCAGGGTTTGCCAGGTGTTGGGCATGCACGCAGCCACGCGGTCGCCCTGGGTTACACCGGCCGCCCGCAAGCTGCGCTGCAAGCCTGCGACATGCTCGGCCAGTTCGGCATAGGTCAGTTGTTCGCGCTGGCCCTCTTCGCTGACCGCCACCACCGCCGGGTGAGCATCCCGACGGCGCAGCAGGTGTTCGGCAAAGTTCAGGGTCGCGCCTGGGAACCACTCGGCGCTGGGCATTGCCGCGCCTTCGATCAGTGTGGTGCTGGGCGGGTTGCGAAAGTGTACGTCGAAAAAGGACACGATCGCCTGCCAGAAGGCTGGGCGCTGGTCGATGCTCCACTGGTGCAGGGCTGGGTAGTCGCGCAGCTGCACGCCGTAGTGTTGGTTGATGAAGCGCCGGAACTGGTCCATTCGCGTGTTGGCGATGCGTTCGGGGGAGGGTTGCCAGAGGATCTCGGACATTTGCGCAATCTCTTGTTTTTGTACAAAACCTCCAGCCAACACAGGTCGAAACTGTGGGAGCTGGCTTGCCTGCGATAGCGGTGGGTCAGTTAGCTCATTGGTTACTGACCCACCGCTATCGCAGGCAAGCCAGCTCCCACATGTGATCTTCAGTGCCTGATTTACTGGGCCAGCCAACCACCGTCGATGTTCCACGCGGCGCCGCGCACTTGGGCGCCAGCTTCACTGCACAGGAACAACACCAACTCACCCAGCTGCGGCGGCGTCACAAACTCCAGCGACGGCTGTTTTTCCGCGAGTAAATCATGCTGCGCCTGCTGCGGATCAATGCCCTTGGCCGCGCGATCATCAATCTGCTTTTGCACCAGCGGCGTCAACACCCAGCCGGGGCAGATGGCGTTGCAAGTGACGTTACCGGTGGCGGTCTCCAGGCCCACCACCTTGGTCAGGCCGATGACACCGTGTTTGGCCGCCACATAGGCGGCCTTGCCCACCGAGCCGACCAAGCCATGCACCGACGCGATATTGACGATGCGCCCCCAGCCCTTGGCCTTCATGCCCGGCAGACTCAAGCGCGTGCTGTGGAACACCGACGACAGGTTGATCGCGATGATCGAATCCCAGCGCTCCACCGGAAAGTCTTCCACGGCCGCCACGTGCTGAATGCCGGCGTTGTTGACCAGAATGTCGACGCCGCCAAACTCGCGCTCGGCGTAGGCAAACATGTCGGCAATTTGCGCCGAGTCGCTGACGTCGGCCGGGTGATGCCCGACCTTGCCGCCAAACGCCTGCACCTGGGCGATCACCGCGCTGGCATCGCCAAAACCGTTGAGGATCAGGTTGGCACCGGCCTTGGCCAGGCTCAGTGCGATGCCCAAGCCAATGCCGCTGGTGGAGCCGGTAACCAGGGCGGTCTTGCCATTCAAAGTCGTCATGAAAACCTCACACAATGCCGGTGGCGTAGAAAGTACCGATCACCACGAACACCGCGAGGGTCTTGATGATCGTGATGCCGAAGATGTCCTTGTAGGCTTCGCGGTGGGTCAACCCGGTGACCGCGAGCAGCGTGATGACCGCGCCGTTATGGGGCAGGGTGTCCATGCCGCCACTGGCCATGGCCGCAACCCGGTGCAGCACTTCAAGGGGGATATTGGCCGCATGGGCCGCCGAAATAAAGCTCTCGGACATGGCCGCCAAGGCGATGCTCATGCCGCCGGAGGCAGAGCCGGTGATACCGGCCAGCAGGGTCACGGTAATCGCTTCGTTGACCAGCGGGTTGGGGATGCCCTTGAGCCAGTCCGCCAGCACCAGAAAGCCCGGCAGCGAGGCGATCACCGCGCCAAAGCCGTATTCCGAGGCGGTGTTCATGGCCGCCAGCAGCGCGCCGCTGACCGCGCTTTTACTGCCTTCGGCGAGTTTGCTTTTGATCGCCGACCAGCCGAACACCAGCACCATGACGATGCCCACCAGCAACGCCGCCTGCACCGCCCAAATCGCCGTGAGCTTGGCGATGTCGGTGGTCACCGGCGCGCTCATGCCCGGCAGGCTGAGGCTGTGGGTCTTGCCGTACCACTGCGGGATCCAGTGGGTGAACAGCAGGTTCATCACGCCCACCAGAATCAGCGGGGACAGCGCGACCCACGGGTTGGGCAGCGCCAGGTTGTCGGCGGTTTCCGGCTCGTTGCGCAGCTCGGTGCCATAACCTTCACCGGCACGTTGTGCCTTGTTGCGCTGGCGCGCCAGGTAGAGCATGCCGGTGCAGAACACGAAGACCGTGCCGATCAAACCCAGCCACGGCGCTGCCCAGGCGGTGGTGTTGAAAAAGGTGCTGGGGATGATGTTCTGGATCTGCGGCGTGCCGGGCAGGGCGTCCATGGTGAACGAAAACGCACCGAGGGCGATGGTCGCCGGGATCAGGCGCTTGGGAATGTTGCTTTGGCGGAACATCTCCGCCGCAAACGGGTACACCGCAAACACCACCACAAACAGCGACACGCCGCCGTAGGTGAGCAGGGCGCAGACCAGCACAATCACCAGCATCGCCTGGCGCGTGCCAAGCAAGCGGATGGCGGCGGCCACAATCGAGCGCGAAAAGCCCGACAGCTCAATCAGCTTGCCGAACACCGCGCCGAGCAGGAACACCGGGAAATACAGTTTGATGAAGCCGACCATTTTCTCCATGAACACCCCGGTAAACGCGGGGGCGACGGCGGACGGGTCGGTGAGCAGCACGGCGCCGAGGGCGGCGATGGGGGCAAACAGGATCACGCTGTAGCCACGGTAGGCAGCCAGCATCAGCAGCGCGAGGGCTGCCAGGGCAATGATCACACTCATGGTGTGTCTCCAGATCGAATTGTTATTTTTGTGGGGATGGTGCGTTGGAGAGGGGCTATAGCGAGATGTGTGCCAATTGACTAAGTTGTTGAAATATATAGATATTATTATTTTGTGCGGGTGCAATTCTTGAGATTGTCTCTTTTTTGAGACTGACAAGGATCAAAAGTGGGGGCTGGCTTGCCTGCGATAGCGGTGGTTCAGTTCAATAGGTATTGACTGATGGGCCGCTATCGCAGGCAAGCCAGCTCCCCCGGTGGACTGTCTTTGTTTTTGGAATTGTGTCTATTTATTGAGACTCGCTCATGTCCAATGCCACCATTTTTTTGTACAGGGTCGATCTACCCAGCCCCAACCGCTTGGCGGCTTCCACCACATTGCCTTCACAGGCCTTGAGTGCCGCCGCAATCACCTCCCGATCAAAGCGCTCCCGCGCCGCCGCAAATGTCTCGCCCTCGACCGTCTCCACCCGCCCACGGGCCACCGGGCTGAACGTGCCGATCGCCGCGCGAATCTCTTCGGCATCCAGCACCAGGTCATCACTCAACAACGCCGCGCGTTCCAGTACGTTGCGCAGTTCACGGATATTCCCCGGCCACGCGTGCTGCGCCAGCAACGCCAAGGCTTCGCGGTCAAGCTCATGCTGGCTGCGCAACTCTTCAAGAATCGCCTCGCTCAACGCCGGAATATCTTCCAGGCGCTCACGCAACGGCGGCACCTGGATCGGCAGCACGTTCAGGCGGTAATACAAGTCCGCCCGGAATTCGCCGCGCTTGATCGCCGCTTCCAGGTCCATGGACGTGGCGGCAATCACCCGCACATCGCTGTGCACCATTTCGTTGGAGCCCACCGGCTCGTATTCCTTTTCCTGCAACACCCGCAGCAGTTTGCTTTGCAGCGGCAGTGGCATGTCGCCGATTTCATCGAGGAACAGCGTGCCGCCCTGGGCGATTTGCAACTTGCCGGGGCGGCCCTTGCGGTCGGCGCCGGTGAAGGCGCCCGGTGCGGTGCCGAAGAACTCGGCTTCGAGCAGGTCGCCGGGAATGGCCGCGCTGTTGATGCTGACAAATGCTTTATGGGCGCGCGTTGATGCGCCGTGGATGGCCTGGGCCAGCAACTCTTTACCGGTGCCGGTTTCGCCCAGCAGCAACACGGGCGACTCCGCACTCGCACTGCGTCGTGCCCGGCGTTTGACTTCCAGGCTGGCGGCGCTGGTGCCAATAAAATGCGCGAAGTTGTATTTGCTCTGGCGCGAGCGCAGCAGCGAACGGGTGGAGGCCAGCTCCTGCTGCATGCTCAGGTAGCGCTCGATCAGCGGCGACAAGTTGCGCAGCTCATCGAACAGCGCAAATCCAATCGCGCCGATCACCACGCCTGCGTCATCGTGGATCGGCAGGCGCATCACCACCAGCGGGCCTTTGGGCGTGTCCTGGATATCCAGCAGAATCGGCTGGTCGTTGCGCACCACCTGGCGTAACAGGCTATTGGAAATCACCTGCTCGCACGGCTGGCCGATGGCTTCATCGGCGCTTTTAAGACCAAAACGTTTGGCGTAGCGCTCGTTCATCCACACGATATTCGCGTCGCGATCGACAATCACCGTGCCTTCGCTGGACTGCTCGATGATCTCGAACAGCGACTGGATGGCCAGGCCGCGAACCTGCTGGTAGTCCTTGAGGCTGTCGCTGATGTTCATGCTCACACTGCCAACGCAAAATATGATTGGAATACGGTCCTGTGGGAGCTGGCTTGCCTGCGATGGCGTCCTCAAGATCGCCATCGCAGGCAAGCCAGCGCCTACAAGGGAATGTGCGCCGCCGCCAGCAGCTCTTTGGTGTAGGGATGTTGCGGCGCGTCGAACACCACATGGCTCGCGCCGCGCTCCACCACCTTGCCGTCCTTGATCACGATCATGTCGTGGGCCATGGCCCGCACCACCGCCAGGTCGTGGCTGATAAACAGATAGGTCAGGCCGTATTTTTCCTGCAGTTCACGCAACAGCGCCACCACTTGTTTCTGCACGGTGCGGTCGAGGGCTGAGGTCGGTTCATCCAGCAGCATCAGCGCAGGCTTGAGCACCAAGGCGCGGGCGATCGCGATGCGTTGACGCTGGCCACCGGAAAACTCATGGGGGTAACGATGACGGCTGGCGGGGTCGAGGCCCACGTCCTTGAGCACCTGGATCACTTGCGCATCGCGGTCGGCCAGGCTGCACGGCGCGTGCACTTCCAGGCCTTCGCTGATGATCTGTTGCACCGACATGCGCGGGCTGAGGCTGCCGAACGGGTCTTGGAACACCACCTGCATCTGCTTGCGCCATGGGCGCATCTGCTGGTTGTTCAGCGGGTCGAGGGCTTCACCCTGAAAACGGATACTGCCGGTGGAATCGAGCAAGCGCAGGATCGCCTGGCCGAGGGTGGATTTGCCCGAGCCGGACTCGCCGACAATCCCCAAGGTTTTGCCGCGCTGCACGCTAAGGCTGATGCCGTCGACTGCGCGTAGCCAGGTTTTGCGCCTGAACAGCCCGCCGCCGAGGGGGAATTGCACGCTCAGGTCGTCGACTTGCAACACCGTCTCACGTTCATCACTGCACAGCGCATCGCCGGACGGCTCGGCATCCAGCAGCAGGCGGCTGTAGGGGTGTTGCGGCGCAGTGAACAGCGTCTCGCAGTCGGCCTGCTCGACAATCTCCCCGGCGCGCATTACACACACACGCTGGGCAATGCTGCGCACCAGGTTGAGGTCATGGCTGATCAGCAGCAGCGACATGCCCAGGCGTTGTTGCAACGACTTGAGCAGCAGCAGGATCTTGCGCTGCACGGTCACGTCCAGCGCGGTGGTGGGTTCGTCGGCAATCAGCAGCTCCGGCTCGCAGGCCAGGGCCATGGCGATCATCACCCGCTGGCGCTGGCCGCCGGAGAGTTGATGCGGGTAAGCCTTGAGGCGCTCCTGGGGTTTCTGGATGCCCACCAGTTCGAGCAGCTCAAGAATGCGTGACTGCGCCGCCTTGCCGCCCAGGCCCTTGTGCAGCAGCAGGGTTTCGCCGATCTGTTTTTCGATGCTGTGCAGCGGGTTGAGCGAGGTCATCGGCTCCTGGAAAATCATCGCAATACGGTTGCCGCGCAGCTTTTGCAACGTGGCCGTCGACGCGCCGATCAGCTCCTGGCCGCGATACTTCACCGAGCCTGTGGTGTGCGTGCCCGCGTCTGGCAGCAATTGCAGAATCGAGTGGGCGGTTACCGACTTGCCCGAACCCGACTCGCCGACCAAGGCCAGGCATTCGCCAGGACGCACGTCCAGGCACAGTTTGCTCACCACGGTCTGGCCGCTGAAGGCGACGCTGAGGTCGCGGATCTCGATCAGGTTCATACGCAATTACTCATGAGCGTGGGTCGAAGGCATCACGTAATGCCTCGCCGATAAAGACCAGCAGCGACAGGATCAGCGCCAAGGTGAAAAATGCCGTCAGGCCCAGCCAGGGCGCTTGCAGGTTTTGCTTGCCCTGAGCAATCAGTTCGCCCAGGGACGCGCTGCCGGCGGGCATGCCGAACCCGAGAAAATCCAGGGCGCTCAAGGTTGAAATTGCCCCGGTCAAGATAAACGGCAGGTAGCTCAAGGTGGCGGTCATGGCGTTGGGCAGGATATGCCGGCGAATGATCTTGCCATCGCCCAGGCCCAGGGCGCGTGCGGCCTTGACGTATTCCAGGTTGCGCCCGCGCAGGAACTCGGCGCGCACCACGTCCACCAGGGCCAGCCAGGAAAACAGCGCCATGATCCCCAACAGCCACCAGAAATTCGGTTCGACAAAGCCGGACAAAATGATCAGCAGGTACAGCACCGGAAGTCCGGACCACACTTCCAGAATGCGCTGACCGAGCAGGTCGACCCAGCCGCCGTAATAGCCCTGCAAGGCGCCGGCGGCGATGCCGATGGCGGCACTGATGGCGGTGAGTGCCAGGGCAAACAGGATCGACACCCGTGCGCCGAAGATGACCCGCGCCAGCACATCGCGGGATTGATCATCGGTGCCCAGCCAGTTCACCGCCGAGGGCGGGCTGGGGGCAGGGCGGGTCAATTCGTAATTGGGTGTGTCGTCGCTGAACGGGATCGGCGGGAACAGCATCCAGCCGCCGTCCTGCTTGATCAGCTTTTGCACGTAGTCACTGCGGTAGTCGGCCTGGAAGGGCAACTGGCCGCCGAACTGTTGCTCGGTGTAGCGCTTGAACACCGGGAAATACAGCTCGTTCTTGAAGCTCAGCACCAAGGGTTTGTCATTGGCGATCAACTCGCCGCCCAGGGTCAGGATAAACAGGCCGATAAACAGCCACAGCGACCACCAGCCACGGCGGTTCTTCTTGAAGCGCTCGAAACGCCGACGGGCCACCGGAGACAGATTAAGCATCAGGCGTTCCTCGCGGCGAAGTCGATACGCGGGTCCACCAGGGTGTAGCAGAGGTCACCGATGAGTTTTATCAAGAGCCCGAACAGGGTGAAGATAAACAACGAGCCAAAGACCACCGGGTAGTCGCGGGATACGGCGGCTTCGTAGCTCATGCGGCCCAGGCCATCGAGGGAAAAGATCACTTCGATCAACAGGGAACCGGCAAAAAACACGCTGATAAATGCCTGGGGAATCCCCGAGATCACCAGCAGCATGGCGTTGCGAAACACATGGCCGTAGAGCACCCGGCGTTCACTCAAGCCCTTGGCACGGGCGGTGACCACGTATTGGCGCGTGATTTCATTCAGGAATGAGTTTTTGGTGAGGATGGTCAGCGTCGCGAACCCGCCGATCACCAGGGCGCTGACGGGCAACACCAGGTGCCAGAAGTAGTCGGCAATTTTGCCGATTGTGCTGAGTTCGTCGAAGTTCTCCGAGACCAGCCCGCGCACCGGGAACCAGTTCAGCGAGGTGCCACCGGCGAACAGCACGATCAGGAACATCGCAAACAGGAAGGCCGGCATCGCATAACCGATGACAATCGCGGTGCTGCTCCACACGTCAAAGCTGCTGCCGTGGCGCACGGCCTTGCGAATCCCCAAGGGGATCGACACCAGATAGGTGATCAAGGTGGCCCATAAACCGAGGGAAATGGTCACCGGCATTTTTTCCAGGATCAGGTCGATCACGCTTTTGCCGCGAAAGAAGCTGTTACCGAAATCCAGTTGGGCGTAGTTCTTGAGCATCAGCCACAGACGTTCCGGCGCGGGCTTGTCGAAGCCGTATTGCTTTTCGATGTCCTTGATCAATTTGGGGTCCAGGCCACGGCTGGCGCGCGAGCCGTTGACGGCTTCGCCGCCACCACCGCCAATGCCGCCGCCACCGATGCCTTGCAGGTGGGCAATGGCCTGTTCAACCGGGCCGCCGGGCGCGGCCTGCACGATCACGAAATTGACCAGCAGGATGATCACCAGCGTGGGGATAATCAGCAGCAGGCGCCGCACGATATAGGCAAACATCAGCGCGTTCCTCCGCGTTTTTTCAGCTCGGCGTTCATTTGCTCATTCGTCAGTGGTGTGGGGCTGATTTCCCACCAGGTTTCCAGCGCTTCGTCGTTCTTGGCCTCGATGGCCGGGCGGCCGAAGCGATTCCACCACGCGGCCGAGGTGCCGGGCGGGTAGTAGTTGGGGATCCACAGGTAATTCCATTGCAGCACGCGGTCCAGGGCATGGGCATAGGTGAGCATCTGTGCCTGGGTGTTGGCTTTGACCAGCCCGCTGATCAGGGTATCGACGGCGGGGTCTTTGAGCACCATGTAGTTGTTCGCACCAGGGTCGTAGGCGGCCTGCGAGCCGAAGTAGTTGTACAGCTCCATGCCTGGCGACGTGGTGACCGGGAAGCCGATGACGATCATGTCGTAGTCGCGGGCCATGATGCGGTTGACGTACTGGGACGAGTCTATGCGGCGGATATTCAGGGTGATGCCGATCTGCGCCAGGTTGCGCTTGTACGGCAGCAACAGGCGCTCAAGGCCGGCCTGGGCATTGAGGAAGGTGAACTCCAGTGGCTCGCCGTCGGCGTTGACCAGCTTGTCGCCCTTGGGTGTCCAGCCGGCGGCTTCCAGCAGTGCCAGGGCTTGCAGCTGTTTGTCACGGATCATGCCGCTGCCGTCGGTGACCGGCGCCTTGAACACCTGGGTGAACACTTCGTCCGGCACCTGGCCGCGCAGTGGCTCAAGAATCGCCAGTTCCTCTGGGGTCGGCGGTTGGCTTGCAGCCAGCGGGCTGTTGGAGAAGAAGCTCTGCTGGCGGATGTACATATTGCGCATCATCTGCCGGTTGGCCCATTCGAAGTCCCACAGCATCGCCAGCGCCTGGCGCACGCGGCGGTCCTTGAACATCGGTTTTTGCACGTTGAACACGTAGCCCTGGGCCGGTTGCGGCATCTCCTTGGCCAAGTGCGCACGTTGCAGGCGGCCATCGTCGAGGGCCGGGCCGTTGTAGCCGATGGAGTAGCCCGTAGCGGAGAACTCGCGGTTGAAGTCATAGGCGCCGCCACGCAGCACCTGTCGGGCCACCTCGGTGTCGCCGAAGTACTCCAGGCTCAAGTGGTCGAAGTTGTACAGGCCCCGGCTGACGGGCAAGTCCTTGCCCCACCAGTCGGGGTCGCGGGTGAAAGTGATGGTGCTGCCGGAGTCGATTTTGCTGATTTTGTACGGGCCGCTGCCCAGCGGCGCTTCGTAGCCGCCACCGTTGGCGAAGTCGCGGGTTTTCCACCAATGCTCGGGGAATACCGGCAGGGTGGCGATATCCAGAGGCAGGGTGCGGTTTTCATTGCTGGAAAAGTCGAAGCGCACCTGGCGCTCGCCTTCGACTTCGACGTGTTTGACGTCGGCGAACAGGGTGCGAAAGCGCAGGCTGCCTTGGGTCATCAGCAGGTCGAAGCTGTAGCGTACATCTTCGGCGGTGATCGGCGTGCCATCGGCAAAGCGTGCCTTGGGGTTGAGGTAGAAGCGCAGCGACAGGCCGTCGTCGGCGCGTTCCATTTTTTCAGCGACCAGGCCGTAAACGGTGTAGGGCTCATCCAGGGAGCGCTGGGCCAGCGGGGCGTAGAGCCAGCCGTCGACCTGGGAGACGCCGATGCCTTTGTCTATGTACGGCAATACATGGTCGAAGCGCCCGATTTCGATGGCTGAGCGTCGCAGGCTGCCGCCTTTGGGCGCGTTGGGGTTGGCGTAGTCGAAATGGGTGAAGCCGGTGGGGTACTTGGCCGGTTCGCCGTATACCGTGAGGTAGGTTTGCGGGGCCGCGATCACGGCGGTGCTGGCCAGTAGCAGGGCCAGGGTGGAGCTGAAGAGTTTTGTGGAAAAAACCAATCGCATTATCAGCCTTGAGCGCCGGGTGAACAGTAATAGGGATTTGTACGTTAACGGCTTATGGGTTGCCAGTCACTTGATGCACAACGGCCCACCAAAAGGCGGGCCGTTGTTTATAGCATTAGTGCAGGCAGGATCAGTCCTGGCGGCTGGTGACTTCCAGCAGGTGGTAGCCGAACTGGGTTTTTACCGGGCCTTGCACGGTGTTGACGGGGGCGCTGAAGACGACGGTGTCGAATTCCTTGACCATCTGGCCTGGGCCGAACGAACCCAGGTTGCCACCGTCGCGGCTGGATGGGCAGCTGGAGTTGGCTTTGGCGATTTCTGCGAAATCGGCGCCGCCTTCGATCTGGGCCTTGAGTTCGTTGCACTTGTCTTCGGTGGAAACGAGGATGTGGCGGGCGGTGGCTTTGGCCATGGGGGTAACTCCTTGAAGTAAAAAGGGTGAGCCTACCGGATTCAGGTGGTTTTTTGTTGGCAAAGTTCCATCTTGTGGTGGGTTGGGTTGGGTTGGGTTGATTGAGTACATATCCGTTGCTGCGGTAACGGCCACTTAGGGTTCCGCCCTTACGGCGGGTCACTTTTGGCAAACGCCCCAAAAGTAACCAAAAGGTCTTCGCCCCACCACTTGGTGCCTCGCCTAGGCTCGGCATGCCCTCACTCCGGCTTGAATC
>NZ_JACAQL010000018.1:0-146879 GCF_013385245.1 Pseudomonas sp. IPO3747
ATCAAGACACAAGCGGGCTTGCCCGCGATAGCGGTGTATCAGTATCAGATGTTTTGACTGACACACTGCAATCGCGGGCAAGCCCGCTCCCACAGTGGTTTCCAACGTACTCAGGATTTTGTGTGTCGAAACTATTCGCTGCACACAATTTTCACATCTTTTCCAAGACAATTCGGCGGTTTTACGGCTCTCCCAAGGCTCTAACTCACGTGCCATTAAAGGCCGGGCCACGGCGCACGTTCAGTAATTAATAGCGTTGATGCCATTGATCGGGCACCATTTGCGCCACCGCGTTAACCGCCTACCCCAGCCAGCCTGGGCGAGGGACGGACGCCACTGCATAATTTCGAAACTTAAACTTCCAATGGGTCCTAGAACGACATGGCAAACCCGGACGCCCTGAGTCAGCAGCGAGCTTCTAATCGCTTGCTGCAACCGACCGTCAAATCCCATCTGGCATACACGCTGCTTTGCGCGCTGGTCATGATGGTGATGTTCTCCCTGCTGCGCCTGGCGCTGCTGGTCTACAACCGCGAGATGATCCTCGACACGCCCGCCTCGACCTTCCTCGAGGCCTTCGTCAACGGCACGCGCTTCGACATCCGCTTTGTGATGTACGCACTGGTTCCGCTGCTGCTGGCCTTGTTCAGCGTACGGGCCATGGCGGCGCGCGGGTTCTTCCGTTTTTGGCTGACCATCGCGTCCAGCATTGCCCTGTTCCTGGGCCTGATGGAGATGGACTTCTACCGCGAGTTTCACCAGCGCCTCAACGGCCTGGTCTTCCAATACGTGAAGGAAGACCCGAAAACCGTGATGAGCATGCTCTGGTACGGTTTCCCGGTGGTGCGCTACCTGCTGGCCTGGGCCGTAGGCACGCTGATCCTGAGCATCGCCTTCAAGGGCGCCGACCGTGCGACACGCCCACGTGGTCCGTTCAGCGGCGGCACCGTCGGCACTCGCCAGGTTGCTCCGTGGTACAGCCGCATTGCGGTGTTCGTGGTGTGCCTGCTGATCGCCGTGGTCGCCATTCGTGGCACCCTGCGCCAAGGCCCGCCGCTGCGCTGGGGTGATGTCTACACCACCGACTCGAACTTCGCCAACCAGTTGGGCTTGAACGGCACCCTGTCGTTGATCGCCGCAGCCAAGTCGCGCTTCTCCGAAGAGCGCTCGAATATCTGGAAAGCCACGCTGGACCAGCCGCAGGCTACCCAGACCGTGCGTGACATGCTGGTGTTGCCGCAAGAGAAACTGGTGGATACCGACACCGCCGCCGTGCGCCGTGACTACACGCCACCGGCCGAGAAAACCCTGCCGATCAAGAACGTCGTGGTGATCCTGATGGAAAGCTTCGCCGGTCACTCGGTCGGCGCACTGGGCCGCCCAGGCAACATCACGCCGTACTTCGACAAACTGTCCAAGGAAGGCCTGTTGTTCGACCGTTTCTTCTCCAACGGCACCCACACCCATCAGGGTATGTTCGCCACCATGGCGTGCTTCCCGAACCTGCCGGGTTTCGAATACCTGATGCAGACCCCGGAAGGCAGCCACAAGCTGTCGGGCCTGCCGCAGTTGCTCAGCGCGCGCAAGTTTGACGACGTGTATGTCTACAACGGCGATTTCGCCTGGGACAACCAGTCGGGCTTCTTCAGCAACCAGGGCATGACCAACTTCATCGGGCGCAACGACTTCGTTAACCCGGTGTTCTCCGACCCGACGTGGGGCGTGTCCGACCAGGACATGTTCAACCGTGGCCTGGAAGAATTGAAGGCCCGCGAAGGCGGCAAGCCGTTCTACGCCCTGCTGCAAACCCTGTCCAACCACACGCCGTATGCGTTGCCGACGCCCTTGCCGGTCGAGAAAGTCACCGACCGTGGCAGCCTCAACGAGCATTTGACGGCCATGCGTTACTCCGACTGGGCCTTGGGCCAGTTCTTTGAAAAGGCGCGTAAAGAGCCGTACTTCAAGGAAACCCTGTTCGTGATCGTGGGTGACCACGGTTTTGGTAATGAACAGCAGATCACCGAGATGGACCTGGGCCGCTTCAACGTACCGATGCTGATGATTGCACCGGGCATGCAGGAGAAGTTCGGCGAGCGTGACCACACCGTGGGTACCCAGATCGACATCGTGCCGACCATCATGGGCCGCCTGGGTGGCGACACCTTGCACCAGTGCTGAGGCCGCGACTTGTTGAACCTGCCGGAAGGCGACAAGGGCTTTGGCGTGATCAAACCGTCGGGCAGCGACCAGACCGTCGCCCTGGTCACTGCTGACCGCATCCTGGTACTGCCTAAAGAGATGCCACCGAAACTGTGGGAATACGAACTGGGCGCTAACCCGACCGGTAAGGTGATTCCTGAATCGCCGGACGAAGCCGCGCTGAAACAGAAACTTGAGTCGTTCCTGCAGACGGCCACCAAGAGCCTGTTGGATAACACCGCCGGTGTGATCGACGGCAAGCCGGACTAATAATCCGGGCATAAAAAAAGAGGCCTTCTAGAAGGCCTCTTTTTTTTGTCCGGATTTTATATCCGGCCGAGTAGCAACAGCACCAACAGTACCACCAGTACCACACCCAGAATACCCGACGGCCCATAGCCCCAGTTACGAGAGTGCGGGAACACCGGCAGGCCGCCGACCAGCAGCAGGATCAGAATTATGATCAGAATCAGGCTCATGTTTTTTTCCTTGTAGGCCTTCTGAAAAGACCGGTTGTTTAACGACAGGCCCGTGGGTTTATTTACGGACGCCTTAACAACTCCGACTGTGCCGTTGTGGAGAAAATTCCATAGTTTCTTAAAGCATTTCGCACACTGGCTTATTTCTTTTAATGCGTTCGCAATAATGGGCACTTAGTTGAAAAAGATTGAACTTACGCTATAAGCCGGGCTGCTACCTGGCTGGCGGTTTGCCTGAGGCATTCATCAATTGGATGGTGCGTGGGTGCAGGAAAAACCTTCGCTACACTGCCGATCACTTCTTCCGTGAACTACAAGGCTACTTACCTATGCAAAATCGCATGATGATCACTGGCGCCGGATCCGGCCTGGGTCGCGAAATCGCGCTGCGCTGGGCACGCGAGGGTTGGCAGTTGGCCTTGTCGGACGTCAGCGAGCCAGGCTTGCAGGAAACCCTGAAGCTGGTGCGCGAGGCCGGTGGCGATGGCTTTATCCAGCGCTGCGACGTGCGTGACTACAGCCAGCTCACCGCCTTTGCCCAGGCTTGCGAAGTGAAGCTGGGCGGCATTGATGTGATCGTCAATAACGCTGGCGTGGCCTCGGGTGGTTTTTTTGCCGAATTGTCCCTGGAAGATTGGGACTGGCAGATTGCGATCAACTTGATGGGCGTGGTCAAGGGCTGCAAGGCGTTCCTGCCGCTGCTGGAAAAGAGCAAAGGACGGATTATCAACATCGCGTCCATGGCTGCGCTGATGCAGGGGCCGGCAATGAGCAACTACAACGTGGCCAAGGCCGGTGTGGTGGCGTTGTCGGAGAGTTTGCTGGTGGAACTCAAGCAGCAGGAAGTCGGTGTGCATGTGGTATGCCCGTCGTTTTTCCAGACCAACCTGCTGGATTCATTCCGTGGGCCAACGCCTGCGATGAAGGCGCAGGTCGGCAAGTTGCTGGAGAGTTCACCGATTTCGGCGGCGGATATTGCCGATTACATTTATCAGCGGGTGGCAGAAGGGGAGTTCATGATTTTGCCCCACGAGCAGGGGCGCATGGCGTGGGCGTTGAAGCAAAAGAACCCGCAGTTGCTGTATGACGAGATGACGCTGATGGCCGACAAGATGCGCGCCAAGGCCCAGGCAACCAAGGGCTGATGATGATCGTTCCCACGCTCCGCGTGGGAATGCCGCCCCGGACGCTCCGCGTCCCGCTTTTGAAGGCGTGACGCGGAGCGTCACCGGATGCGTTACCACGCGGAGCGTGGGAACGATCAGAAACTGGGGCTTGTCTGTCAGCAAAATTACCGGGCTACGTAGGCCTTTCCTGATTTTACTGCAAGCCATTGCTGCGTCAAATCCAATCGCGCATGGTCAAGGTCCTGTCACTCCAAAAGGACAACCGCCATGCTGGTCTTAAGCCGCGCTGTGGGCGAAGTCATCTCCATCGGCGATGACATCGCCCTGCACATCCTCGAACTCAACGGTACCCAAGTGAAATTCGGCATCGAGGCCCCGGTGGGTGTGAATGTCCATCGGGCCGAGGTGTATCGCAAGATCCTCGAACGCCAGGCCACAGAAACCCATGCCGAACCCAACCGCTGAACCCTGCTCAGTCAAACAGATGCTTGGGCACGTCGTGCTTGAGCATCAACTGGCATTGCTCGCTCTCCGGGTCGAACACGATCAGGGCCTGGCCCTTGGTCAGCGCTTGGCGCACGCGCAGTACGCGGGTTTCCAGGGGCGTGTCGTCGCCATTGTCGGTACCGTCGCGGGTGACGAAGTCTTCGATGAGGCGGGTCAGGGTGTCGACTTCAAGTGCGTCGTAGGGAATCAGCATACAAGCCTCGGAGGTAGGAACCCGGCGATGCTACTGCGCCGGGGGCCCTTGTTACCAGCAGTTACCATCAGTTACCAGTAGTTGCCAGTGTCAGGACTTCTGTCCGACCAGGCTGTCCACCGACGGCACGCGGGTGTCGCTCTCCATTTGCGTTTCGTGCTCGATCTGATGACTGAACCTGTCCAGCGAACCCTGGGCCGGCTGTGCGTCGCTGGCAAATACCGGCGGGCTGAGGATGTACGCGCCCAACAGGCGGCTGAGTGCGGCCAGGCTGTCAATGTGTGTGCGCTCATAGCCATGGGTCGCATCGCAGCCAAACGCCAGCAGCGCGGTGCGAATATCGTGGCCGGCGGTGACTGCCGAGTGGGCGTCGCTGAAGTAATAGCGAAACAGGTCGCGGCGCACCGGCAGTTCATTCTCCGATGCCAGGCGCAGCAAGTGACGGGACAGGTGATAGTCATACGGCCCGCCGGAATCCTGCATCGCCACACTCACCGCGTGTTCGCTGGAGTGCTGGCCGGGCGCGACCGGGGCGATGTCGATACCGACAAATTCACTGACGTCCCAGGGCAGGGCGGCGGCGGCGCCACTGCCGGTTTCTTCGGTGATGGTGAACAGCGGGTGGCAGTCGATCAGCAACGGTTCGCCGCTGTCGACAATCGCCTTGAGTGCGGCAAGCAGGGCGGCCACACCGGCTTTATCGTCCAGGTGGCGGGCGCTGATATGCCCGCTCTCGGTGAATTCCGGCAGTGGGTCGAACGCCACGTAGTCACCGATGCTGATGCCTAACGAGTCGCAATCGGCGCGGGTGGCGCAGTAGGCGTCCAGGCGCAATTCCACGTGGTCCCAGCTCACCGGCATTTCATCTACGGCGGTGTTGAACGCGTGCCCGGAGGCCATCAACGGCAGCACGCTGCCACGGATCACGCCGTTGTCGGTAAACAGGCTGACACGGCTGCCTTCGGCAAAACGGCTCGACCAGCAGCCCACCGGTGCGAGCGTCAAGCGGCCGTTGTCTTTGATCGCACGCACGGCGGCGCCGATGGTGTCCAAGTGCGCGGAAACAGCGCGGTCGGGGCTGTTTTTCTGGCCCTTTAGCGTGGCGCGGATGGTGCCGCGCCGGGTCATTTCAAAGGGAATGCCCAGCTCTTCCAGGCGCTCGGCGACGTAGCGCACGATGGTGTCGGTGAACCCCGTGGGGCTGGGGATGGCAAGCATTTCCAGCAGCACTTTCTGCAGGTAGTTGAGATCCGGTTCGGGGATGGTTCGGGTCATGGAAACTCCTGATGAGTTGAGGGCGATCGTTCCCACGCGCAGCAAAGGAATGCCTCACTGGACGCTCTGCGTCCGCTCTTGTGACGCGGAGCGTCACCGGCTGCATTCCCACGCAGAGCGTGGGAACGATCAGTGGTCAGGCGGTCGGCTGACTGTGCGGAAACAACAAATCCACAAACTTCTCCGCTGTCGGTTGCGGTTCGTGATTAGCCAGCCCGGCGCGTTCGTTGGCTTCGATAAACACATACTCGGGCTGGTCGGCGGCGGGCACCATCAGGTCCAGGCCGACCATGGGAATGTCCAATGCACGGGCGGCGCGCACGGCGGCGTCTACCAATGTCGGGTGCAGGATCGCGGTGACGTCTTCCAGGCAACCGCCGGTATGCAGGTTGGCGGTACGGCGCACCGCCAGGGTTTGGCCACGGGGCAAGATGCTGCTGTAGTCGTAACCGGCGGCGTGCAACGTGCGTTGGGTTTCGGCGTCCAGCGGGATTTTGCTCTCACCATCGGTGGCCGCCTGGCGGCGACGGCTCTGGGCTTCGATCAAAGCACCGATAGAGTGCTGACCATCACCGGTAACCTCGGCCGGGCGCCGAATTGCAGCGGCAACTACCTCAAAGCCGATCACCAGGATGCGCAGGTCGAGGCCTTCGTGGAAACTTTCGAGCAGCACACGGCTGTCGAATTGACGCGCCGTCTCGATGGCTTTTTGCACCTCCTCGATGGTCTGCAGATCCACTGCCACGCCTTGGCCTTGTTCGCCATCGAGCGGCTTGACCACGATGCGCTGATGCTCGTCGAGAAACTCCAGGTTGTCGTCGGCACTGCCGGCCAATTGTTGCGACGGCAGTTTCAACCCCGCTGCGCTGAGCGTCTTGTGGGTCAGGCTCTTGTCCTGGCACAGGGTCATGCTGATGGCGCTGGTCAGGTCGCTCAACGACTCGCGGCAACGCACACGGCGCCCGCCGTGGCTGAGGGTGAACAGGCCGGCGTCGGCGTCATCCACTTGCACATCAATGCCACGTCGATGGGCTTCTTCGACAATGATGCGCGCATACGGGTTAAAGCCTGCCTGCGGGCCGGGGCCGAGAAACAGCGGCTGGTTGATGCCGTTCTTGCGCTTGATCGCAAAGGTGGTCAGTGCGCGAAAACCGAGCTTGGCGTAGAGGCTTTTGGCCTGACGGTTATCGTGCAGCACCGACAGGTCGAGATAGCTCAGGCCACGGCTCATAAAGTGCTCTACCAGGTGGCGCACCAGCACCTCGCCCACTCCGGGGCGCGTGCATTGCGGGTCGACCGCCAGGCACCACAGGCTGCAACCGTTTTCCGGGTCGTGGAAGGCTTTTTGATGGTTCAGGCCCATCACGCTGCCGATCACCGCGCCGCTGTCTTCATCCTCGGCCAGCCAATACACCGGGCCGCCTTGATGGCGTGGTGTCAGGCGCTCGGCATCGACGGGCAGCATGCCGCGGCCTTGATACAGCTGGTTGACCGCCTGCCAATCGGCATCGGTTTGCACGCGGCGAATGCGAAAGCCGCGAAATACCCGCGTAGCGGGGCGGTAATCGCTGAACCACAGGCGCAAGGTGTCGGAGGGGTCGAGGAACAACTGCTGCGGGTCAATCCCGAGGATTTGCTGGGGCGCTGCCACGTACAGCGCGATGTCGCGCTCGCCCGCCTGTTCATTGAGCAGTTCCTGGGCCAGGCTGGCCGGGTCCGGAAAGGTATGCCCGATCAATAACCGGCCCCAGCCGCAATGCACGGCAATCGGCTCGGCGCCCAGTGGGCTGCCGTCTTCAGCCAGGCGCGCCTGCAGGCGCTCGTAGGTCGGCGCCTGGCCCTTGAGCAAGCGTTGGCTGTAAGCCGCTGCAAGAGGTTTCATCGATCAGATTCCTTGTTCGCTGAGCCACAGGTTCAGCGCCGCCAGTTGCCATAGTTTGGAGCCGCGCAGCGGCGTCAGTTGGCCTTGCGGGTCGGTCAGCAGGCGGTCAAGCATGGCCGGGTTGAACAGGCCGCGATCCTGGCTTGGGTCCATCAGCAAATCGCGCACCCAGTTCAAGGTATCGCCCTGCAAATGCTTGAGGCCCGGCACCGGGAAGTAGCCTTTCTTGCGGTCGATGACTTCGCTGGGGATGACTCGGCGCGCGGCTTCTTTGAGCACCTGCTTGCCGCCATCGGGCAATTTGAATTTGCCTGGCACACGGGCTGACAGTTCTACCAGGCGGTAGTCCAGGAACGGCGTGCGCGCCTCCAGGCCCCAGGCCATGGTCATGTTGTCGACGCGTTTGACCGGGTCGTCCACCAGCATCACGGTGCTGTCCAAGCGCAAGGCCTTGTCCACGGCGGCGTCCGCGCCGGGCATGGCAAAATGCTCGCGCACAAAGTCACCGGCGGCGTCATTGGCGGTCAGCCATTTTGGCGCGACGGTGGCGGCATAGTCGTCGTAGCTGCGGTCGAAAAATGCGTCTCGGTAGGCGGCATACGGGTCGTTGGCGCCGTCCACCTGCGGGTACCAGTGGTAACCGGCGAACAGTTCATCCGCGCCCTGGCCGCTTTGCACCACTTTGCAATGTTTGGCCACTTCCCGCGACAACAGGTAGAAGGCGATGCAGTCATGGCTGACCATCGGCTCGCTCATGGCACGGAACGCTGCCGGCAGTTGCTCGATGATTTCGCTTTCGGCGATGCGCAACTGGTGGTGACGGGTGCCGTAGTGTTTAGCGATCAAATCCGAATACTGGAACTCGTCGCCACGTTCGCCACCGGCGTCTTCAAAACCGATGGAGAAGGTCGACAAATCCTGCACGCCGACTTCCCGCAGCAGGCCCACCAGCATGCTCGAATCGACACCGCCCGAGAGCAGCACGCCGACATCCACGGCCGCACGTTGGCGGATCGCCACGGCTTCGCGGGTGCTGTCGAGCACGCGGTCGGTCCAGTCTTCGAGGCTGAGGTTTTTTTCATCCTCGTGCGGGCCGTAAGGCAGGGTCCACCAGGTTTTCTGTTCGGTGGTGCCGTTGGCATCGATGCGCATCCAGCTTGCCGGCGGCAGCTTTTCGATGCCTGCCAGCAAGGTGCGCGGTGCAGGCACCACGGCGTGGAAATTGAGGTAGTGGTTGAGTGCGACCGGATCCAGGATCGGGTTGATATCGCCGCCCTTAAGCAGGGCCGGCAGCGCTGAGGCAAAACGCAGGCGCTGGCCGGTGCGCGACAGGTACAACGGCTTCACACCCAGACGGTCACGGGCGATAAACAGGCGCTGCGCGTCACGCTCCCAGATGGCAAAGGCAAACATGCCATTGAGCTTGGGCAGCAAGGCTTCGCCCCAGGCGTGATAGCCCTTGAGCAGCACTTCGGTGTCACCGCCGGAATAGAAGGCGTAGCCCAGGGCTTCCAGCTCTTCACGCAATTCCGGGAAATTATAGATTGCACCATTGAACGCCAGGGACAGCCCCAGCTGGGCGTCGACCATCGGTTGGGCGGAGCCGTCCGACAGGTCCATGATCTTCAGGCGGCGGTGGCCCAGGGCAATCGGCCCTTGGGCATGGAAACCCCAGGCGTCCGGGCCTCGCGGGGCAAGGTGATGGGTGATTCTCTCTACGGCTGCCAGGTCGGCAGGTTGATGATCAAAGCGTAACTCGCCAGCTAGTCCACACATAAATTCCTTACCGGTTTTTCCGTTGGGGAGGGCAATACTCGATACGCCCGACAGGGCGCGTACCCAGAAACTGACCCAGTGCTATGCGTGGAGTTTTAGACCGATAAGTTATAAGGCAAATAGCCGCGATGCTCGCGACGGCGTCGTTTCTTCCCTCACGGTGATCAGCGTGTCGCCGGTTTTCCTCGAACCAGCGCGCGCAAGGCAAACCGGTTCGGGTGGCAGGCTTCGGCCACGCTGGCCGGCACCGGCAGCGGTTCGTCGCTCAACCAGGCGGCCAGCAGTTCGCCGCACAGGGGCGCGGTGATCAGCCCGCGTGAGCCGTGGCCGCTGTTGATATACAGGCCCGGCAACCACGGGCAGGGCGTATCCGGGACTTGCCGGGCGTCTTTGCCCAGTACGGCATAAGCCTGTTGGAACGCAGCGCTTTCGGCCAAGGGGCCGACGATTGGCAGGTAGTCAGGGCTGGTGCAACGAAAGGCGGCGCGGCCTTGCAAGTGTTCGGCGTTTAGTGAGTCAGCGCCAAGACGCAGCAGCAGGTCTTCGGAAATCTCCCGCAGCATCGCAAGGTTGCCCGTGTGCTCGGCGAGGGTGGGGGTGAGGTCTTCATTGTTGAAATCAAAACTGGCGCCCAAGGTGTGTTCGCCAAGGCGCGCGGGTGCCACATAACCTTCGGCGCACACCACGGTGGCCAATGCCGCACTCGCCGGAGTTTGCGCCAAACGTGTGATCTGCCCGCGAATGCGCTTGAGCGGCAAGCCCGCACTATGCGGGAATCGCTTGATTTCGGCTGCACCGGCCAGCACTACCACGTTGGCGCTTGCCAGTACGTCATCGCCGTCACGGGCTTGCCACTGCTCGTCGACGCGGTGCAGCTCCAGCGCCTCGTGATGGGTAAGCACCTTGATAAGCGGATGCGTGGCTTGCCATTGGCACAGCGCCGGTGGATGCACCCAGCCACCTTCGGGGAAAAACAGCCCGCCCTGGGCCAATTGTATGCCGGCCTGTAGTTGAGCCTGATCGCGGCCCAGCAGGTGCAACAGATCCGGTGCGAAGGCCTCGGCCAGTTGCGCCTGGCGTTGGGCTTCCTTGGCGTCAAACGCCAGTTGCAGGACACCGCAACCGTCCCAGTCAACGCCGCGCTGCAAGTGCTCCAGCAGGCGCCGGGTGTGGCCGAAACCGCTGAGTATCAGCTGCGACAATGCTGTGCCATGGGCCGACAGCTTGAGGTACAGCACGCCCTGCGGGTTGCCCGAGGCTTCCTGGGCCAGGGCGGCGTGACGTTCCAGCAAGCTCACGCGCCAACCGCGAGCGGCCAGGCTGGCGGCGGTGGCGCAACCGGCCAGGCCGCCGCCGATGACCATGGCGTGGCGTTCGCCTTCGATGCCTGCCGGGCGCGCAAACCAGGGTTTGGGTGTGGCCGGCGGTGGCGTATCTTCGGGCCAGCCGAGGAACTCACCGCGCAGTATTTCCCATTTATGGCCGATGCCCGGTGTGCGTTTCATCTTGAACCCGGCGGCATTGATCAACCGGCGTACCCAGCCGGTGCTGGTGAAGGTGCTGATGGTCGAACCCGGTGCCGCCAGGCGCGCCAGTTCGGCGAACAACTCAGCGGTCCACATGTCGGGGTTCTTGGCCGGGGCAAAACCGTCGAGAAACCACGCGTCGATTTGCGCGTCCAGTTGCGGCAATTGCTCCAGGGCGTCGCCGATCAACAGCGTCAGGGTCACCCGGCCGTTATCCAGCACCAGGCGCTGGAAGCCTTGATGGATCGCAATGTACTGAGCCAACAGTTGCTCGGCGAAGGCACTGAGTTCCGGCCAGAGGGCCAGGGCGCGTTGCAGGTCGGTGTGGCTCAGAGGGTACTTTTCCACACTGACGAAGTGCAGTCGCGCACCGGCCACGGCGTGCTGTTCAAACAGTTGCCATGCGCAGAGAAAATTCAAACCCGTGCCGAAGCCGGTCTCGCCAATGACCAGTCGCCCACCCACCGGCAGGGCCGCAAAGCGCGCCTGCAAGCGGTTCTGCTCAAGGAACACATAGCGGGTTTCTTCAAGGCCCGACTTGTCGGAGAAGTACACATCATCGAAGACCCGCGAGTGCGGTCGACCTTGGTCATCCCAATCGAGCTGGGCGTGGGTGATGGGGTTCATGGGCGACTCATAAAAAAAGCAGACAAAGGCAAGGCGGCCATTCTAGCCGATCACGGGGCAGAGGGCTGATTGCGGGTGGTAACCCAATAGATTTTGCATGGAAAAAACTGCTGTGCGCAGCCTCCAAGCCATCAACAATCAGCGCTAATCCTGGGCAGATTGCTGCGGTATCGTCATTCCTTGATTGATAGGCAATAAAGGATATTGCTGATGCGCACCCAGGATGATTTGAACAATAAACTGAGCCAATTGACCCAGAGCCAGCTGCAAGCGGCCTTGCTGGAAATGACGGGCGATCTGGACAAAGCTCAGGTGCTGCAAAAGCAACTGCCTGGCTGGATGGTCAACGCGCCGCCCGGCGTGCTGGATGCATTGACTAAAGATGCCCTGCAGGTTGCAGATGCCCAGGCAGCCGTCGCCGAGCGATTGAAGCCATTGCAGGCGCTGGATGAGTTTTGCAGTGAGCGGCTCAAGCAATACTGCTCTACGCGATGGCAACGGGTTGTGGACCCCAAAAAAGATCTATTTATTCGTGCGGTAAACGAATACGAGAAAGAGGTCTTGCCGTTGAAGTATGTGAAGACGGTGAGGTTGGTGCAGGACAGCCTGCTGCATGTGGCGATGCAGAATTTCTCAGAGGATGAAGCCCGGGCGCAGCACTTTCCCGTCGGGTCGCTGTTGCAGTCGGGGTCTGCTGATCGTGAAGTCATTGGCATTACACCCCTCGAGTTTGCGCAGGGGTGTCGCGCCCTGGATCTTGGCCGCTTGTATCAGCAGCACATCAGTGACGTGCTTGAACTTGACAGCGACCCGGCAGGTGATAAGCCTTACCTCAATAATGTAGCGACCGATATCGGCCGGATGAAAATCCTGGACGTAAAAGTCGACGCCCATATTGCCTTGATGCGAGGGGACATTACCCAAGGCACCTACGCGATGTTGTGCACATTGCTGGACCGCCAATTGACGCCGTCCCAGGCCCAGGCCGAAGGGGTGCTGTACGACGGGCGCCCGGTCATTTGGCAAGGGCTCAATACCCAGGGCGGATGCCTGTGGAGCATTCTGGTGTTTTCCGCTCGCTCGATTGCGCAATACCCGCAAGCGCCTTGCGTGGTGTACATGCCCAATGAACCGGAACGGCCATTCTTTGAGTATGCCTCGCTTGACGACTTTCAGGTCTACCTCAAGCGCAAGCTTGCACTGGCCGCGTACCGTGCCTTCTTTACGCGTTACCTGAGCCAGGGGGACCGGGTTGGGTTCTTCACCCGTTTCGATCAAGCCCAGAGCCTGGGGGCGCTGGACGCCAACCCCATTACGGCCAGCCTGGCGCGGCACTTTTTCGACACTTACGCCGCAAAGCTGCAAGCCGATGCACGGGCCCTGGCGGTGCCGGTGGCCGAGGTCGATGAGGACGTCCGTGAGCAGCGCTTGCAGACGTATCTGGACGCCGGTTTGACGGTGCTCAACCTCGCAGGGTTTGTCGTCCCGGAGCTGGGGTTATTGATGACAGCCGTGGCGGTAGGCCAGATGCTCGGGGAACTCTATGAGGGCATTGAAGACTGGCGCCGTGGTGATAAGAATGAGGCGTTCCAGCAGTTGGCAGTGATCGCGCAAAACATCACGTCGATGGTGTTGTTCGCGGCAGGGAGCAAGGTTGTCGGTTCGGCCATGCAGCGTACCGGCCTTAATCTGAATGGTTTTTTCCGTAAATTCGAGGTGATAAACCCCGCTGTGGGCAACCAGCGGCTGTGGCGTCCGGATATCACGCAATACGTCCATGATCAGCGCCTTGGCGACGAGCAGGTTGCCGACGCGTCGGGAATCTACACGGTGGAGGGGCATTCGTACGTCAAGGTCAATGACTGTATCCACCGGATCGCGTTCGACGCGAGACTGGATCAATGGCGGGCCAGCCACCCGGTGCGGCAGACGGCTTATCGCCCGAAATTGCTGCATAACGGTGAAGGTAGCTGGCGTTTTGCGTTCGAGAAGCCCGACGAGTGGGAGAACCCGGAGTATCTTTTTTCGCGGTTGAAACCGACAGGTCCCGGCTCTTCGCTCCCTCCTCGCAAACTTCTACAGATCAAGGCCATTATGGATTTGCCCGATGATTGGGGCGTCTATCAGGCCCAGGAGTGTCTGCCGTTTCCCGCACGCTTTCGCGATCTGTACGAACGTTTCAGGCTCGATCAGTCCATTCGCGATTTGAACTGGCAGTTGGAAAGCGGTGCTTCCCCCAACATTGAAAACTCGACCTTGCAGATGCATGCCTTGCCCCTGTTACCGGGGTGGCCCGCCGGGCGCTATTTTGAGCTGCTGGATGCAAAGCGCAGTGTCATGGCGCGTTACCCTGCCAGCGAACCTTACGATGCAGGCCTGCGTTTGACGATCACCGAGCCGATGCTCAGTGAGGGGAAAGTGTTTGAAGTGCTGTTGTCCGGGCTGGATGACGCACAAAAGACCGGCTTGTTGGGAGAGGGCGTAGACGCCGATCAGGCCCACACCGTGCTGGCGCGTCAGTTGCTCGCGCATCTGAAGGCTGATCGCAAGCCGCTGTTTGAGCAGTTGTATCAGACCTATGATGGGCCCGTACCGCCGGAATGGGCGTTGCTCAGGCGCACCTACCCGCAATTGCCCTGCACGCTGATGCGCGAATTGATGGCCGAAACGACCACCGTGCAGCGTGAGTCCCTGCGCGATAATCAACGGGTTCCCATGGCGTTGGCCGAGTCAGTGCAACGTGCTCTTGAGGCACAACGCCTGGACCGCGCCTTGATGGGGTTTGAGCAGCCAGAGTTGGCCAGCCTGGATACTGCCCTCATCGCTGTTCGGACAATGCCGCGCTTGGCGGGGTGGGGGGCAGAGCTGCGGCTTGAGTTGCGCCAGGACTCGCCTCAAGGCGACTTGTTGGCCTTGGGCGCGTTCAAAGACGCTGGTGTGCGGCGAGTAGTAGTCAGGTCGAACGCAGGGTTTGAAGCGTTCAACGACAACGGCCGCAGTCTCGGCGGACCTTATGCCGGGCCGGACGGCCTGTTCGAGGCGATCGATGCAACGCTGATGGATGGCCAGCGAGTGGCATTGGGATTGCCGCTGAAGGACGCCAGTAACATTTGGCGTTTGCGATACATGAGTGCCTCGCAAGCGAAAGGCGATCGGGAACTGGCTGTCGAGGCTTTTTCCAGCCAGGTCAGCGAACCGGCGTCGCAGGGGGTGAGCTGTGAAATGGCCGATTTGCCGACGGGGCCGTTGGTTCATCCAGCCGCACTGGTGCGTAAGGTAAAGCGTTTGTACCCATTGTTCAGTGAGGCTCAAGTGTCTTCGCTATTGATGACGTTGGGCGCTGACCATCTGGCCCGGGCCAAGGCGGTCAAACGTTTGAAGGCAGAACTCGGCCATTTGCGCGCGCTGCTCAAGCATTGGAAAACCGATATCCAGGGCATGGAGACACAGCCGGGCCTGAGTGACGTTCGTACTAGCCGCCAGCAGGTGGCTGAGCGCATTGAAGCGTGTTGGCGGCGTCAAAGCTTTGCTCTGGATGAGCATCAGACGTCCGTTGCCAGTTTGAACCTGGATGGGATGCGCGTTGGCTCACTGCCGACGCTGCCAGCCGACATACGTTTCGACCATGTTCGGCAGTTGTCACTCAGGAACATGCGACTGGGCGATGACGTCGCCTATTTCCTGAAGTGCTTTAAAGGCGTGCAGCATTTGAAACTGGGGCGTAACCGACTGACCCGCTTGCCGGAGGTATTTTCGCGAATGCTCGACCTGGAAAGTTTGTCGATGCCCCGCAACCGTCTTGTGCTCACCGAATACACCCGACTGAAACTGGCAGACCTGAATACGTTGCGCCTGCTGGATCTGAGCCACAACCCGCTGGACAAGTTGGTGGATGTCAGCCGGATGCGTGACCTGCACACCCTGTTGTTGCAGGACACCAAAATCGTCGACTTACCCGCAGGGCTTGGGCGCCTGGCTCACCTGGAGCAAGTGGACCTGCGCGATAACGTGATCACCGTGTTGCCTGAGTGGTTGTTTACGGTGTCACGCAGTTTCAGCCAGTCGATTGACCTGGGCGGCAACCCGCTCTCCAGTACCACGATAACCGCGCTTACGCGTTACCGTGACGAAGTGGGAATTGGCATGGGGTTTGTAGAGGACGATCAGCCACGCATGACCGAACTGAAGGCCAGGGCATTGTGGTTGCCGGACGAGGTGGCCGCCCGAGAGGCCCACAAATCTACCGTGTGGGCCAACCTGCGGGATGACCCGGACTCGACGCCGTTGTTCCACTTGCTGGCTGAGCTGTCCGGTACTGCCGACAATCGTCATGTGCACGAGGACTTGACCCGGCGGGTCTGGGACGTGTTGCAGTCGACCCACGACAGTACCGATCTGCGCGAGCAGGTCTTTCAACTGGCGGCTCATCCGGCGAACTGCGCAGACGACGCCGCGCAGATTTTCAGTCAGATGGAGGTGCTCAAGGAGGTCGAGAAGGCAACGCAGCAGGCCGGTCGTGTAAAAGGCAATTCCGGGGCACTGTTGAACTTGGGCCGAGGGTTGTTTCGCCTCAGCGAGCTGGAGAAAATTGCGGCCACCTACGCTGTCGAAAACGCGTCCGTGGACCCGCTGGAAGTCAGCCTGGCATTCCGGGTAGGGTTGGCCAAAACCCTGCAGCTACCGGGGCAGCCCAAGCACATTCAATATGGAGAGTTTGCCAATGTGACCAGCGACAGTCTGGAGGTGGCGCACTCCCAAGTGCGCACGGCAGAGCTGTCCCCCACGTTCTTGCGTTTTATTTCACAGCTGGCGTTCTGGAAAACCCACCTCAAGCAGCAATTTTCCGGTGCGTTCGAGTCGGCGACAGAGCCCTTTGATACGCAGCAGCAAGCACTTTTTGAGAACAGCCAGAATCTCACCGACGCGCAGTACCTTGAGCAAATGGAGGCCCTGCGTTCGCCTCGCCGGCAGGCCATTACCGAAGTGGTAGAGCGGCTCACACAGCAGATGTTGAGGCAGCATGACCTTGGCATTTGCCATCTGCCAGGGAACTAGCCATAGGGGACGGCGATTGATCCATGGCAACTGTTTTGGAATTCTTTGAGTGGCGTGGTGCCCAATCCGCTAGTCTTGAGCCATCTTGAAATGGAGCTGCCCATGTTCGAATCCGCCGAAATCGGTCACGCCATCGATAAAGACACGTATGACGCCGAAGTGCCGGCCCTGCGTGAAGCCTTGCTGGAAGTACAGTACGAACTGCAACAGCAGAAGCGCTTCCCGGTGATCATCCTGATCAATGGCATCGAGGGCGCGGGCAAGGGCGAAACCGTCAAGCTGCTCAATGAATGGATGGACCCACGGCTGATCGAAGTGCGCACCTTTGACCAGCAGACTGACGAAGAACTGGCGCGCCCACCGGCGTGGCGCTATTGGCGTCAACTGCCGGCCAAGGGGCGCATGGGCATCTTTTTCGGCAACTGGTACAGCCAGATGCTGCAAAGCCGCGTGCATGGCCAGATCAAGGACGCGCGCCTGGACCAGGCCATCGCCGGTGCCGAGCGCCTGGAAAAGATGCTCTGTGATGAAGGCGCGCTGATCTTTAAGTTCTGGTTCCACCTGTCCAAGAAACAGATGAAGGCACGCCTCAAGGCGCTGGCCGACGACCCGCTGCACAGCTGGCGCATCAGCCCGCTGGACTGGCAGCAGTCCGAAACCTACGACAAGTTTGTGCATTTCGGCGAGCGCATCCTGCGCCGTACCAGCCGTGACTACGCGCCGTGGCATGTGATCGAAGGCGTGGATGCGAATTACCGCAGCCTCACGGTGGGCAAGATCCTGCTCGAAAGCCTGCAAAACGCCTTGAAGCTGCCCAAGGGCAAGGCCAGCGGCATGAACCCGGCGCCTTTGATTGCCTCCGTGGACAAGAAGGGCCTGCTCGACAGCCTCGATTTGACCCAGCGCCTGGAAAAAGATGATTACGAAGAGCAACTGATTACCGAGCAGGCGCGCTTCTCTGGCTTGATGCGCGACAAGCGCATGCGCAAGCACGCATTGATCACCGTGTTTGAAGGCAACGATGCGGCGGGCAAGGGCGGCGCGATCCGCCGCGTGGCGGCAGCGCTGGACCCGCGCCAGTACCATATCGTGCCGATTGCCGCGCCGAGTGAAGACGAGCGCGCCCAGCCGTATCTATGGCGCTTTTGGCAGAAGATTCCGGCTCGCGGCATGTTCACCGTGTTCGACCGCTCGTGGTACGGCCGCGTATTGGTGGAACGCATCGAAGGCTTCTGCACCCCGACGGACTGGATGCGTGCCTATGGCGAGATCAATGACTTCGAGGAGCAACTGCGCGATGCGGGCGTGATCGTGGTCAAGTTCTGGCTGGCGATCGACAAAGATACACAGTTGGAGCGCTTCCAGGCCCGTGAGGAAATTCCCTTCAAACGCTTCAAAATCACCGAAGACGACTGGCGCAACCGCGACAAGTGGGATGACTACCGGGCGGCGGTGGGTGACATGGTCGATCGCACCAGCACCGAAGTGTCGCCCTGGACCCTGGTGGAAGCCAACGACAAACGCTGGGCGCGGGTCAAGGTGCTGCGCACCATCAACCGCGCGCTGGAAGAAGCGTTCGACAAGACCGACAAGCACGATAAGAAGAAAAAGAAATAAAGCTGGCGGCACTTCCTGTGGTGAGGCTCCCGTGGTGAGCGACGCTTCTGTGGCGAGCAGGCTTGCCCTGCGTTGGGCTGCGCAGCAGCCCCCGACCCAGGCAGCGCGTTCTTTCTGGTAGACCTCATTGGCAGGTTTTGGGGCCGCTGCGCAGCCCAGCGCGAGCAAGCTCGCTCGCCACAGTCTGCGTCGCCTCCAAGACCTGTGGTGAACAGAGGCTTCTGTGGCGAGCAGGCTTGCCCTGCGTTGGGCTGCGCAGCAGCCCCTACCCAGGCAGCGCGTTCTCTCAGGCAGACCTCATTGGCAGGTTTTGGGGCCGCTGCGCAGCCCAGCGCGAGCAAGCTCGCTCGCTCGCCACAGTTTGCGTCGCCTTCAAGACCTGTGGTGAACAGAGGCTTCTGTGGCGAGCAGGCTTGCCCTGTGTTGGGCTGCGCAGCAGCCCCCGACCCAGGCAGCGCGTTCTTTCTGGTAGACCTCATTGGCAGGTTTTGGGGCCGCTTCGCAGCCCAGCGCGAGCAAGCTCGCTCGCCACAGTTTGCGTCGCCTCCAAGTCCTGTGGTGAACAGAGGCTTCTGTGGCGAGCAGGCTTGCCCTGCGTTGGGCTGCGCAGCAGCCCCCGACCCAGGCAGCGCGTTCTCTCAGGCAGACCTCATTTGGCAGGTTTTGGGGCCGCTGCGCAGCCCAGCGCGAGCAAGCTCGCTCGCCACAGTTTGCGTCGCCTTCAAATCCTGTGGTGAACAGAGGCTTCTGTGGCGAGCAGGCTTGCCCTGCGTTGGGCTGCGCAGCAGCCCCCGACCCAGGCAGCGCGTTCTTTCTGGTAGACCTCATTGACAGGTTTTGGGGCCGCTTCGCAGCCCAGCCCAGCGCAGGGCAAGCCTGCTCGCCACAGAAGCCTCGTTCAGGCGGTCATGCTTTTGTATATGCCAGGTGAATGATCGTCGCGGTTGGGCAGGCCGGCCTCTATGCTCGGTCCATCTCCCAACCACAAGATCGAGGTAGCCCATGCGTGAAGTAGTGATCGTCGACAGCGTGCGAACCGGCCTGGCCAAGTCCTTTCGTGGCAAGTTCAACCAGACACGCCCGGATGACATGGCGGCCCATTGCGTCAACGCGCTGCTGGCGCGTAATGGCGTCGACCCGGCGACGGTCGAGGATTGCATCGTCGGCGCCGGCTCCAACGAAGGTGCCCAGGGCTACAACATCGGGCGCAACGTGGCGGTGCTCTCGCAACTGGGCACCGGGACGGCGGGCATGACCCTCAACCGGTTCTGTTCCTCGGGCTTGCAGGCGATTGCGATTGCGGCCAACCAGATTGCCTCGGGTTGCAGCGATATCATCGTTGCCGGTGGCGTCGAGTCCATCAGCCTGACCATGAAAAGTGTCAACACCGATAACCTGATCAACCCGCTGCTCAAAGAGCAGGTGCCGGGCATCTACTTCCCCATGGGCCAGACTGCCGAGATCGTCGCGCGCCGCTATAACGTCAGCCGCGAAGAACAGGACCTGTACGCCCTGCAAAGCCAGCAACGTACCGCCCAGGCCCAGGCCGACGGCTTGTTCAACGATGAAATCGTGCCGATGGCCGTCAAGTACAAGGTCGAAGACAAAAACACCGGCGAGGTGCAGGTGCTCGATGGCGTGGTCGACCGTGACGACTGCAACCGCCCGGACACCACACTGGCCAGCCTCAATGGCCTCAAGCCGGTGTTTGCCGAAGACGGTTCGGTGACGGCGGGCAACTCTTCGCAGTTGTCCGATGGCGCTTCGATGACTTTGGTGATGAGCCTGGAAAAAGCCCTGCAATTGGGACTCAAACCCAAGGCGTTTTTCCGTGGCTTTACCGTGGCCGGTTGCGAGCCGGACGAGATGGGCATCGGACCGGTGTTCTCGGTACCCAAATTGCTCAAGGCCAAGGGTTTGCAGGTGGCGGATATCGACCTGTGGGAGCTTAACGAAGCGTTTGCCTCGCAGTGCCTCTATGCTCGCAATCGCCTGGAAATCGACAATGGCAAATACAACGTCAACGGTGGCTCGATCTCCATTGGCCACCCGTTCGGCATGACCGGGTCGCGGCAGGTCGGGCACCTGATGCGTGAGTTGCAGCGACGTAACCTGCGCTACGGCATCGTCACCATGTGCGTGGGCGGTGGCATGGGCGCTACCGGATTGTTTGAGGCGGTGCGTTAGTCAATCGACAGCTCACACCTATCCATACAAAAGGGGGAGCGTGCTCCCCCTTTGCGCATTCGCTGTTTGGTAATAATCAGGTACTTCTCTGCTTGTTTGATTAGTTGCTCAAAGTCCGTAAACACGGTTATTTTTTAATGCGCGTAATCCCCATCTTACAGAGACGGTCTGATTTGAATTGTTCTCATTAATCTGCATGTAGTCCTTTTCCTTCAGCCAGTTTTAAAGTTTTGGCAAATAGCCATGTTTTTCCTGCGCGCTTTGGCGTACTGCGGCTACTTGGTTTGCGGAAACAGACGGCTTACTTGCTCAAGTGTGAAGTGGAGAATTGCCCGGCGTTGAGCTGATTCCTGGATTGCAATACAACAAGTTGGAAAAAAACTCAGGAATCATCGGCTTAACAGCACGGGTTATAACCGCTCGTTTAATCAGCCCTGCACCGACCTGTGGCCGGGCTTCTTTAATGACACTTGTTAATAAGTGGGAATCTGTAGATGAATACCAAAATGAAAGCTGCGCTGTTGTCTATCGGTCTGTTGGCCGGCTCGATCTCTGTTGCGCAGGCAGCGGATGGGACCGTCACGTTTCTGGGGTCGGTGCATTCGGGTGCTTGCTCCATCAAGCCTGACTCTGTGGATCAGACCGTTCGCCTGGGGGCGATTGCCAAACACCAACTGGAATCGGGCGGCAAGTCTGAAGCGCGCCGCGTGCTGATTGAACTGGAAGGCTGCGACCTGTCCGGCCTGACCGATAACACCGTGACCACGACCTTCACCGGCGCACCGTCGAGCGTGGTTCCAGGTGCGATCGGTACGGTCGGCGGCGCTGGCGGCGTGGGCATCATGATGACCCACGGTGGCGCACCTGTTGAGCTGGGTGTTCCTACCACTCCGCAAGCCATCTCCACCGGCAACAACACCCTGGAGTTCGGCGCTTATGTGCAAGGTGCCGCCACGGACCCGATCATTCCTGGCGATTTCAGCGCAGTGACCAACTTTACCTTGGCTTATCAGTAAGTTTTTCCCCCCGCCACCACGTGTGGCGGGGGGACGCTGACGGGAGATCCAGGTGAAAACATTCCTACGTTTGGCTATCGCCTCTTCATTGACGACGTTGATCTGCCCTTACGCTCTGGCCCAGGACGCTTCGCAGGGTGAAGGCGTCGTTCTGTTGGGCGGAGAAGTCGTGGACTCAGCCTGCGGGCTGGAGCTGAGCAGTATCGATCAAACCATCGAAATGCCGTCGGAGCCAGTTGGCCGGCTGTTGCGCAACACGCGGGGAGAAGATCACCCGTTTCAGTTGCGTTTGGTCAACTGCTCACTGACACGTCCGGACCCGTCGCGCCCAGGGGCAACCCTGCCTGACTGGGAGCACATGCGGGTGACGTTTGATGGGCCGACCGACCGGGCTGGGCTTTCCTTTGCTGTGTTCGGTGGCTCCCAGGGGGTTGCCCTGCACATTGTGGACGCGGCCGGCGAAGAGAGTATTCCCGGGCAGCGAATGTCGCCTACGCCACTGTCGGAGGGCGATATGACACTTAACTACAGGTTTTATCTGGTTGGCAATGGACTGCCACTGGTAGTGGGCGCCCACAGTGCCGCAGTGCGGTTCAAGTTGGAATACTTTTGAACATTGATGGACAGGCTTTCATGTTGAATACAGCGAAGATCAAAAACACGCTGCGCCCGAGTCTGTTTGGCGGGCTGATGTCTCTGGCGGGAACTGCATTGGGTGCCGGCGATATCGAGTTTAATACCGACGTTCTTGACTTGATTGATCGCACCAACATTGACTTGTCTCAATTTGCGCGCAGCGGGTTTATTTTGCCCGGCACGTACTCGATGGTCGTGCACATCAACGGCCAGCCAATTGCCGAACAATCGGTGGCGTTCTATCACCCCGATAATGATCCCAAAGGCAGTCAGGCGTGTTTATCTCGCAGCCTGGTGGAACAGTTGGGTCTAAAAGCGGCGGATGCCGACAAGCTTGCCTGGTGGAAGGGCGGCGAATGCCTTGATGTTCAAAGCTTGCCGGGCACCGAGGTCAGTGGCGACCTGGCCACGTCCACGCTGAGCATCAATCTGCCCCAGGCCTACCTCGAATACAGTGCCATCAACTGGGACCCGCCCTCGCGGTGGGACGAAGGGGTGCCGGGGTTGTTGGTTGACTACAGTCTGACGGCGCAGTCCAACTACCAGCGCGGCGATGGTAACCGCAATAACCTCAGTGGCAACGGCACCGTTGGCGCCAATGCCGGCGCCTGGCGGTTGCGGGCCGATTGGCAGGGGCGCGTCGAGCGTGGCCGGCAGGAAGCGGCCGGGCCGCAAAAGCTGGAGTGGAGTCGCTACTACGCGTACCGCGCCATTCCTGCGCTGAAGGCACGTTTGGTGGTGGGCGAGAACTACCTGTATTCGGACCTGTTCGACAGTTTCCGCTTTACCGGTGCCGCGCTCAACTCGGATGAAAGCCAGTTACCGCCCAACCTGCGTGGCTATGCGCCGGAAGTGGTCGGGGTGGCCAAGACCAATGCCAAAGTCATCATCAGCCAACAGGGCCGCGTGCTTTACGAAACCCTGGTAGCGGCGGGGCCTTTTCGTATTCAAGACTTGCAGGATGCAGTGACGGGCAAGCTCGATGTGCGGGTGGAAGAACAGGACGGCTCGGTCCACAGCTTCCAGATGGATACGGCCGGGGTTCCTTACCTTACCCGCCCGGGGCAAGTGCGTTACAAGCTGGCATCCGGGCGCCCGTCCAACCTTCAGCATGGCGGTGACGGCGACTTTTTCGGCACCGGGGAGTTTTCCTGGGGCATCAGCAATGGCTGGTCGTTATTTGGCGGCGGCATGACCGATAACAACTATCGGGCATTGTCCGTGGGGGCGGGGCGCGACTTGCTGGCGTTCGGCGCGGTCTCGCTGGATGTGACGCAGTCTCACGCCGAGGTGTGGAACGAGACGCTCTCGGGCAAATCCTACCGCCTTCAATACTCCAAGAACTTTGAGCAGTACGACAGCCAGGTGACCTTCGCCGGTTACCGGTTCTCCGAGAAAAACTTCTTGAGCATGAGTGAATACCTGGATGCCCGGTATTACGGGCTGAACGGTGAACTCGGCGGGCGTGGTGATTACCGTGACCCGAGTGAGGGCTGGAAGCCGATTGGTGGCAGCAAGGCGCTGTATACGGTCACGGTCAACAAGCAGTTTCGTGACCTGGGCGCCACCGTATACGCCAGCTACAACAAGCAAACCTACTGGGATAGGCCCGACACCCAGCGCTGGAACCTGTCGCTGTCGCGCTACTTCAACGTGGGCACGGTCAAGAACATGAGCCTGTCCCTGAACATGTACCGCACCCAGGAATACAACTACAAAGACAACGGCATGGCCGTCACGGTCAGCCTGCCGCTGGGGCGCACCGGCACATTGTCGATGGACGCCAGCCGCACCGCCGGCAGGAACAACTTTGCGACGCGCTACAGCGATCGTCTCGATGAGCGCAACAGCTATCAGCTCAGTGCCAGCGATTCGTCCGCCAGCGGTTACTTGAGCCATATGGGCGACCAGGCCGATATCGACGTCAGCGCCAGCACGCAAGAGGGCGGCTACAGCAGCCTGGGTGTGTCGGCGCGTGGCGGTGGCACGGTCACGCAATATGGCGCGGCCTTGCACCGTACCACCAGTACCGGCGGCACGCGCCTGATGCTCGACACCGGCGGTGTACCCGACGTGCCGGTGCGCGGTTACGGCTCGCCGACCCGTAGCAATGCCTTCGGCAAAGCGGTTATTTCCGATATCAGCAGCTATCAGCGTACGGCAGCCAGCGTGGACCTGGAGCGCTTGCCGAGCACGGTCGAAGCCACTCAATCGGTCACGCAGTTGACGCTCACCGAAGGGGCGATTGGTTATCGCTCGCTGAGCGTGATTGCCGGTGAAAAAGCCATGGCGATTCTGCGCCTGCCGGATGGCAGCTCGCCGCCCTTTGGCGCCACGGTGAAGAACCTCAAGCAACAGGACACCGGCATTGTGAATGACGGCGGCAATGTCTACCTCAGCGGCCTGCAGGCCGGCGAGCAGATGGTCGTCAGTTGGGGCGGCAACGAGCAATGCATCCTCACGCTCCCCACCGTTCTGCCCGTCGATGGCTTGACGCACGCCCTGCAGCTGCGCTGCCAGAGAGTTGCCGCTGCCCCATCCCTGCCCGAGCCAGCCACGCTGACCGGGGAGCTTACCGACACGGAGAACACAGCCTCATGAAGCTTGATATGCGCCTCACCTTCCCAGCGTTCGCGCTGCTGGCCCTAGGCTTGAGCCAGGGCGCCAGCGCCGCGGTTGGCCTGGATCGTACCCGGGTGATTTTCGATGGCGGCAAAGATGCCACCAGCGTGAACATCACCAACAACAATACTCAGCTGCCGTACCTGGCCCAGGGTTGGATCGAGGATGAAACCGGTAAAAAAATCAACTCACCCTTGATCGTGCTGCCGCCGGTGCAGCGCCTGGAACCCGGCAAACAAAGCCAGGTGAAAGTCCAGGCGCTGCCGGCCGCCAAGTCGTTGCCGCAGGACCGCGAGACGGTCTATTACTTCAACTTGCGAGAAATCCCGCCGCGCAGTGATAAATCCAACACCCTGCAAATTGCCCTGCAAACCCGCATCAAGTTGTTCTACCGCCCGGATGCGATTGCGCCGAGCCAGCAAGACCTGTCCAACCCCTGGCAGCAGAAACTGACCCTGACCCGCGAAGGCGACCACTACCGGGTCCATAACCCGACGCCGTACTACGTGACCCTGGTGGATGCACGTGCCAGCAAAGACGGCAAAACCGTGCCGGGCTTTGCGCCGGTGATGGTTCCCCCCAAGGACGCGCTGACCCTGGGCCCCAGTGCCAAGGCACTGGGTACGTCACCTTATCTGGCCTATGTGAATGATTACGGCGGCCGTCCACTCCTGGCGTTCACCTGCAATGGCAATACGTGCCAGGTCAACGCGCAGGCCTCAGCGCCGAAATGAGTAATGCTGCTGGAGAACATCATGAAGTCGCAAAGTGTGAAGGTCTTGGGCTGCCTGTTATGGGTCTTGGCGATGGGCGCGCACGCCGCCGACGATGACGAAGATATCGAAGGGATGAGCGGAATGTTGAATGTCCTCGGGGCCATGAATGAGTCGCCTTGCAGTCTGGATATGACCTCATTGCACCAGACGGTGGACCTGGACGCGGTGTCGACCAGCCATTTGCAACGGCCTGGTGATCAGGCGCCCGCCAAGGCTTTTCAACTGCGTTTTACCGACTGTATGCGCACCGCCGGTCGCGTGCGCAACGAACGCACGGGCAACCTGACATGGAGTGCTTACCAACCTGTGTTGTCGGTGGCGTTTGTCGCGCCGGCCGACGCCGATGATCCACGGTTGGTCAAAGTCCAGGGCATCACCGGGATGGGCCTGCAATTGACCGATCCCCTTGGTCGGGATGTACAGCTGGGCTCAAAGGGCGAACCGTTGATTCTGCCCGTGGGCCGCAATACCCAGACCTGGAATGTTCGGCCTACGCGCACCTCGGCGCCGTTGAGCAGTGGGGCTTTCAGGGCCGTGGTGGAATTCAGGCTCAACTATGAGTAAGGGCAGAGCGATGGCTAACTCAATCGGCCCGTGGGCCATTCTTATCGGTGGCGGTTTACTGTGGCCTGTCAGCCAATGCGTGCAGGCCGACACCAGCCTGACCATCCGCGCGGTCATCATCGCGCCGCCGCCTTGCGTGATTAACAGTGGCGCAACCCTGGATGTGCCGTTCGGCAATGACCTGCAGACGTCACGGGTAGACGGGGTTAATTACCGTCGTGACGTGCCCTATACCGTCACCTGTAATTCGCCGTTCAGCAACGCCCTGACCCTGGAACTCAAAGGCACCGGCGCCGGGTTTGACAGCCGCGTGCTGTCGACCCGCAAGGCCGACCTTGGGGTCAAGCTGTTCGTGAATGGCGCTGACTGGCCGTTGAATACGGCCGTGAATTTTACCTATCCCAACTTCCCGGCGGTACAGGCGGTGCCCGTCAAACGCGTGGGCAGCACGCTGAGCGGCGGGGCATTTGATGCTGTGGCAACCCTGGTGGTCGATTACCAATGACGAGGAATGCTCAATGACATTTTGGCAGCAACGCGTGTTGCTTACCTTGTGTTCCATCGGCCTTTGCAGTGGTGCGTCGGCCAACCTGACGTTCAGCGGCACGCTGAATGAACCGCCGCCCTGCACCATTGACGGCGGCAACACCATTGAGGTGGATTTTGGCGATGTGGGGGTAAAACGCGTCGATGGTGTGAAATACCGCCGGGGCGTCGGTTATGCCATCAACTGTGGCACCGACACGCTGCCGTGGGAGCTCAAATTGAGCGTCAACGGCACAGCCACCTCATTTGACGGTGCAGCGGTACAGACCAGTGTGCCGGCACTGGGCATTCGGATTTTCCAGAATAACCTGCCACTTCCACTTAATACGCCACTGGACATCACCCTGTCGTCACCGCCGACATTGGAGGTGGTGCCCGTGCAGCAGCCAGGCACCATTTTGACGCCCGCGCGGTTTACGGCGGTGGCCACGTTGTTGGCCGAATACCAGTAGGAGTTGAGTCGATGCGAGACCAAATTGTGCAAAAAGGCGGGTTGGCGTTATTGCTCACCGTCGGCCTGATCCCCCTGGGGCACGGCGCGGACAACCTGATGTTCAAGGGCAACCTGGTGGAAGAGGCCTGCACCATCCGCCCTGGCGATGAGGCCATCACGCTGGAGCTCTGGGACGTCACCAGCAAGCACCTTTATATCAACACGCGAACCGTGGGCAAGCGGTTCCAACTGCACTTGGAAGAGTGTGACACCACCATTGGCAACACCGTGACCATCACCTTCGGCGGTGCCGAAAATGGCGAACTTCCAGGTTTGCTCGCGCTGGACGGTGGCAGTGGTGCCTCGGGGATTGGCGTTGGTATTGAGACGCTGAGCGACAAGCCGTTGCCCTTGAATACCGTCAGCGATGAGCAGGTGCTGAGCGATGGTAGCAATGTGATCGAACTCAAGGCCTATGTGCAGGGCGAGCCGACGGCGATAAGAGATCAAACCATTGGGCACGGTGCGTACACGGTGACCTCTACTTTTACGTTGGACTATCCGTAGCGGCTACGTCCTCTTCACGACGTGAGCCGAGTGCCCGGCGGGCGACATTCGGGTAGATAAAAGCCGCGAGAGATTAAAAAATGAAACAGCGCTATGGAGCCATTGTGCTTCTTGTACTGATGGGAATGACTACGGCTGCGAGTGCAACTGATTGTCGTGTGAACGGCGGGGCTTGGATATTTGTAGGTGCGGGTGGGACTTTAAACCTGCAAGTTCCCGTCACAGTTCAACTGAGCGCAGACAGAACTCGTATCATGCTCGAAGGGGCAAGGTTAGAGTGCCGGTTCTCGGGTTTTGGCGGTAGCCAGCCTTGGTATACGGACTACTGGGCTACGTCCGCAAGAGTGGGGCCGGCCTGGGTGCCAGGCCCGAAGTTCACCAGCCAAGGCACCGGCTTACGCATCAACGGCAGCTATCAAAATACCCCGGTCCCGAATGGTATCCGAATGACGACCATGCCTAACAACGGCATCGGCGTGCCGGTCGATGTCACACCTTATATTTTGGTGCGTAACAATCCGACCAATCCTATCGACGTTCGATTAGGAGACGTCCTCGGAAGGTTAAACCTGGACCAGACAAATAACTATAACTCCGGCAGCTCAACGCTCGCGCTCACGTACACGGCCGCCAACAACTTCTCCATCTCCCCATCCACCTGCACCATCAACAATAACAATCCGATCGAGATCAACTTCGGTACCGTCCATCAGCGGGCAATCGGCACCGACCCGTTGACCTCTTCCGTCGTCAGCAACCGCAGGCTCACTTACTCATGCCCGGACGGCGGCATTACCACGCCCATCACCATCACCTACAAAGGCACCCGCTCGGCCTTCGATGCACGGCTGTTGATGATGAGTAACCCGGACGTGGGCACGGCCATGGTGCATGCCGGTACTGCGGTGCCGGTGAACGGCTCGTTCCTGACCCGTATCACCAACAGTGTGGGCGCAGACGATGTGACCTTTTCGCTGGTGCGGCGCAATGGCTCCTTGCCGACCGCAGGCGCCATAAGCGGCAGTGGTGTGCTCGTAATGGGTGTGCCATAAGGCCCAAGCTCGCCGGCAGCCAACCCTACTAACCCCAACACTCTAACGGGCGGCGCGAACAGGGGGCTGAATATTCCTCGGACGGCGCCTGGGTAGAAAAATCACGAGAAGTCAAAATGAAATCACTTTATGGCGCGCTGGCGCTTCTCGCCCTGGCGGGTTTTACCACAACCGCGCACGCCGTCGATTGCCGTGTTAACGGCGGGGCTTGGCAGAATGGCAACCCCAACCTGCAGGTGCCGGTGACGGTCACCCTGGCTGCAGATCGCACGAGGCTCATGCTCGAAGGTGCAAGGCTGGAGTGTCGGTTTACCTATAGCGGAGGCCCCGCTTGGCATACGGACTTTTGGGTCAGTGGAAGCGCCGCAGGTACGGCCTGGACTCCTGGACCAAAATTTGCCGGCGAAGGCACCGGTTTACGCATCAACGGCGCTTTTCGAAACACGCCGGTGCCGTCCGGCATAGCGATTGCGAACATCCCCAACAACGGAGTGTTTTACCCGATCAATGTCACTCCCTACATTCTGCTGCGTAATTATCCGTCCAACCCGTTCGATGTTCGTATCGGTGACAACCTCGGCCTGTTGCGCCTGACCAGCTCGAACAATTACGACGGCACCCGGCCACAGCTCACGGTAACCTACACGGCGGCCAACAACTTCACCGTCTCGCCCTCCACCTGCACCATCAACAATAACAACCCGATCGAGATCAACTTCGGCGACGTCCACCAACGCGCCATAGGTTCCGACCCGTTGACATCCTCCGTCGTCAGTAACCGCAGGCTGACCTACTCATGCCCCGACGGTGGGATCAACACACCGATCACCATTACCTACAAAGGCACCCGTTCCGCGTTCGACCCGCGCCTGCTGATCATGAGCAATCCCGATGTGGGCACGGCGTTGTTGCGCGGCGGTGCTGCAGTGTCTGTCAACGGCTCATTCCTCACCCGCATCACCAACAGTGTGGGCGGCGATGATGTGACGTTTTCGCTGGTGCGGCGCAATGGTTCACTGCCGACGCCTGGCGCCATCAGCGGCAGTGGTGTGTTGGTGATGGGGGTGCCCTGACCCCCAAATGATCGATACCCAAAGCACAACGCCTCGCCCTAGAATGCCAGCTCCTCCACCTCTGGCATTTTGGGGCGCTCATGCACATCTCTTCCGGTCGCTGGGTCTATGGTTTTGGCCTGACCCTGCTGACTGCGTTTCTCTGGGGCATTCTGCCGATCAAACTCAAGCAAGTATTGCAGGTGATGGACCCGATCACCGTCACCTGGTTTCGCCTGGTGGTGGCCGGCAGTTGCCTGTTTATCTACCTGGCGCTGAGCAAACGCTTGCCCAGTCGCAAGGTGCTTGGTCCCAGGGGCGGCTGGCTGGTGGCGATGGCCGTGTGTGGTTTGGTGGGCAACTACGTGTTGTACCTGGTGGGCCTGAAAATGCTCAGCCCCGGCACCGCGCAATTGGTGGTGCAGATGGGGCCGATTTTTTTGATGATTGCCAGTGTGTTCGTGTTCAAGGAGCGTTTCAGCCTGGGGCAGGGCATGGGGCTGGCGGTGCTGATCTTGGGCTTTGGTCTGTTCTTCAACCAGCGCCTGGCTGAGCTGCTGACCTCCATGGGCACCTACACGGCGGGCGTGTTGACGATCCTGCTGGCTACCACCATCTGGGTGTTCTATGCCCTGGGCCAGAAGCAATTGCTCACGGTGTGGAATTCGCTGCAGGTGATGATGGTGATCTACTTGTCGTGCGCCCTGTTGCTCACGCCATGGGCACATCCGCTGGAGGCGTTGCAATTGAGTCCGCTGCAAGGCTGGTTGCTGCTCGCGTGCTGCATGAACACGCTGGTGGCCTATGGTGCGTTTGCCGAAGCACTGGCGCATTGGGAGGCCTCGCGCGTCAGTGCGACCCTGGCGCTGACGCCGTTGGTGACCTTTGTGGCGGTGGCGGTGGCGGCGTGGCTGTGGCCGGACTATGTGCAGGCAGAAGAGATCAATGCCGTGGGCTATATAGGGGCATTGGTGGTGATGCTGGGTTCAGCGACGGTAGCACTGGCGCCGTCGCTGCTCGCCGGGCTCAAGGCCCGGCGGGTGCGTATGGCGTCTTAATACCTTATTAAGGACGAACACTCTCACTGTGGCGAGCAGGCTTGCCCTGCGTTGGGCTGCACAGCAGCCCCAGCCAGCTTTAACTGACTCACCGAGTCGCCAGTTCTCTCAGTGGCCGGCTTCCAGCATGTTCTCCGGGCGCACCCACTGATCGAACTCTTCATCAGTCAGATAACCCAGGTCCAGCGCCGCCTGGCGTAGCGTCAAGCCTTCGGCGTACGCCTTCTTGGCAATCTGCGCCGACTTGTCGTAGCCGATATGCGGGTTGAGCGCCGTGACCAGCATCAAGCCGCGCTCCAGGTGCTCGGCCATTTGCTCGGCATCCGGCTCAAGGCCTGCGATGCAGTGCTCCTGGAAGTTGTTGCAGCCGTCGGCCAGCAGGCGGATCGATTCGAGCAGGTTGTGGATGATCACCGGCTTGTACACGTTCAGCTGCAAGTGCCCTTGACTGGCGGCGATGCCGATGGTCACGTCATTGCCCAGCACTTGGCAGGCCAGCATCGACAGCGCTTCGCACTGGGTGGGGTTGACCTTGCCGGGCATGATCGAGCTGCCCGGCTCATTGGCTGGCAGCTTGACCTCGGCCAGGCCTGCGCGTGGGCCGGAACCCAGCAGGCGCAGGTCGTTGGCGAGCTTCATCAGCGCCACCGCCAGGGTCTTCAGTGCGCCGTGCAGGGTGACCAGCGGTTCATGGCCGGAGAGGGCGGCGAACTTGTTGGGGGCGGTAACGAACGGCAAGCCGGACAAGGCCGCCAGCTCGGAGGCGATCGCCTCACCAAAGCCATGCGGCGAATTGAGCCCGGTGCCCACGGCGGTGCCGCCCTGGGCCAGCTCGCACACAGCGGGCAGGGCGCTACGGATGGCGCGCTCGGCGTAGTCGAGTTGGGCGATAAAGGCCGAGACTTCCTGGCCGAAGGTGATCGGCGTGGCATCCATCATATGGGTGCGGCCGGTTTTCACCAGTTTCATATGGCGTGCAGCCAGCTCGGCCAAACCGCCAGAAAGCGTGGCGATCGCCGGGAACAGGCGTTGATGAACCGCCTGCACCGCCGCAATGCTCATGGCCGTGGGAAAGCAGTCGTTGGAGCTTTGCGAGCGGTTCACATGGTCATTGGGATGCACCGGGCTTTTGCCGCCACGGGCCTTGCCCGACAGCTCGTTGGCGCGGCCGGCGATCACTTCATTGGCGTTCATATTGCTTTGGGTGCCGCTGCCGGTCTGCCATACCACCAGCGGGAACTGGTCGTCGTGCTGGCCATCGAGCACTTCATCGGCGGCCTGTTCGATCAGGCGGGCGATGTCGGCGGGCAAGTCGCCGTTGCGGTCGTTGACCCGTGCTGCGGCTTTCTTGATCAGGGCCAGCGCGTGCAACACCGCCAGCGGCATGCGTTGCTCGCCGATGGCGAAGTTCACCAGCGAGCGTTGGGTCTGGGCGCCCCAGTAAGCGTCATCCGGGACTTGGACGTCTCCCAGGCTGTCGGTTTCGATACGGCTCATCGGGCACACTCCTTCAGGTTCGTTTGCGCAGTTTAGGCTGTGATCCGTTGGTGGGGTTCCATAAAAGACTTTTCATCGAGGGTATTCCCATGCGGTTCAGGCTGCCTGCGATGGCGTCAACGGGTTGTCACTGATAAACCGCGGTGCTTGCATCGCAGCGGTGCGACGATTCGACAAGCCGGCTCGCATAGAAAGGCAGATCCCAGCCGCGTGCCCCCGCAAACCAGGCTGAACAAGGCCTGGGGTTGAGCCGCAAGGTTTTTTAGGCGCAGAATGGTCGCCCTTGGGGTCTTACCTCGCCTGCTAGAAAGGAAACTCGATGACTCGTCTTCGTGCCATCTGTACCGCGGTTGCTCTGGTTTGCGCCAGCGGCCAGGTTTTTGCCGATACCGCCAGCCATAACGCCAGTGCCGAAGCCTTCCTGACCCTGGCCCACGCTGACAAGCTGGGTACCCCGGTGTACATGCAAGTGCAGCAAATGTTTGCCCAGCGTTTCGCCCAGACCAAGGCACCTGCCGCCAAGCAGTCCGTACTCGACAGCTACCAGGCCAAGGCCAATGCTGCGCTGGACCAGGCCATCGGCTGGCCGAAGCTGAAGCCGGACATGGTCAAGCTCTACACCACCAACTTCAGCGAATCCGAGCTCAAGGACCTGGTAGCCTTCTACCAGTCGCCGCTGGGCAAGAAAGTCCTGGAAAAAATGCCTCAGTTGACCCAGCAATCGGCCCAGATGACCCAGGCCAAGCTGGAAAGCGCGGTACCTGTGGTGAACAAGCTGCTCGAAGACATGACCAACGAGCTGACGCCTAAAGCCCCGGCCCCGGCCAAGAAGAAGTAAACAGGAATGACCATGCAACAGCGTATCGAATCGGCACTCGTCGCCCTGAGCCCGGAATACTTGAGCGTGCTGGATGAAAGCCATATGCACAGCCGTGGGTTGCAGACCCACTTCAAGGCCGTGCTGGTCAGCCAGCAGTTCGAGGGGCTCAACCGCGTCAAGCGCCATCAGAAGGTCTATGCCACCCTGGCTGACCTGATGAGCGAATTCCATGCGTTGGCGCTGCATACCTACACGCCTGACGAATGGGCGAAAATCGACGCAGCCCCGGCCTCGCCGACCTGCGCCGGCGGGCACTGACACTGTGGCGCATGGGCGTTATGTGGTGAGGGAGCTTGCTCCCGTTGGGCTGCGCAGCAGCCCTGATGCCCATCACTGCGATCTTTGTGAAAGGTCACAATCGCCTTATCGGGGCCGCTTCGCAGCCCAGCGGGAGCAAGCTCCCTCGCCACAGTAAAGAGGCGGCCCATAAACGTCGCCAATTTTGTTAGAATCCGCAACGCGCCGCTTAGCCGGCGCGTTTTTTTTGCATCCGGTTCACCCCTTACGAGGGTAGCCACCTGGAGAGAACACCCATGACTCAACCGATTGTCGTGGCGGCACTGTATAAGTTCGTCACCCTCGAAGATTACGTCGCTCTGCGCGAGCCACTGCTGCAGGCAATGGTCGATAACGGTATCAAAGGCACCTTGCTGATCGCCGAAGAAGGCATCAACGGCACCGTTTCCGGCAGCCGTGAAGGCATTGATGGTCTTATGGCCTGGCTCAAGAACGACCCACGCATGGACGACATCGACCACAAAGAGTCGTACTGCGACGATCAGCCGTTCTACCGCACCAAGGTCAAGCTCAAGAAAGAGATCGTGACCCTGGGCGTCGAAGGCGTTGACCCGAACAAAAAGGTCGGCACCTACGTCGACCCGCAGGACTGGAACGCGTTGATCAGCGACCCTGAAGTGCTGTTGATCGACACGCGCAACGACTACGAAGTGTCGATCGGCACCTTTGAAGGCGCAATCGACCCGAAAACCACCAGTTTTCGCGAATTCCCTGACTATATCAAAGCCAACTTCGACCCGGCCAGGCACAAGAAAGTCGCGATGTTCTGCACCGGCGGCATTCGTTGCGAGAAGGCTTCCAGCTACATGCTCAGCGAAGGTTTCGACGAGGTTTACCACCTTAAAGGCGGGATTCTGAAGTACCTCGAAGAGGTGCCGCAGGCAGAAACCAAATGGCAGGGCGACTGCTTTGTGTTCGACAATCGCGTGACCGTGCGCCACGACCTGAGCGAAGGCGACTACGATCAATGTCATGCCTGTCGCACACCGGTCAGCGTAGAAGACCGCGCGTCCGAGCATTATGTGGCTGGCATCAGTTGCCCGCATTGCTGGGATAAGCTGCCGGAGAAGACCCGTCGCAGCGCCATCGACCGGCAAAAGCAGATCGAACTGGCCAAGGCCCGCAACATGCCGCACCCGATTGGCTTCAACTACAAGCAAACCCCTTCCGAGGCCTGACCCATGCCCGCGCGCCTGCTCTATGTGATGGACCCGATGTGTTCCTGGTGCTGGGGCTTTGCCCCGGTGGCGCAGGCGCTGGTTGAGCAGGCCCAGGTGGCCGGCGTGGATGTGCACCTGGTGGTGGGCGGTTTGCGCACCGGCAGCGGCGCGGCACTCGAGCCGACTACGCGGCGCTATATCCTTGAGCACTGGCAGGCCGTTACCGACGCCACCGGCCAGCCGTTCAAGCGCGAAGGCGCGTTGCCCGACGGGTTTGTCTATGACACCGAGCCTGCGTGCCGCGCCATCGTCACCGCGCGCAGCCTGGCGCCCGATTGCGCCTGGACACTGCTGGGGCTGATCCAGCGTGCGTTTTATGTCGAGGGCCGCGATGTGACCCTTGCCAGCGTGCTGGTGGAACTGGCCGAGCAGGCGGGCATTCCGCGCATCGAGTTTGCCGGCGCCTTCGACCGCGCCGAGCAACATGCGGCGACGGCGGCTGACTTTACCTGGGTGCAGGACTTGGGCATCGCCGGTTTCCCGACGCTGCTGGCCGAGCGTAATGGCCAGCTGGCGTTGCTGACCAACGGTTATCAGCCGTTGTCCGAGCTGTCGCCCTTGCTCGCCCGATGGCTGGAGCGTGCCACCTGTGCAGGATGAGCCCAAACGCACCGACCGACTGACCTGGGCGGAAGTTCGCCGCCTGGCCCTGCGTCACAAGAAATCCCTGTGGATCGCCAATGGCGTTGCCGTGCTGGCGACCCTGTGCAGCGTGCCCATCCCTTTGCTGTTGCCGTTGCTGGTGGACGAAGTGCTGCTGGGCCACGGCGATGCTGCGCTCAAGGTGATGAACCACGCGTTGCCACTGGGTTGGCAGAAGGCCGCCGGTTATATCGGCCTGATGCTGTTGGTGACCTTATGCCTGCGCTGCGGTGCGCTGGTGTTTAACGTGGTGCAGGCGCGGCTGTTTGCGCGGCTGGCCAAGGACATTGTGTACCGCATCCGCGTGCGCCTGATCGAACGGCTCAAGCGGATTTCCCTGGGCGAATACGAAAGCCTGGGCAGTGGCACGGTGACCACGCATCTGGTCACCGACCTGGACACGCTGGACAAGTTTGTCGGCGAAACCCTCAGCCGCTTCCTGGTGGCCATGCTCACGCTGGTCGGCACCTCGGCGATTCTGGTGTGGATGCATTGGCAACTGGCACTGTTGATCCTGCTGTTCAACCCCTTGGTGATCTACGCCACGGTGCAGTTGGGCAAACGCGTCAAACACCTGAAGAAGCTCGAGAACGACAGCACTTCGCGCTTCACCCAGGCGCTGACCGAAACCCTCGACGCCATCCAGGAAGTGCGCGCCGGCAATCGCCAAGGCTTTTTCCTCGGGCGCCTGGGCCAGCGCGCCAAGGAAGTGCGCGACTACGCGATCCATTCGCAATGGAAAACCGATGCCTCCAGCCGCGCCAGTGGCTTGTTGTTCCAGTTCGGCATCGACATCTTCCGCGCGGCGGCGATGCTCACGGTGTTGTTTTCCGACCTGTCCATCGGCCAGATGCTCGCAGTGTTCAGCTACCTGTGGTTCATGATCGGCCCGGTGGAGCAGCTGCTGAACCTGCAATATGCCTACTACGCGGCGGGTGGTGCGCTGACGCGGATCAACGAGCTGCTGGCGCGGGCCGACGAGCCGCAATATGCCGGCGGCGAAGACCCGTTCACCGGGCGTGAGACCGTCGGCATCGAGGTGCGCGGCCTCAACTTCGGCTATGGCGAAGAGTTGGTACTCAACCAGTTGAACCTGGCTATCGCACCCGGCGAGAAGGTCGCGATTGTCGGCGCCAGCGGCGGCGGCAAAAGTACCCTGGTGCAACTGCTGTTGGGGCTCTATACCCCACAAGCCGGCAGTATCCGTTTCGGCGGTGCTACCCAGCAGGAAATCGGCCTGGCGACCATCCGCGAAAACGTCGCAGTGGTGCTGCAACACCCGGCGCTGTTCAACGACACCGTGCGCGCCAACTTGACCATGGGCCGCGCCCGCAGTGACCAAGCCTGTTGGCAGGCACTGGAAATCGCCCAGTTGGATGCTACCGTCAAGGCACTGCCCTTGGGCCTGGACAGTGTGGTGGGGCGCTCGGGGGTGCGCTTTTCCGGTGGGCAACGCCAACGCCTGGCGATTGCACGCATGGTGCTGGCCGAGCCCAAAGTGGTAATACTGGACGAGGCCACCTCGGCCCTGGACGCCGCCACCGAGTACAACCTGCACCAGGCGCTGGCGCGGTTTCTCAGTGGGCGTACTACACTGATCATCGCCCACAGGCTTTCTGCGGTGAAACAGGCCGACCGGGTACTGGTGTTTGATGGCGGGCATATCGCCGAAGATGGCGACCATCAGCAGTTGATTGCCGATGGAGGGTTATACGCCAAGCTCTACGGGCATCTGCAACAAGTGCGTTGATTTGGCTGAGCTATCGAGAGCGGATTCTCGCGTGCGTATCAAGCAGTGCATGTGCAAGGGATCTCATGAAGCAAAAGCGTACTCTCGCAGCGACGTTAAGCAAGCCTCGGTTGCTGGGCATTGTCTGGCCCTTTATCGCCGTCGTGCTGTTCCAGGCATTGCTGGGCTGCGTCAGCCTCTACATGCTGTCAGCGGTGCGCGGCTATGTAGCAGGCGAGAGCTTGTGGTCCAAGGGCCAGAAAGACGCCATCTACTATCTGAGCCTTTACGCCGATAACCGCGACGAAGCGACGTTCCTCAAATACCGGCAAGCCATCGCCGTGCCCCAGGGCGGCCATGAGCTGCGCGTCGCGCTGGACCGTCCCACGCCCGACCTTGCGGCCGCGCGCCTGGGCATCCTCAAGGGCGGCAACCACCCTGATGACGTGTCCAGTCTGATCTGGCTGTACCTCAATTTTCGCCATTTCAGCTACCTGGAAAAAGCCATCGAGCTGTGGACCGTGGGCGATGGTTACCTGGTGCAACTGGATGACCTGGCCCAAGCGATGCACCGGGCGATCCGCAGTGATCAGGTCAGCCCTGGCGACATTGCTGGCTGGAAGACGCGCATCATCGCCATCAACGACGGCGTGACGCCAGCCGCCAAGGCCTTCAGCGATGCCTTGGGCGAAGGTTCGCGGATGATCCTGCGCCTGTTGCTGATCACCAACCTGGCCACCGCCCTGGGGTTGATCGTGCTGGCACTGCTGCGTACCCATAAACTGCTGACCCAGCGCCACGCCTTCGCCACCGCGTTGCAAGCCGAGAAGGAGCGGGCGCAGATCACCCTGGAGTCGATTGGCGACGGCGTGATCACCACGGATGTCGACGGCGCCATTGCCTACATGAACCCGGCGGCCGAGGCGCTGACCCATTGGAAGAACGCGCAGGCCCAAGGGTTGCCGCTGGCGGCGTTGTTCAACCTGCTTGATGAGAACGCCGAGCCCGATGGCTTCGCCCTGATTGAACACATTATCAAGGGTGAACTCAGCGGTGGCAGCGAGCATTCCAAGCTGATCCAGCGCGTGGACGGCAGCACGGTGTCAGTCACCCTGGTAGGTGCGCCGATCCGCAACGCCGGCAAGGTCAGCGGCGCGGTGCTGGTGTTGCACGACATGACCCAGGAGCGCCAGTACATCGCCAACCTGTCGTGGCAGGCGACCCACGATGCCTTGACTGGCCTGGCCAACCGCCGCGAATTCGAGTTCCGGCTGGAGCAGGTGCTGCAACAGGTAGCGCGCCAGCAGAGCGGGCGGCATGCCTTGATGTTCCTCGACCTCGACCAGTTCAAGCTGGTCAACGACACCTGCGGGCATGCGGCGGGCGATGAGCTGCTGCGGCATATCTGTGCGTTGCTGCAATCGGACCTGCGCGAAGGCGACACTCTGGCGCGCCTGGGCGGCGATGAATTCGGCATCCTGTTGGAGAACTGCCCGGCAGCGGTGGCGGAAAAGATCGCTGAAAGCCTGCGCCATACCGTGCAAAGCCTGCATTTTGTGTGGAAGGGCCGGCCGTTCATGACCACCGTGAGCATTGGTCTGGTGCATATCTCGCAATCGCCGACCACCCTGGAAACTTCGCTGCGCGCCGCTGATATGGCCTGTTATATGGCCAAGGAAAAGGGCCGTAACCGGGTGCAGGTCTACCATGCCGATGATTCGGAATTGTCCATGCGTTTTGGCGAAATGGCCTGGGTACAACGCCTGCACATGGCCCTGGAGGAAGATCGTTTTTGCCTCTACGCCCAGGAAATCTCGCCGTTGGGCCATACCGATGGTGGTAATGGTCATATTGAGATACTCCTGCGCCTGCACGACGAGGCGGGTCGGATCATCTTGCCGGACAGTTTTATTCCGGCTGCAGAACGTTACGGTTTGATGACTTCGCTGGATCGTTGGGTCGTGGAAAACGTCTTTAAGATTATCGCCCGTTGTATGCAAGAGCGTGCAGGCCGTCCTATGGCTATGTGTGCGATTAATCTGTCAGGCATAACTATTGGCGATGATGATTTTCTCGGGTTTTTACGTGAGAAATTCGAGGCTTACAGCATTCCGCCGGAAATGATTTGTTTTGAAATAACAGAGACCAGCGCTATTGCCAATTTGGGCAGTGCAATCCGCTTTATTAATGAACTCAAGGCCTTAGGTTGCCATTTTTCACTTGATGACTTTTGTGCCGGAATGTCCTCGTTCGCTTATCTTAAACATTTACCTGTAGACTTCCTGAAGATCGACGGGAGTTTCGTAAAGGATATGCTGGACGACCCGATTAACCGTGCCATGGTCGAAGTGATCAACCACATCGGCCACGTCATGGGTAAGCGCACAATTGCCGAATTTGTTGAAACACCGCTGATCGAGCAAGCTTTACTTGAGATCGGTGTGGATTATGCTCAGGGCTACCTGATCGAACGTCCGCAATTGTTTACCTTTGATAGTCTGCAGTGCCGACCCGTGCGGCCGCAGCCACTGTTGCTAAAGGCGCCCGGCACATTCCGCTGAAGCATTCGACGGTCTGTACAATCACACTAGAAAAGGAGCCCTACAGTGATCGACACCTTCAACCGAACCGGCCCGCTTATGGAAGCCTCGAGTTACCCAGCCTGGGCGCAACAACTGATCCAGGACTGTAGCGAGAGCAAGCGCCGGGTTGTCGAACACGAACTGTACCAGCGCATGCGTGATAACACGCTCAGCGCCAAGACCATGCGCCACTACCTGATCGGTGGCTGGCCAGTGGTTGAACAGTTTGCCTTGTACATGGCACAGAACCTCACCAAGACCAAGTTTGCCCGTCATCCTGGGGAGGATATGGCGCGCCGGTGGCTGATGCGCAATATTCGCGTGGAACTCAACCACGCCGACTATTGGGTGCACTGGGCGCGCGCCCACGGTGTAAGCCTGGAAGAGTTGCAAGCGCAGAACGTACCACCGGAGTTGCACGCACTGAGTCACTGGTGCTGGCACACCAGCTCGGCCGATTCGTTGATCGTGGCGATTGCCGCGACCAACTACGCGATTGAGGGGGCGACTGGGGAGTGGTCTGCCGTGGTGTGTTCGACCGGCGTGTATGCGGCCGCCTTCCCTGAGGAAGACCGTAAACGCGCCATGAAGTGGTTGAAGATGCACGCGCAATACGACGATGCCCATCCTTGGGAAGCCCTGGAAATCATCTGCACCCTGGCCGGGATGAACCCGAGCAAAGCCTTGCAGGTAGAACTGCGTCAGGCGGTGTGCAAGAGCTACGACTACATGTACCTGTTTTTGGAAAGTTGCATGCGGTTGGAGAACGAAAAAGCAAAGGCGCCAGCAGTTGTTCGTGAACGTCAGGTTCGCGCCGCCAGCGAGGCGTGATGTAAGCGTGATGGCGGGGTTTTACCCCGCCATTGCCAAGCGGTTGCGGCCTTCGCGCTTGGCCACGTACAGGGCGTTATCGGCCCGCCGCAACAGGCTTTCTGCCGACTCGGCGGCCAACAGGGTCGAGCAACCCAGGCTCACCGTCAGTTCAATTCGCTTGCCATCGGCCCAATAGTCCTGAGCCTCTGCCGCCCGACGCAGGCGTTCGCCGACCATACCTGCCGCGTCCCGGCCGGTGTTCGACAGCAGGATCAGAAACTCTTCCCCGCCAAAGCGAAACACCATGTCCACATTGCGCAACTGGCTTTTGATCGAGTCGGCGACAGCGCGCAATACGATGTCGCCCGCTGCATGGCCGTGGGTGTCGTTGATTTTCTTGAAATGGTCAATGTCCAGCATCAACAAAGACAGCGGGCTCAGGTGCCGCCGGGCCATGTCGATTTCCCGTTGCAGCGTCTGGTCCATCGCAATGCGGTTGCCGGTTTCGGTCAGCGGGTCACGCAGGGCGCTGCGGGTGGCGGCGCGGTAGAGCAGGGCGTTACGCATCGGGTACAGCAACGTCGACAGCAGTGACTCAAGTTGCGCCAACTCGTCGTCCAGCAAACGCTGGTTGCGCCGGAATATCAACTCGCCCAGATGCTCGCCTTCATGGCTCAAGGTGTAGCTCACCGAGTGATGCCCGCGATGGCCAAACTCCAGGCGCAAGTCGCTGGCCTCATGGCGATATTGCAGCGCGTCCAACGGCACCAGCCGCTGAACTTCGCGAAAGAACAGCGCCAGAATGCGCTCCGGCTCAAGGCTGGTTTGCAACTGCTGGTTCAGTTGCTGACGAAGTTGCGCAAGTGTGGTGGGGCGACGTGGAAGCAGGGACGGCTGACCAAACCCCAGGCGTTGCAATTTGGCACTGTCGAAGTCAATTGCGTTGGTCTGGGTCGGTGATTTCATAAGCTGACGGCCTCTAAGCACTTAACTGTCTTACAGGCTGCACGAGAGCGGCAAATGCCAAGCGTCTTACTGTTCCTTCAGTTCCGTAAAACATTGGAAACAGTTTAAACCGCTTTGCCATGGGTTATAACCCCTGGGCCCTGCCACACGTCTTGTCATCGCTTAACCTGCTTGAAAGGGGTTAGAGCGAGATTCATGCCACTTTGTTTAACTTACAAAAACGCCTTATAAATCAACGACTGTTTTAAAAAACTCAACACAGTCGTTGTGCAGTGACGTCAGTTATTTGGCTGTTTGAACCAAGGTGGAGTGGTCAATCTGGTCAATCGAGGTGACGCCGGTCAAGGTCATGGCCACGCGCATCTCCTTGGCGAAGATATCCAGCAGGTTTTCCACCCCGGACTGGCCGGCGGCGGCCAGCGCATACACGGTCGAACGTCCCAGCAGGCAACCCTTGGCGCCCAGGGCGAGCATGCGTACTACGTCGAGTCCGGAGCGAATGCCGGAGTCCACCAGCACCGTGAGATCATCGCCCACGGCCTCGGCAATCGGCGGCAAGGCTTTGGCGGTCGACAACACGCCATCCAGTTGGCGCCCGCCGTGGTTGGAGACCACGATGCCGTCGGCACCGAAACTCACCGCGTCCTTGGCATCCTGGGGGTCAAGGATGCCCTTGATGATCATCGGGCCTTTCCAAAACTCACGGATCCACTCCAGGTCTTTCCAACTGATCGATGGGTCGAAATTATTCGCCAGCCAGCCGATGTAGTCTTCCAGGTGGGTGGGCTTGCCGAGGTATTTGGAGATATTGCCCAGATCATGAGGGCGGCCCATCAGGCCCACATCGAAGGCCCATTGCGGCTTGCACACCGCCTGCAGCATCCGGCGCTGCGCCGCATACGGCCCGGACATGCCCGAATGCGCATCACGGTAACGCGCGCCGGGTGTGGGCATATCGACGGTGAATACCAGCGTGGTCACGCCCGCTGCCTGGGCGCGCTCCAGCGCATTGCGCATAAAGCCGCGGTCCTTGAGCACATAGAGCTGGAACCAGATCGACTGCGGGCTTTGCGACGCCACCTCTTCAATCGGGCACACCGACACCGTCGACAGGCAGAACGGGATGCCCTTGTTGGCCGCCGCCTTGGCCGCCTGCACCTCACCACGTCGCGCGTACATGCCGGTCAGGCCCACGGGGCTGAGAATCACTGGCATGGCCAGCTCCTGGCCGAACAGCGTGGTCTTGAGGCTCAGGTTGTCGACATTGCGCAGGATGCGCTGGCGCAGGCTGATCTCGGCCAGGTCCGAACTGTTGGCGCGCAGGGTGTGCTCGGCGTAGGCGCCGCCGTCGATGTAATCGAACAGAAAGCGCGGCAGCTTGCGTTTGGCGGCTGCACGGTAGTCGGCGGCGGACGAGATGATCATGAACGGGTTCTCCACAGAGCTGGGTCGCACCACCATAAGCAAAAAGCTGGCATGATAAAAACAACTTTTATTACTAATACCCAGTCGCTATAGGAATACCGATGAACCTGAGAACCGTGCGGGCCTTTGTCGAAGTGGTGCGCCAGGGCGGTTTCTCCCAGGCGGCTGAGGTGGTGGCCCTGACTCAATCCACCGTGAGCAAAGCGGTCAAGACCCTCGAAGACGAGCTCGGCACGCCGCTGCTCAATCGCCTGGGCCACCGTAACGAGCTGACGGCCGCCGGCGAAATTGCCTACCGCCGCGCCCTGGTACTCCTCGCCGAGCACAACGACCTGGTGGCCGAGATCAACGACCTGCGCGGCCTCAAGCGCGGCGTGCTGCGCATCGGCCTGCCGCCGGTGGGCTGCGGCGTGCTGTTTGCCGCTATGTTCGCGGCATACCGCAGCCGCTACCCGGATATCGAGATCGAACTCACCGAATACGGCAGCAAAAAACTGCGCGAATGCCTGGAAGCCGGGGAGGTCGACCTTGCCGCACTGCTGTTGCCGGTGGACGAAGCCTTCGACTACCAGCCAGTGCGCAATGAACCGCTGATGGCGGTATTGCCCATCAGCCACCCACTGGCCCAGCGCAAACACATCGACTTCACCGACCTGGCCGATTCACCGTTCATCTTGTTCGAAGCCGGCTTCGCCCTGAACGCCAAGATCCTCGCCGCGTGTGAGCGCAAAGGCGTCACGCCCCGAGTGACCGCGCGCAGCGGGCAAATCGACTTTATCGTTGACCTGGTCTCAGCCGGGCTGGGCGTTGCGTTTCTGCCGCGCATGCTCGCGCTCAAACATCAACACGCGGGTATCGCCTTGATTGCGTTGGACGAACCACACACCGACTGGCATATCGCCCTGGCCTGGCGGGCCAGCGCACACCTGCCGCCGGCGGCGCGTGCGTGGCTGGATCTGGCCAAGGAAACGGCCAGCCCGGTGTAGCGGGCTGCGGCCGTAATTTGCAGGAATTCGTCAAAATGCTCCTCAATGCTTGACTTCTTCTTTTTAATCAGTAACATATGGCGCATTCCGCGATAGCTCAGTTGGTAGAGCAAATGACTGTTAATCATTGGGTCCCTGGTTCGAGTCCAGGTCGTGGAGCCAGATAGAGAAAAGCCTGCAGAGATGCAGGCTTTTTTTTGCCTTGGATTTTTGAAATATTTGTTAAGTGCATGATTTTAAAAAAACATAACTTTCAAGCTGAACCTGATTTGTTTCACTTTTGAAACAAATTTGTACATTTTATTGACGCCATCAAAGTGCCATCCTAGAATCGCCGCCCATTGATAGCACAACGCTATGTAGAGGGATCTAGAGATGTGGCGTTTGGAACGCCGGACCAGGTTTTGCCTGCTGTCCGTTTTTTTCTGCCTGGGCACCGCCGGATTAGCGCACGCCGCGCCCCCGCAGAGCACCCCCGGCATCACCGACCTGATCCGCGACCGTCAGGACCGCCTGCTCGAAGAGCAGCAGCGGCGCCTCGAAGAACTCAAGGATCTGCCCGGTAAATCCGCCGCCCCTGCAGCTCCGGCGACGCCTGCCGACACCCGTTGCTTCCCGATCAAAACCATCGAGCTCGCAGGCGCCGACGCCCTGTCCGTAGACGAGCGCAGCGCGCTGATCAAGCCTTACATCGGCCAATGCCTCGGCGTGCCGCAGCTCAACGAAGTGCTCAAGGTCATCACCGACCGCTACCTGGCCAAGGGTCTGGTCACCAGTCGCGCGTATCTGCCACAGCAAGACCTTTCCAGCGGCAACCTCAAAATTCAGGTAGTCGAGGGCAAGCTCGAAAGCCTGAAAGGCGCCGAAAGCAGCGGCATCACCGACCGCCAACTGGCGATGAGCTTTCCCGGCAAACAAGGCGAGTTGCTCAACCTGCGTGAAATCGAGCAGATGGTCGATCAGCTAAACCGTTTGCCCTCGAACCAGGCGCAGATGGAACTGGCGCCGGGCAAGGCCGTGGGCGGCAGTGATGTACTGGTCAAAAACACCCCGCAAAAGCCCTGGCGTGTCGGCCTGTCGCGGCACAACGGCGGCCAGCGCAGCACCGGCGAACAACAGTGGGGCGCCAGCCTCGACTGGGACAACCCGCTGGGCTTGGCCGACCAACTTTCGTTGCGTGGCGGCCACGATGCGGTTAGCGATCACCAGAAAACCTCGCGCAATTCGATGCTCAACTACAGCTTGCCCTTCGGCTGGTGGAACCTCACCTACAGCTACACCGAAAGCGAATACCGCTCTCGGGCCGAGGCCAACAACTTCAAGTTCAAGCAGACCGGCGACAGCCAGAGCCACCAGTTGCGCCTGGAGCGTGTCGTTCACCGCGACGCCTTGAGCAAAACCTCCCTGAGCACCGGCGTGGCCTACCTGCGCACCAACAACTTCATTGAAGACAGCAAGCTGGCGCTGAGCAGCAACCGCCTCAGCGAAGCCCAGTTCGGCATCAACCACGGCCGACGTATCGGCAGTTCATTTCTCAACATCGACCTCGGCATGCAAGACGGCATCGGTGCCTTTGACGCCCAGGCCAATCACCACCCCCGGAACGGCCAGGCCGATGCGCGCTACCGCAAATACACGGCCACCGTCAGCTACCTGTACCCGTTCAAGCTGTGGGGCGAGTCCTTGAGCTTCAGCAGTTTGATGACCGGCCAGCACAGCGAAGATGTGCTGTTCAGCCCGCAGCGCATGAGCCTGGGTGGGCAGTCGTCGATCCGTGGCTACAAGGACCAGATGCTGTCCGGCGACAGCGGCGGCTACTGGCGCAACGACCTGCGCTGGAGCCGCCCGGTGACCTGGGCCTGGCTGCAACCGGTGCTCAGCGAATACGGCACCAGCCTCGGTTATGACCAGGGCGTGATCAGCCGCGACCGTTACAACGCCGAGCAGCATGGGCGCATGAGCAGCAACTCGGTGGAGCTGTTTGCCCGTGGCAAAAACGTCGCCGCCAGCGTGACCTTTGCCCACTCTTTGGAACGACCGGCCGCTATCACAGAGCGTGAAGCGCCGATCTATTTCCGTATGGATTTTTTCCTTTAATTTTTTTACCGCCTTCGGGTATCGAGACACAACATGGACGTTCGCCAGTTCGCCTTCCTCGTGCGTCAGCCTTCTGCTGCCGTAAAAAGCCGTTCCCACTTTTTGGGGCTGCCTAAACGCGGGTTGGCGTTGATCCTGGCCAACGCGATGTTCTGGCACCCGTTGCTGGCCCAGGCCGACGGCATTGTGGTCAGTGCACCGGGCACAGGCCTCGCGCAGGCGGGCAATGGCGTGCCCATCGTCAATATCGCCGCACCGAATGGCAATGGCCTCTCGCACAACCAATTTCATGACTATAACGTCGGTGCCAACGGCGTCATCCTCAACAACGCCACCGACCGCACCCAGGCCACACAACTGGGTGGCATCATCGTCGGCAACCCGAACCTGCGCGGCACCGCTGCCAATATCATCCTCAACGAAGTCAACGGCGGCAGCCCCAGCCAACTGCGCGGCTACACCGAAGTGGCGGGGCAGTCGGCCCATGTGATTGTCGCCAACCCGTATGGCATCAGTTGCAACGGTTGCGGCTTTATCAACACGCCGCAAGTCACGCTGACCACCGGTAAAGCGGTGATCGAAAACGGCCAGATCAGCCGCTATCAAGTCGATCAAGGCAACGTCGCCATCGAAGGCGCGGGCCTCAACGCGACCAATGTCGACCAGTTCGAAATCATCACCCGCGCTACCACCATCAATGCGCAGATCCAGGCGAAAAAACTCACCATCGTCGCCGGGCGCAACGATGTGGACGCACGCACCTTAAACCCCACCGCACGGGCGGCAGATGGCAGCCAGGCGCCAGACCTGGCGATTGACTCGTCGGCGTTGGGCGGCATGTATGTGGGCGCGGTCAAGCTGATCGGCACCGAGGCCGGTGTGGGCGTGAAGCTGTCGGGCGATATGGTCGCCGGTGGTGATATCCAGATTGATGCTGCGGGCAATGTGGTCATGGGCACAACCACGGCAGGCACCTCTGTCGCCGTCAAAGCGGCCAGCTTGCAAGCCAAGGCGGCGGTCTACGCCGGTACTGATCTGTCGGTAAAAACCCAGGGTGCGCTCACCACGCAACAAACCCTGGCCGCCAAGGACAGCATCGCGCTGGACGCCGGCGGCCGCTTGACCAACAACGGGATCATCGAAGCAGGCGTCAACGCCGATAACAGCCGCAATGCCCAGGGCGATGTACGCTTGACCGCGCAGGCCATCGACAATACCGGCAAAACCGTGATCGCCAGCCGCGACCTCAGCGTCAACAGCGGCGAACTGGCCAACCAGGGCGGTACCTTGAGCGCCCGGCGCGACGCACAGTTGACGGCCACGCAGATCGACAACCAGAACCAGGGCCGCCTCCTCAGCGCAGGCAGTCTTGGGATCACCGCCGGGCAACTGCTCAACAGCCAAGGTGGTTTGGTCACCAGCACCGGCAACCTCACGGCGGGTATCGGGCAACTGATCAACCGCAACGGCGAGCTGTCGAGCCAGGCGCAGGTCACGCTGCAACTGAATGAACTGGATAACGTCGCCGGCCTGGTCTCGGCCGGCCAATCGCTGAGCCTGAATGCGACGGGGCTGATCAATAACCAGGGCGGGCGAATTGCATCGCGTCAGACGGCACAGGTTAATACTGGCGCCCTCGACAACAGCCAAAAGGGCTCGCTCACCAGCCAAGGCTCACTGACGTTGAGCCTCAACCAAGGTCACTGGGATAACCGCAACGGCCTGATCAACGCCGGCGGTCAATTGACCCTTAACAACCTCAACACGGTCGATAACCGCCAAGGGGAAATCTCCAGCGCGCAGTCATTCCTCCTGGCCGCCAACAGCCTCGACAGCGGCGCCGGTAAAGTGCTCAGTGACCAAGACCTGACCCTGCGTATCGCCGGTGCAATGAACAATGCGTTGGGCCTGGTTTCTGCGTCGAACCTCGACGTCAACGCCGCCAGCCTGAACAACCAGGGCGGCAAGCTCCGCGCATTTAATCAACTGACGGCGAACACCGCAGGCCTGCTGGACAACCGCGGCGGCGAGTTGCTGGCCACCGACCTGGCGTCCACCACGGGTGAATTAAACAACAACAGTGGCCGCCTGCAAGGTGATCGCTCCCTGGTGCTCAGCAGCGGCGTGGTGTCCAATCAGCGCGGTACATTGGCGGCAGGTGCAACGTTTACCCTCAATGCATCCCGCCTGGACAACAGCGCAGGCACGCTCACCAGCGACGGCGTGTTGGTCGCGGTGATTGCCGGGCAATTGCTCAACCAGACCGGTCTGTTTGCCGCCAAAGGTGATGTACGCCTCAGCCTGGGTAGCCTTGATAACCAACAGGGCAGTCTCGTCGCCCGTAACCTCACCGTGCAATCAAGCGGCCCGCTGAACAACCAGCGTGGCACCTTGCGCGGTGACGTCGCATTTAATTTGAACGCCGGCCAAGTGGATAACAGTGAGGGCGGCCGCATCAGCGCGGGCCAAATGCTGAATGCTGGTATCAGTGGTCTTGATCAGCACAACGATGGTCGATTCTTCGGCCAGGGTGACGTAAGCCTCAACCTCAATAATGGGCATTTGAATAACCAGGGCGGCACGATCAACGCCCCTGGCCAATTACTGCTGAGCAACCTCGCCAGCGTCGATAACCAAGGCGGCGAAATTTCCAGCGCCCAGGCGTTTACCCTGGCCGCCGATACCCTGAATAACCAGCACGCCAAGCTCCTCAGCGAGCAGGGTTTGGCCCTGCGTATCGCCCACGCACTGGATAACACGCAAGGCTTGATCTCGGCTAAAACGCTGGATGTACGCGCCGCCAGCCTGACTAACCAAGGCGGCACGCTCAGCGCGGGTGATGGCCTGATCGCACAGATCGACGGAGCATTGGATAACCGCAGTGGCAAGCTATTGGCGCGCACGGCGTCGGTCAACAGTGCGTCGCTGGATAACCGCGAGGGCCTGCTGCAAGGCGACGCGATGCTCTCGCTCAACAGCTCAGGCTTGATCGACAATCGCCAGGGCACGCTGTTCGCCGGGCAGGCGCTGGACATCACCGCTACGCGCTTGGACAACAGTGGCGGTAAGCTGACCAGCGACGGTCGCCTTGGCGCGTTGATCAGCGCGCACCTGCTGAACCAGGCCGGGCTGTTCAGCGCAACCGGCCCGTTGCTGGTGAGTGCGGCAAGCCTGGACAATAGTGCCAAAGGCAATATCCACAGCCAAGCGGGTGCAAACCTTGACCTGAACCACGGCCACCTGAATAACCAAGGCGGCTTGATTCACGCGCCGGGCACGCTGCTACTGAGCAACTTAAGCAGTGTCGATAACCAGGCCGGGGAAATTTCCAGCGCCCAGGCCCTGGCGTTTACCGCAGGCAGCCTCGATAACCGGGGCGGCAAATTGCTCAGCGAGCAAGGCCTTGTGGTGCGTGTTGCCGGTGCGCTGGACAACACCCAAGGCTTGGTCGCTGCCACGGGGTTGGACCTGCACGCAAACAGCCTGGTTAACGCCGAAGGCAAGCTGAACGTCCGCGATGATCTGGCACTGTCCGTCGACACTGCCCTGGACAATCACCACGGTGAAGTCATCGGTGCTACCACCACCTTGAGCAGCATGAGCCTGGATAACAGCCAGGGACTGTTGCAGGGTGACCGCTTGCTTAACGTCACTACCCGCGGCATCGCGATCAACCGTGGCGGTCGGTTTGTCAGCGGTCAGCAGGCGGCCTTGGCGATTGAGCAATTCGATAACCGTGGCGGTAGCGTAACGGCAGCCGGGCCGATGCAGGTAAGCGCCACGCAACTGGATAACCGCGAGGGTGGCTTGCTCAACGCTCGCCAGTCGCTGGTGGTGAAAGTTGATAGCCTGAATAACCAGGGCGGCGAAGTCTCCAGCCTCACCGACCTGTCGTTCAACGGCAGGCAGTTCGACAACAGCAACAAAGGTCGACTTTTAGCGAACGGCGCACTGAGCCTGAAACTGGACCAACTGAACAATCAGCAAGGCACCGTACGCAGTGACAAGAGCCTGACCCTGCAAACCGCCACACTGAACAACGACAGCGGCCGCCTCAGCGGCGGTGCGGCTTTGGATCTGACCGCCAGCGGCGTACTGACCAACCGCAGCGGCGAGCTGCTCAGCGCGATGGCGTTGACCGTGAGCAGCGCCAGCATCGACAACCGCGGCGGCAAAATGATCGGTGACGGCGCTGTGCGCATCACGACCGGCGCGTTGAATAACCAGAGTGGCGGGCGCCTGACCAGTGCTGATCGCCTGGCGCTGACGGCAGGGAACGTGGACAACCGTTTTGACGGCCACATCGCCAGTAACAAGGCACTTACCGCCAGCCTCGCGGGCCTGGACCAACGCAACGGTGGGCAGCTCTACAGCACCAGCGACGTGAGCCTGGACATGAATCACGGCGCTCTTGATAACACCGGTGGCTTGATCCATGCGCCGGGTCAGTTGCTGTTGAAAAACCTCTCCACGGTCGCCAACCAGTACGGCGAAATTTCCAGCGAGCGTGCCTTCACCCTGGCCGCACAAAGTCTGGATAACAGCAACGGCCATGTGCTCAGTGATCAGGCGCTGACCCTCAAAGTCGACCAAGCGCTGATCAACCTCAAGGGCGTCATTTCTGCGGCAGGCCTGGCTGCTCAAGCTGGGCGACTGGATAACACCCACGGCGTATTCAGCAGTTCCAAAGACCTCGCGTTAACGTTGGCGGCTGACCTGCATAACGACGACGGCGAAGTCTCCAGCGGCGGCGCCACAGTGGTCAACGCGATGACCCTGAATAACCGCAACGACGGTCATGTGATGGGCGACATCAGCCTTGACTTGACCGCCCGCGGTGCACTGTTCAACCAGGCCGGCACCTTGGGCGCCGGCCAGCGTTTGAACGTGACCGCGGCCAGCCTGGATAACAGCCAGTCCGGCAGTCTGGCGACCGATGGCAGCCTGACGGTGAAAGTCGACGGCCTGCTCGATAACCAAGCCAAAGGTGCCGTGCTCGCCAAAGGCGTGATGGACATCCAGGCTGGGAGTGTGGACAACCGCACCGGTCGCCTGTCCGGACAGAACCTGCTGACCCTGCGCAGCAATAGCCTGGATAACCGTGGCGGCGCGGTGCGCGCCAATCAGGGGCTGAACCTTCACGTCGGCCAGCTCGACAACCGTGAAGGTGTGCTTAACAGCAAGCAGGCGCTGGCACTCGACGGCCAGTCCTTGAACAACCAGAACGGCCTGACCAGCGCGATTGGCCCGGTACGCCTGGCCCTAGATACCGTTGAAAACGCCAAAGGGCGCATCGCCAGCCAGGATGATCTGGACGCCACGATTGGCGTGCTGAATCAGCAGGGCGGTCAGTTGGTCGCGAAGGGTAATCTGAGTCTCAACGCTGCCACCGTGGATAACCAGAACGGCGGTTTGCTCGCCGCGACAAAAGTGCTGAAACTCAAGGCAGGCAGCACCGACAATCGCAGCGGGGAAATCTCCAGCCAGCAGAGTGTCGATTTCAGCGGACAACGCCTGGATAACAGTGCAGGCAAGTTGTTGGCCGGCACTGCGCTTGAATTGGCGATGGCCGAGGTGATCAATCAGGCCAAAGGTTTGATCTTTGCCCAGGACGCTCGGCTTACCGGCACTGCAGTAGATAACACCGATGGCACTGTTGGCGCTCAGCGTGCTTTGGCGCTTCAACTGAAGGCAGGCCTGGACAACACAGGCGGCAAGCTCACCAGCGAAGGCTCGATGGCGCTGGCAGGCCAGCGTATTGACAACACCAGCGGCAAAATTTCCAGCGCAGGACCGTTGACCCTTGTGAGTGCAGCGGCGCTAATCAACCAAGGCGGCACCGTCGAAAGCGCCCAAAACCTCACACTGACCAGTGCCAGCCTGGATAACACCAACGGCCTGCTCAAAAGCCAAGGCCTGGCAACCGTTAACACCGGACAGTTCACCAACGGCATCGACGGCCGTGTGATCAGCGCCGACAAGCTCGACCTCAGCGCCACCCAGCTCACCAACAGCGGGCATATCGCCAGCGTCGGCGCAATGAATGCCAGCGTCACCGGCCTGACGCAATTGGACGGCGCCGAACTGGTCAGCACCACACAACTCAACCTTGACCTGCACCACGGCGCACTGGTCAACGCGGGTGTGATCAACGCACCGCTGCTGACACTGAACAACCTCGCCAATATCAACAACCGCGACGGCGAAATCTCCAGCCAGAACGCTTTTACCTTGGTCGCAAAAAACCTGGATAACAGCAACGGTAAACTGATCAGCAACCAGGCACTGACCCTGCGTGTCGACCAACTGCTGGCCAACCTCAAAGGCCATCTCAACGCCGCCAGCCTGGATGTGCGCAGCACTCGCCTGGACAATACCGAAGGCGTGCTCAGCGGGCGTGGCGATGTCACCCTCAGCGCCAGCCAATTGTTCGATAACCAACGCGGCAGCGTGATCGCCGACGGTGCCTTGTTGCTGACCAGCGCAACGCTGGACAACCGCAATGGCGAGATCGCGGGCAAGGCGCTTGCGACGATCAGCGCCAGCAACCTCGATAACCAAAACGGCAAACTGATCAGCACCGACGAGCTCAACCTGCGCGGCGCAAACCTTGATAACCGCAACGGTCTGGTAGGTGCCACAAAAGCGCTGAAACTCGACGTGCAGACGCTCGACAACCGCACCGGCGAATTGACCGGCAACGCCGACGTCAGCGTCACCGGTCAGCAGCTCAACAACAGCGACAAAGGTGTGGTGTTCGCAGGCGGTACGTTAAGCCTTGCAGTCGATCAGGTCATCAACCGCACCCTCGGCGAACTCAACGGCGAGCGCCTGACGCTGACCGGCTCCATGCTGGACAACAACGGCGGCAAGCTGCTCAGCCAGCAATCGCTGAAGCTGGATCTCGCCGGTGATTTCGATAACAGCCAGGGTGTACTTAGCAGCGAAGACGCATTGGCCGTCAAAGCCCGCAGCCTGAATAACAGCAAAGGCAGCCTGTCCAGCGCCAATGGTTTGAGCGTCGCCGTCACCGACAGCCTCAATAACAGCGAAGGCAAACTGGTCACCGACGGCGGCCTGACACTGCAAAGCGCCAATCTTGGCAACCAGCAAGGCATCATCAGCGGCAAAGGCCCGGTCACGGTCAGCACGGGCGAGCTGAACAACCAAACCGGCCGCCTCAACAGCGGCGACACCCTGGCCCTGACCACCGCACAGTTGACCAACGGCGGCAGCATCGGCAGCGCCAAGACGCTGACCGCCAGCGTCACCGGGCTGGATCAGCAGGGCGGTAAGCTGTTCAGCAACGCTGGCTTGAGTCTCGACCTGAACAACGGCCAACTGAAGAACCAAGGCGGATTGATCAACGCTATTGGCCCGCTGACGCTTAACAACCTCAACAGCATCAATAATCAGAACGGTGAAATCTCCAGCGCCCAAGCCTTTACCTTGGCCGCGCAAAGTCTGGATAACAGCAACGGCAAGCTGCTGAGTAATCAGGGCCTGACCCTGCGCGTCAATCAAGCCCTGGCCAACCTCAAAGGCCTGATCGGCGCCGCCAGCCTCGACGCTCACGCAGGCTCCGTCGACAACCGAGGCGGCACTTTGAATAGCCGCAGCGACTTGCAACTGACCAGTGATGGCCTGCTGAACAACCAGGACCAAGGCTTGATCAGTGCCAAGCAAACCCTGAATCTCAACGCCGCCGGCCTCGACACCGGCAACGGCGGTGAGGTCTCGGCCAAAGGTGTGTTGACCGCGAACCTCAACGCTCTGGCCCTGGCGGGCGGTCGCGTTGTGGGTGAGCAGGGAATGACCCTGGACCTCAACAACAGTGATTTGGACAACCGCAACGGTCTGCTGCTGACTAACGGCCCGCTGACCCTGAAAAACCTGGGCGACCTTAATAACCAGGGCGGTGAAATCTCCAGCCTGCAAAGCTTCGCTTTGACGGCGCGCAACCTGGACAACCGCGCCGGCAAGCTGATCAGCAGCCAAGTGCTGACTGTCAACGCGGACACCATGAACAACACCGCCAGAGGCCTGCTGTCCGGCTGGCAAGGCCTGAACGTCAGTGGTGGCAACCTCGACAACCGTAACAACGGCACGCTCTCCAGCCGCAGCGGTGCAATCGATGTGCGCCTGAGCGGCGCGTTGCAAAACAACAACGAAGGCGCGCTGGTTAGCCAGGGCCGCTTGGGCGTCAGTGCCGCCAGCCTGGATAACAGTGGCAAAGGCGTACTTTCCAGTGGCGATGGGCAAACGCTTATCGTGACCGGTGCGCTGACCAACGCCGACGGCGGTTTGATCGAAAGCGGCACCACGCTGGATCTGCAGGCGGTAACACTGACCAACCAAAGCACGATCAACGCCCAACAAGCGATGACCGTCACCGGCACCGACCTGAACAACAACAGCGGCACGTTGGCCACCAACGGTCGCCTGACCCTCAACCTGCTCGGCACCCTCAACAACAGCGGCGGCAGCATTGCCAGTTCCGGCCCACTGCTGCTGCAGCGGGCGATGCAGGTCAACAACGACGCCAAGGGCAGAATCATCAGCCAAAGCCTGCTGACGCTGTTCGCCGGTAGCCTGAACAACAGTGGCGGCGGCACCCTTGCCAGTAAGGATCGTGTCGCGATCACCAGCACCGGCATCGTGCAAAATACTAACGACGGCCTGATCTATAGCCAGGACGCCGACGTGCAATTGAACGCAGTGGGATTGAATAACGCCAAGGGCAAGGTGCAGGGCCAGACCGGCCTGAGCCTGGGCGTCAGCGGTGACCTCAATAACCAGGGTGGCACACTCCAGGCCCATAGCCTGAACCTGACTGCCAACCGCCTCGACAACCAGAACGGCTTCATCGCTGCGCAGACCGGCGATGCAGTGGTCAATGCCAACTACTTCGCCAATGCCAACGGCGGGGTGTATGCCACCGGCTTGATGCGAGTCAGTGGTGCACAGCTGGACAACAGCGCCGGGCAAATTGCAGGTCGCGCGGTTGAGCTGAGCGCTGGTGGCGCGTTGATCAACCGCAGCGGTGTGATTGAAAGCGATAGCTCCCTGAGCGTGACAGGCGCCAGTGTCGACAACCAAGGCGGGCAACTGCGCGCGCTGGGCCGTAGCGGCAAAACCAATTTCCAGCTCGGCGGTGCGTTCGATAACCGCAATGGACGACTGGAAACCTCCAACGCTGACCTGACCCTGAATGCCGGCAGCTTCCTGAACCAGGGCGGCAGTCTGCTGCACGGCGGCACCGGCACTTTTGATATCGCCACCGCCAACCTGATCAATGCCGGCGGCAACCTGGTGACCCGTGGTGGCCTGACCCTGGCCGCAGACAGCTGGACCAACAGCAGCGTGATCCAGGCCGGGCGCCTGACGGTCAACGTCAATACCTTGAACCAGACCGCCAGTGGCCAGTTACTCGCCTCCGACAGCCTGACGGGCAACGGCGGCAACTGGAATAACGATGGCCTGATCGCCAGCGACGGCACGGCCAACCTGACGCTGGCCGGCAGTTATGGCGGCAATGGGCGCTACAGCAGCCTGGGCAACCTGGGCTTGAGTGCCGCGCAGATAACCGTGAATGAAGCCGCCAGTGTGGCAGGCGGCGCTTCCCAACTGACCACCGGGGGCCAACTGCTCAACCGGGGGCGTTTGACCTCCAGCAGCGACCTGCGCATCAACGCCGGCAGCATCGTTAACACCGGCACGTTGGGGGCTTCACAGAACCTGGTACTGACCGCACAAAGCCTGCTCAACGACCACGCCGCCAGCGGCATCGGGGCACGTGGCTTCCTGTTCAGCGGCCAGGACTCGACCTTCAACCTCGGCAGCCTGACCAACAACTATTCGGATATCTACAGCCTGGGCAACCTTACGGTGGCCGGTGTAGCCGCTGGCACTCTGGCGCAGAGTGTGCGTAACGTTTCTGCCAGCATCGAGAGTGTGGGCGACCTCAGACTGTCGGCCAATGACGTGGTCAACGAGCGCGAGAAATTCACCCTCAACCAGCAGCTGACCTCGGTGGGCGTGAGCATCCGTTGCACCCAGCATTGCAGCGGCGGTTGGAGCGACCGGCGCCCGGCGGTGTCCCTGAGCCGCACGGTTGAGAGTGTGATCGAAGCGAACTCGCCTTCCGCCACGATCAGTTCGGGGCGCAACATGGTGATTACCGGTCAGAACTTCACCAACCGCTATAGCGTGGTGTCGGCTGCTAACGATCTGTCGATCAGCGGCGAGAACATTCTGAACCTGGCGGCCACCGGTGGTTCCGGCTCCCAGAGCCAGGAGTACGGCGGCATTACCAAAATCTCCAAAGGCCAATACAACCAGATGGTCGCCGCGGTGCAGGCCTATAACCGTGCGCACCCGCAGGGTTCGCCGGTGGATGAGGCGGCGTTTGCGGCCTTGATGACGCGGTTCAGCCCGTCGCTGTTTCCCGGCATCAACCAGCCCATCGCGGTACAAGGCGGCACCCAGGTGGTGGCCCCGGCGATTATTCAGGCCGGTGGCAACGCTGCGCTCACCGCCAGTAAAAGCATCAACAACATCAACGTGATCAAGACCGCGCTGGCGGTTGATGGCCGTTCGCTGGACACCGGCGTAGGCGCCAACAAAACCCGGGTGGTAGTGCTCAATGCACAATTGCCGCCCGACCTTGCCCAACAGCAGGTCAACCCCTTGACCCTGCCGGGCTTCGGTTTGCCCAGCGGGCAGAACGGATTGTTTCGTTTAAGTGGCCAAAGTGGCACTACGGGGCAGGCAGGTGCTGGTAATCAGGATTGGACGCTGGGCAGCGCCAGCCTGGACCCAAGCCAACGCCAACAAGCCCTGCCTGGCGCCCACGAACGTGTGATTCAGGTGGGTGGCGCGGCGCAAGTGACCACCAACACGCGCCAAGTTGCCGTGGCTGCTCGTGAAGCCGGTGTCGTCAACGCGGTTGCCAGTGCCATTGATACCGGCGCCGTGGGCAGCGCCGATGTGCAGCCCCTGCCACCGGGTCGCACCAGTGGCGTAGACATCACCCGCGTCGATGGCATTGACGCCCGCAATCCTACGGGTGTCCCCCAGCCTGCGGTCGATGGTTCGCGGCCGGGCATCGACCTGCCTGCCGTAACGCCAGGCGATAGGGTTGTGCATACGTCATCTGACGGGGCTCTCCCTGATCTGCGTGTGCCGGGCTTGTCGACCGTTGCGCGCAGTGCAGACGTTGCTGCGATCGCACCGCCGGATACCCAACTGCCGGGCCTTACCCCGGCGGCCCACGACGTACCCGTTGTCGGTAACGTACAGCCACCGCAGGTCAGCCAACCCACGGCATTGGCCAGCCAAACCATCAGCCGCGTCCAGGGGCTGCCGGAAAGTCGTGCCGTATCGCAACCGCACAAATACCTGATCGAAACCAACCCGGTACTCACCGACCTCAAGCAATTCATGAGCTCGGACTACCTGCTGCAAGGCGTGGGCTACAACCCGGACGAAAGCTGGAAGCGCCTGGGCGATGGCCTCTACGAACAGCGCTTGATTCAGCAGGCCGTGCAAGCACGCACCGGCCAACGCTTTATCGACGGCCAGACCACCGACGAAAAACTGTTCAAGTACCTGATGGACAACGCCATCAGCAGCAAGCAGCAACTGAACCTGTCGATGGGCGTCAGCCTCACCTCGCAACAGGTCGCGGCGTTGACGCATGACATCGTGTGGCTGGAAGAGCACGAAGTGAACGGTGAGAAAGTCCTGGTGCCGGTGCTGTATCTGGCCCAGGCCAACAACCGTCTTGCACCCACCGGAGCCTTGATCGCGGGTAACGACCTGAACCTGATTGCCGGTGAAAACCTGGTTAACGCCGGCACCCTGCGGGCCACCAACAACTTGTCGGCCAAGGCCGCCAATGACTTGACCAACAGCGGGTTGATCGAAGCGGGCAACCGCCTGGACCTGCTGGCGGGCAACAATATCGTCAACAAAGCCGGAGGCATCATCAAAGGGCGTGATGTGACGTTGACCGCCATTAATGGCGATGTGATCAACGAACGCAGCGTGACCGGTTGGGATGACAAAGGGGCAGGGTACTCGCAGCATCGCGATTATGTGGATAGCGCTGCGCGGGTTGAGGCGGCGAATGATCTGAGTATCAAGGCGGGGCAAAAAGTAACCAGCGCAGGCAGTGGTTTGCAAAGCGGTCGTGACATGACGATCGTCGCCGGGCGCGATGTGAGCTTCGTGTCCGCCGAAGAGCAAAACGCGATGGACATGGGCAAGCGTCTGCAAACGAGCAGCGCCACGCAACATGGCTCAAGCGTTGAGGCGGGGCGCGATATCAACGTGAAGGCGGGCCGGGATATCACGGCGATTGCCAGCCAAATCGATGCGAAACGCGATATCAGCATGAGTGCAGGCGCTGATTTGATTCTGGCTTCGGCGGCGGATGAGGAACATTCCTCTAGAAAGAGCAAAAAGGAGAAGCGTCAGGAAGATCATGTGAGCCAGGTGTCGACCACGCTGAATGCGGGTGGGGATGTAACGCTTGGTGCGGGTAAGGACCTGCTAATGACCGCCAGCCGCATTAGTGCGGGGGATGAGGCTTATCTGGTCGCGGGCGGCAACCTGGGCTTGCTGTCGGCTGAAGACAGCGATTATTCGCTGTATGACATGAAGAAGAAGGGGAGTTGGGGCTCTAAGAAAACCCAGCGTGACGAAGTGACTAAAGTCACCAACATCGGCAGTGAAATAAAAACCGGTGGCGACCTTACGATTCAAAGCCAGGGTGACCAGAAGTACCAGGCGGCGAAGTTGGAAAGTGGCAATGATCTGACCATTGCCAGTGGCGGTAGTGTGACGTTCGAAGGTGTGAAGGACCTTCATCAGGAAAGCCACGAGAAGTCCAATAACAACGCTTTTTGGGTGTCATCCAAAGGCAAAGGCAATACCGACGAAACCGTGCGTCAAACGCAAATGGCCGCTGCAGGCGCTATTGCGATCAAAGCGGTGGATGGTTTGAAAATTGATGTGACGCAGGTCAATCAGCAAACCGTTAGTCAGTCCATTGATGCAATGGTCAAAGCTGACCCGCAATTGGCATGGATAAAGGAAGCGGAAAAGCGTGGCGATGTAGATTGGCATCAAGTCAAGGAGATCCACGACAGCTTCAAATACAGCAATTCCGGGCTTGGTCCTGCGTCGCAGATCATTATCGCGATCGTGATGGCTGCGGTCGTAGGGCCGATGGCTGCGGCTGCGGCGGGTGGTGGTGCTACGGGAGCGGCGGTGGGTGCGGTTGCTTCAAGTGCAGCGACTAATGCAAGCGTCAGCGTTATCAATAACCGGGGCAATCTTGGGGCGGTGTTCAAGGACGTCACCTCGTCGGATGCAATGAAGGGCTACGTGATATCGGGTGTAACGGCAGGCCTGACGGCGGGTCTTTTCGATGGTTGGACAGGCACGCAGACCAATCCAGGCACGGGAGCTGTTATCACTTCGCCAGCCCTCAACACCTGGACCGGCGTTGGGCAGTTTGCGGCGAACCAAGCCTTGCAGAACGGCACGTCGACGCTGCTGAGCAAAGCGCTCGGGCAAGGTGGTGACTTTGGTGATGCACTCAAAGGCGCTTTGTTCAACACGTTGGCAGCGGCAAGCTTCAATGCTGTGGGGGATTACACCAAGGGCAAACTGACTGATGGCTACCCGCCGAAGATATTGGTGCATGCGATGGTCGGTGGGTTACTTGCCCAGGCCACCGGTGGAGACTTCAAGACCGGCGCGCTGGCGGCGGGTATTAACGAAGCGGCTGTAGTTCACTTGGATTCGTTGGTTAGCGGTGATAAGAATCTGCTAGCTATGAGTTCTCAAATAGTCGGTGTTCTGGCGGCAGCTTCGCAAAAAGATGCTGATGCGAAGTCCATCGAGAAAGGTGGATGGATTGCGAAAAATGCTACCCTCTACAATCGTTCTGCACATAAAGATGAAATTGACGCTATACAGCAAGAGACTGAAAAAGGAGATTTCAAAAAAGAAAATCTCGAAAAAGCGACCTGTTTTCTGACGAAATGCTGGGCGGAGTTTGAACGAGGCGGCGAAGAGTACCGTAATAAATACCTTACGGAGTCAGATATGGCTGGACTCAGTAATGAACTTACGTGGGCGCAAGTGCAGCAAGAAAAAGGGCTGTTTAACTATAGTTTTTTTGATCGTCTGGCTGACGGAACAACGTCCGATGTAATCCCAGTCGGAAAAAGTGCAGTCACAGCGGGGTTGGGTGGCATGACCGTGAGTGCAGGCGTTACGCTATGCGCCACTGCTGCGGGCTGCTTCGTGGGCGCTCCCATGAGTGCGTTTGGAGCAGGTAATGTCTTGGAAGGAACCACGGGGATGTACAACCATTTCTGGGGGGATGAGCCTAAGAGCTACAACCCTGTTAAGTCGGCGTTTGACTTGATTCCAGGTGGCTATGGTCCATTGGTCTACCAAGGGGCGGATACGTTACTTTCCGCCGGTGCTGGCTTTGGGAAAGTCCCTCTCGTGATGGGGGCTTCGGATGGGTTGAGGAAGGGTTCGATCTTCGGGGTTTTGGTTCCGAAGATGGATAATAATTTTATCATTCCGCTGTTAGGTACGAAAACGCCATTTGGTACTGCGCTGGGTGTGTATGTCGGCGGAGTGGGTTATAAGGGCTACGGCTTTTACGAGGAGGCTAAGGGTGACGGTAAGTAAGTTGATGTCTTCGGCGATAATGGCGGCGGGCATTTTAGTCGTAATGCTTTCCATAGGCTGCCTGCTGGCATTGTTGCCAGTCCTGTTTATTTCCGCAGGGTTTGAGGTGGAATTTGATGTGGTATTTGTATGGTTGGGAATGCCATTTTCGATTTTGTTTGCGTTGAGTTGGTTTTATAAGTATGCAGACTTCGCAAAATCAATCATCTTTAGGCGCTAGTCAGGCGTGCCTGTGAGCACGGCTTGGATAACAAGACGGCCCGCAGAAGTGGTTGGAGAGTAGGTGTGAGCGAATCTGATTTTAGAAATATAAAGAGACAGCTGATTCGATACCTTTCAAGCGGACTTGACGAAAAGGCTGTTGACTATTTCAAGGAGTGTTCGCACTCACTGTCGGAGTCAACATTCGCTGAGTGTTTGGGCGATATTTGTTTCTATCAGCGTGACTTCGCCCAAGCCATAAAACATTATGAAGTGGCTACCCAATTGGCCCCCGGCCAGGTCATCGCGCGCTATCTTTTCCTGGCGGGTGTATCCAATGAGCGGGCGTCTAATTATGTCGACGCATTTAAGTATTATCAGGCCGCCATTGAAGCTGAACCGTCATTTGTCGATACGTATCTTGAGCTCGGTGCAATGTTGGTGAAGTTGGGGGATCTTGAAGGCGCCTTGCAGTGCTATGAAGATGCTATTGAAATAGAACCTGCAGACTTGGCGAGTCATGAAAGTCTGGTGTCGATTTTGGCTGAGCTTCACAGCCGCACTCCGGAAAAATATGCTGATAAGTACGCAGCGTCCAAAGCGACAGTTGAAAAGATGAGGCGTTCCGGAAGGTCGACACCGTCGAATCGTCATGCCGCATGGTAAGTAAATCCAAAACAAGCCAAGCCGAGGTTCCCTGGTTCGAGCCCAGGTCGTGGAACCAGATAGAGAAAAGCCTGCAGAGATGCAGGTTTATTTTGTCTGAAATTTGGCTGATCGTCGCAACTTATCCCTCTATACAAGCCATCCCCTCACCCTTAAGATGAGAAGCATTATCATTAGTGCGGATCTGAAATGCAGCACGACAGCACCCCCTCGCCCGTCGCCCAGCTGTACGCCAATCACCACAGCTGGCTCCGAGGCTGGTTGCATCGACGGCTGGGGCATACGGCCGATGCCGAAGACCTCGCACATGACACCTTTATCCGCGTGCTGCGCTCCCAAGAGGACGTGCGTGAATTACGCCAGCCCATGGCATTTCTGGCCACCATCGCCAACGGCTTGCTGATCAACCGTTGGCGTCGCCAAGCCATCGAGCGGGCTTATCTGGAAGCGCTGGCGGCGCGGTCGGTGGCCGAGGAGCCTTCGCCGGAAGAGCGGCATCTGATGATCGAAACGCTGTTGCAGCTGGATTCGCTGCTGGTCGGTTTGTCGGGGCGGGTGCGGCAGATTTTCTTCTTGTCGCAGCTCGATGGCCTGACCTATCCGCAGATCGCCAAACAATTAAGCCTGACGGTGGCCGAGGTGCAGCGCGCCATGGGTAAGGCATTCAGTGTCTGCTATGCGAGCCGGTTTGAATGAGCAGTGTGGCGGTTGACCCGCAAGTGCGCGACAGTGCCATCGAGTGGCTGGTGCGCTTACAGTCCGGCTTGATGAATGCCGCCGACCATCAGGCTTTGCAGCAATGGCGCCAGGCCAACCCCGCGCATGAGTACGCCTGGCAGCGGGTCAGCAGCTTGCCGCTGTTGTTGCAACCAGGCGCCAATGTGTTGGCCGACGTCACGGCACGCCAGGCATTGCAGGCGGCCGGGACCGATCCTCAGCGCCGTCGTCAGGTGCTCAAGTGCCTGTTGGCGCTGGGGCTGCTCGGCGGCGTTGCCTGGCAAGGTGCGGACTCCACGCGGGTACGCGCGGCGCTGGCGAGTTATCGCACCCGCACCGGCGAGCGCCGACACTGGACCCTGGCGGACGGCAGTTCGCTGTGGCTGAACACCGCCAGTGCGGTCAACCTGGACGTGAGCGTAGGCCAACGCAGTGTGCAGTTGGTCGAGGGCGAGCTGGCACTCGATACGCCAGCGGGGTCTGCCTCGTTACAACTGCAAACCCCGAACGCGCTGCTTTATAGCCAGGGTGCCAACCTGTTGGTGCGCCATGATCATCAGAGCACGCAGGTGACTGTTTTGCGCGGGCGGGTGCAAGTGAGTGCGCGGCATCAGCCGACGCCCGTGCCGTTGCAGGCTGGCTGGCAGATAAACGTTGACGACTACGCAATCGGGCGCCCAAGCCCGGTTGACTTGTTGCTGGCCCAGGCCTGGATGCACGGCATCCTGCCTGCCGAACGCATGCGCCTGGATCAATTGATCGCCGAACTCTCGCGCTATCGTCCAGGCTTGCTGCGTTGCAGTGAAGCGGTGGCGGCGCTGCGCATCACCGGCAGTTTCCAGTTGGACGACACCGATGCCGCGCTGGCCCTGGTGGCCAAAACCTTGCCGGTGCGCATCGAGCGAAGAAACCGTTATTGGGTGACGGTGGTGCCCGCGTAAAGTTTTTTTTCGCCGACGCGATAGTTTTTTCGATCTGGCTTGGCCTTTAGGTATTACCCACCGGCACAGGTGGGTTTCGATCCCTAGGAGCCTTGCATGATTTCCCCCGTTAGTGTCTTGCGTCGTCATACGTTCAGCTTGTTGTTTCTCGGCCTGCAACCGTTGTGCGGTGAGCTGGTGTTGGCCGCCGGTGAACGCCCGTATAGCATCAGCGCCGGGCCGCTGGACCAGGTGCTGTCGCGCTTTGGTGCCGAAGCCGGGATCAGCATGGCGGGCAGTTCGCTGCTCACGGCGGGCAGGAAAAGCCAGGGGCTGCAGGGCGAATTCAACACTGAGAACGGCCTGGCCCAGGTGCTCTCGGGCACCGGCCTCGACTATCAGCGCCAGGCCGATGGCGGCTATGTGTTGCGCCTGCGCCAGGAGGCCGTGCAGTTGCCGACGCAAAAAGTGACGGGCGAAAATCTCGACGAAGAGGAGGTCTACCGCGCGCCGCGTTCGTCGGTGTATATCTCCGGCGAAGACATGCAGCGTTTTGGCGTGGTGTCGGTGGGTGATGTGCTCAAGGGCCAGCCCGGCGTGCAGGTGGGCGACAGCCGCAATGGCGGCGGGCTGGATGTGAACATTCGTGGCATCCAGGGCCAGAGCCGGGTGGCGGTCACGGTGGACGGCTCGCAGCAGGCGCTGGATGTGTATCGCGGCTATGCCGGTACTCAGCAGCGCAGTTATATCGACCCGGACTTGATCAGCGACATCACCATCGACAAAGGCCCCAGCCTGACCTCCAGCGCCATTGGCGGCACGGTAAAAATGCGCACGCTGGGCGTTGGCGACATCCTCAAGGACGGCCAGAACATCGGCCTGCGCCTCAAGGGCGATGTTTGGAACAACGGCGTCGCCCCGGCTTCCCGCGACCCGCACTCAAAAACCCAGGACCTGTATGCTGAGCCGCACCAGAGCCGCGGCGGGCTGTTCGGCTCGCAGGCCGAAGCCGGCAGCGCCGCGTTTGCCTACACCCATGAGTTTTTCGACGTGGTGGCGGCCTACGCCAAGCGCAATCAGGGCAATTATTTTGCCGGTAAAAAAGGCCAGGACCGCTACCGCACCTACAACCGTTGGGGCGATGAAGACACCAGCGTCGCCACTACCTACAACGCCGGCGAAGAAGTGCTCAACTCCTCGGCGAAGACCGAATCGTTCCTGCTCAAGACCACCCTGCGCCCGGCGGACGGCCATACCTTCGACCTGGGCTATCGTCGTTATGACGGGCGCATTGGCGAGATCATGCCGTCGGATATCTTCCGTTTCGGCACCGGCGGCATCTATCAGTACCCGCTGGGCCATACCAGGATCGACACCTACACCGCTCGCTACAACTACCTGCCCTCGGGCAACCCGCTGGTGGACCTGACCGCCGACCTGTGGATGACCGACGCCCAAACCAGCCAGCTCACCTCGGTGGCCGCACCTGCGTCCCAGGCTTATCGCTCCGACCGCGCCTGGAGCCGCCAGGCAAACCAGCGCATCGGCGGCGGGCTGGCCAACACCTCACGCTGGGCGACCGACTACGGTGATCTGAAGCTCGACCTCGGCAGCTCGTTCCAGCTCGAAGAACTGCGCCCGCAAAAAGGCGTCGCCACCACCCAGCACGATATCAACGCCAACCGCATGCTGCGCGAAGGCTCGCGGCAGGAATACAGCTTCAATGGCAAACTCGAATACAAGCCGGTGGACCGCCTGACCTTATGGGGTGGCGGCCGTTATACCCACTACCGCAGCAAAGACCATATTGCCAATGCCACCGCGCGACGGGAGGAGCGTGACCTGCGCTACCTGCGCGTCTACAACGGCAACAATTCCGGCAACATGATGTGGTTCCCGGACCAGAACGGCGAGTACACCAACGCCACTGATCCGCGCCTGAACAACGGCATCGTGTTCCAGAACACCAACTTCCCCTTCGAAGGCGTGCGCTACAACGACTTTGGCGTGATCGATTCGACGGTTTACCCGTCCCAGGTCGGTGACGTGGTGAGCGGCTATGACTATTCCGGCAAGGCCAGCAACAGCGGCGGGGCATTTTCGCCGGCGCTGGGCATCAATATCGAAGTGCTGCCGGACACCTTTGTGTATGCCTCCTACACCCAGGGGTTTCGCATGCCCTCGTTGTTTGAAACCAGCCAGGGCGTGCTGCAAACCCTGCCCGGCAAGGGCTTGAAACCCGAGCGCTCAAGCAACTGGGAGGTCGGCGCCAGCACGTTGCGCAAAGGGCTGTTGGTCGAGGATGACGCGGCGGCGATCAAGCTCGCCTACTTCAACAACACCATCAAGAACTACATCACCCGCTACTAGGACCCAAGCCCAGGCACCTGGGGCCAGATGCGTTTCAGCAACACCGACAGCTACAAGACCAGCGGGCTGGAACTGCAAGCCCGCTACGATGCCGGGCGCGTGTTCGCCGACCTGTCGTCCACCTACTACTTGAAAACCGAAACCTGCGACGCGGCCTTCGCCGCCACACTGCGTGCTACCAGCAACAGCTATCAGAAAACCGCCGACACCCCGAACTGCACGCCGGGCAGCTTCATGGGTTCCTACACCAACACCCAGAACCCACCCCGGCTTGCTGGCAACCTGACCACTGGCCTGCGCTTCTTTGACCAAAGCCTCACGCTCGGCACACGTATTACCTACACCAGCGGCCCCACCGTCACCGCCGACAAACCCTGGCAGACCGGCGCCACCACGCCGCAACTGAACTACCGCGAAGTGGCACTGGTGGATCTGTTCCTCAACTATAAGTTGCAGGAGGACGCGAGCCTGAATGTATCGCTGCAGAACGTCACCGATCGCTACTACCTGGACCCGCTGGCGCAAAGCTTCATGCCGGCGCCGGGGCGTACATTACGGTTGGGCGTGCAGGCGAAGTTCTAAGGGCCAGGCGACGCCCATCGGTTAAGGCTGGACACCTTCACCGTGGCAAGCCTGCTCGCCACAAGTGACGGTGTTCGTCGTTCACGCTCGCCCACTGGCAGGCAGCGCCCGTTCCTAGCTCTCAGTAGCTTACATCGCCTGCACAATGATCTGGCTTTTCAAGTCATTGACCATGCCTTCAATCGCCGGCTTCATCGCCGCGAAATCTTGCGGGGAGCACAGGGCATCCGGCTTGGTGAAGGTATAGTGGCGCGTGATCAGCACCGTGTTGGCTTTTTTCACAGTGATCGTTCCCACGCTCTGCGTGGGAATGCATCCGGTGACGCTCCGCGTCACGCCTTCAAGCGCTGGAAGCAGAGCGTCCGGGGCGGCATTCCCACGCGGAGCGTGGGAACGATCAATTAACCCCTATCCCCAGGGCAACCTGGGTATCGGCAGGCGCTACCCTCCAGGAGAATCAACTGTATGGCATTGACCACCCTGATACTGGATGCCCCCGGGCCGCCGTTACTGTTTGAGGAAGTCGATCGCTTTCTTGAGCTGGGTCTGGGTGTCACCCTCAACCTGTATTATTTCGCGGACAAAGAGCGCATTCGGCAGCACTACGGCGCGCGCATTCACTATGCCGAGATCAACTGCCATGACGAGCCTGGCTTTATTGCCGCCGTGAGTCAGGCCGGCGGCTACAGCGTGTTCAAGACGCGCCTGAACATCCCCTTGGGCGCCGGCCTGATCCGCGCTGCCACCTCGACGGCGTTGGCCACGCCACTGCGCGCCGTTGCCCAGGCTGGCACAGGGGTCAATCATATTGACCGGCTGGCGTGCGAGCAGTGTGGCGTGGCGATCCTTAACACGCCGGGCTCCAACGCGGCCGCTGTTGCCGAATACGTCGTGGCCCAGGCGCTGTATCTGTCGCGCGATCTGGATGCCTACAACGCCGAAACGCACAACGGCCATTGGGCAAAAGGCACCTTGGCACCTGCCTGCGAATACGCCGAACTCACGCTTGGGCTGGTGGGCACCGGCAGCATTGCCCGACAGGTGGCGCGCAAGGCTGCGGCGCTTGGCCTCAAGGTGATCGCCACCGGGTCCGAACGCTTTACCGAAGCGGTGGCGCGCAGCCTTGGGCTTGAACGACGGGCGGGTCTTGAACCGTTACTGGCCGAGGCGGACATCGTCTCGATCCACGTACCGCTCACCCCGCAAACCCGAGGCTTGTTCGGCACTGCCGAGTTCCGGCAGATGCGCCAGGGCTCAATCCTCATCAATACCGCGCGCGGCGGGATCGTCGACGAACACCAGTTGGCCGCCTTCATGGGCGAGTTTCCCAGGCATATCAAAGCGGTGGCCATCGATACCTTTGCCCTGGAGAAAGACCGCTTCGACTCGCCATTGACCGCTATTGCCAATGCGCAATTGACGCCGCACATTGCCGGCAATACCACCACGGCAATCCGGACGGCATCACGCCAGATCGTCGACAAGATCCACGCATTCAGTGCCGCCGCCATCGTGCGTTAACCTGCCGGACACAAAGAAGGCCGATGACTCATTCTCGTCCGGCGCGCTGTATTAAAGGCCAAGAGGCTGGTAAGAATGACGTCGGATAGTGAGCCGATGTAATCAATCATGAAACGCCATTTCGAAGATTTACAGCTGGGCAGCATCGAGCTGTTCTGCCTCGCTGCCGAAGCCGGCAGTTTTACCGCTGCTGCGCAGGCTGCGGGCGTTACCCCGGCCGCCGTCAGCCGCAGTATTTCGCGCCTGGAAGAACGCCTGGGCTCGCGCTTGTTTGTGCGCACCACGCGCAGCATTCGCCTCACCGACAGCGGCCGCACATTTTACGAGCAGTGCCGCCAGGCGCTGACGCAACTGGTGGAGGCCCAGCAACAGGTGATGGGCGCGCAGGCGGTGCCGTCCGGGCGCTTGCGCATCAGTGTGCCGACCACCTACGCGCATCACCGCTTGCTGCCGCTGCTGCCCAGGTTCCGTGCGCAGTACCCGCAAGTCACTGTGGATATCCACATCAGCAACCGCAATATCGACTTCGTTGCCGAAGGTTATGACCTGGCCATTCGCGTGCGCGCCCAGCCGGATTCGTCGCTGATCGCGCGGCTGCTGGAAGATGCTGAGTTGGTGGTTATCGCTGCGCCTGCGTACTTGCAGCGCGTCGGCACACCGCAGACGCTGGACGATCTGCCATTGCATGAGTGCATTCAGTTTGAACTGCCCAGCAATGGCCGGCGCATCCCCTGGCTGTTCCAGCTGCAAGGCCAGGAGCAGGAGTTTGCCGGAGAGGCCGGTTACAGCATTGCCCATGATGTGCTGGGCGGCGTAACCCTGGCCAAACACGGCGCGGGGTTGTTTCAGACCTACAAGTTTATCGTTGAGCGTGAATTGGCCGACGGCAGCCTGGTTGAAGTGCTGAAGCCGTTTGGCGGGCGTTCACGGCCCTTCACCTTGCTGTATCCCCATGGGCGCTATGTGCCGCATCGGGTGCGGGCGTTTGTGGATTTTTTGCTGGCATGTCGGGACGAATGGGGCACGCTTTAACAGCAGGCGTGCCCCGAACCGGTCAGACGCCTTGGGGTGTTTCCCCGCGTGCCAGGCGGGCGTTGATGTCTTCAACCACCGCCGCCAGATCGACGATGGTGTCGATCAGGTAATGCGGGCGGGCGCCTTCGAACAGCTGGCCGATGCGTGTACGTTCTTCGGCAAGTTTCTGCGCCGGCAGCGCCTTGAACTGCTCGTAGGTCAGGCCCAGGGCATTGCCGGAGCATGTGAGTGCCACCGTCCACATGCCGGCGCTGCGCCCTTCGAGAATACCCGGCCAGGTGTCATCGACCTTGACGCACGCCGCGACGTCGCTGATGCCCAGCGCGATCACATTGGCCAACGCCTGCGCCGGGTACGGGCGGCCGTTGGGCACTTCATCGGTGGCCACCACGTGGTCGGCGACGTAGCCGTTCTGGCGGGCCAGCTCCACGACTTTGGCCATGACCACTGCCGGGTAGCCCGAGCACGAGCCGATTTTGAGGCCTTTGCTGCGCAGGGCTGCAATGGCTTCCAGGGCGCCGGGGATCACCGCCGAATGCAGTGCAATCTTTTCGATTTGCAGGGGCATGAAGCGTTCATACAGCGCGGTGACGTCCTCATCGGTCGGCAGGCGATCAAACACGGCGCGGTAGCGTTCGGCAATTTGCGGCTGGTTGCACAGCGTACGGATGTGGTCCCACTTGCCCATGCCCATGGGGCCGCGCGCCTCCTCCAGTGACACCGCCACGCCAAACTCGGCAAAGGCTTCGACGAAAATCTGGGTGGGGGCAAACGAGCCGAAATCCACCACGGTGCCTGCCCAGTCGAGGACGACAGCTTGCAGTTGCTTGGGTTGTTGGTAATGCATGGTCAATCTCCAGTTGCGGGTACAGGGAGGCCGTCCCTTTCGCGTGCGAGAGGTAGGCGGCCAGTTCAAGGGTCAAGCGTGTGGGGTATTCAGGTGGTCGGTGTGGGGCTTGAGTCGAACAGTTCGGCGATCATGGGTCGATTGCGTCGGATGCCCAGGCAACACAGGTGGTAGTCGATGGAAAACGGGTGATTTACAAAGGTAATCGGGGTCGTACCGGGCGTTTCGGCGTATTCGACCGCCGATACAAAACCGATACCGATACCCTTGGCGATCGCATGCACGATGGCTTCGCGGCTGTTGAGTTGCATCACACAATTAAGCGAGACACCCAGGCGTGTGCAGCTTTCCTCCACCAGTTGGCGGGTGCGCGAGCTTTTTTCACGCATCACCCATTTCTCCTGACTGATCTGCTCCACATGCACCTCCTTCTGGCTGGCCCAGGGATGGTCGTTGCGCACCACGGCAATGATCGGGTAACGGTGGTAAAGCTGCGTGTCGAAGCGCTGGTCGAATTCGGACAGCGCCAGGATCGCCACATCGATATCAAAATTGAACAGCCGGTCCAGGGTTTCCTTTTCGGGTGAGAAGGAGGTTTCCAGCTCGATGTCCGGGTGACGTTGCATCAGCTCATACGTCAGGTTCATCGCAATCGGCGGCGACACCGCACCCAGGCGCAACATCCCGAGCTTGCGTTGCTTGAAACTCTGCAGCAATTGCACGGCTTCATCCTCTTGCCCGAACAGCCCCTGGGTGATCGCATACAGTTGATGGCCAGCGGCGCTCATTTCGACAAAACGCCCGCGCCGGTGGAACAACTCAACGGAGAACTTCCTTTCCAGGGCATTCACCTGTTCGCTGACGGTCGGCTGGCCAACACTCAGGAACTCGGCGGCGAGGGTGAAACTGCCGGTCTTCGCCACCGCATGAAAGGAGCGCAGCCACTTGTGGTACTGGTACATGCAAAGGTCCTGTGGCTGGCTCAGCGTCTGATGAACAGTGCGACCACCGCGCTGCTCAGGCAGGCAGTCGTCACCACCAGAAAGATCAGCGACGTGTTGCCGGTACTGTCGAGCATACTGCCGATCAGCGGTTCCGCCAGCCCGGCAAACAGATAGGACGAGAAATTCATCACACCGGTCGCGGTCCCGGCGCGCTTGGCGCCGACCAGGTCCGGGCACAGTGCCCAGAAACTCGACGCCGGCCCATAGACGAAAAAGCCACACAGAAACAACGCGACCAGGCCGATGGCGCTATGCGGCGGCAGGCTCCACATCCACAGGCTGGTGGCGGCACCGAGGACCATGTACAGCATGATCGCCAGGTAGCGTTTTGAGCCGAACAGCTTGTCCGACACCCAGCCATTGCTCAAGGCGCCGATGGCCATGCCAACGGGCAAGGCAACGGTGATCCACTTGGGGTCGACCAGGCTGTCGCCGCTTTTCCAGTTGGCGCCCAGGAAGTGCACCGGCACCCACACGATCAAGCCGTAGCGCGCAGCGTTCTGAAACCCCAGGGACACGGCTGCGATGATCAGGCGGGCATTTTTCAGCACCGCCTTGTAGCGCTGTAACGAGCTTTCGACGGCGCCGTGCGCCACCTCATGGTTCTTGTCTTCGGCATTGGCCACGCCGGTATCGGCAAGGGCTTCGAAACCCATGTCCTGTGGGCGTTCGCGGGCCACCAGGTAAAAGATGATGCCGCCGGCGAGCATCAGCAGCACCGGCAAGCGGAAGATCCAGCGCCATTCCAGTTGCAGCACTTCAAGCACGATAATCGATGTGACGTAGGACAGGATCGAGGCGCAACCGGCGGCGAAGACATAAAAGCCGTAGACCTTGCCGCGCTCGCCCGCGCTCCACCAGTTGGAGATCAGCCGGCTGCCGGGCGCCCAGCCCAAGGCCTGAAAATAGCCATTGAGACCCCAGGGCAGGATCAGGCTGGCAAAACCGCCGGCAAAGCTGGTCACCCAGTTGGCGGCGCACGACAGCACCGCGCCGAGGGTCATGATGCGCCGCCCGCCAAACTTATCGGCAAGGTTGCCGTTGATGGCCTGGCCGATAGCGTAGGCCCACAGCATGGCCGCAGAGGCCCAGCCGAGGGTTTCCTTGGTCAAGCCGAACTCGGCCTGGATGCCGGGGATGGCAAAACCGAAGGTTTGCCGGCCAGTGTAGAAAAACAGGTAGCAGAACATCGCTGCCAGCAGCATTCGCCATTGGGCGACTCGAAACGAGGCGGTTTTCACGGTAAGGCCAGGCAAGGCTTGGGCACGGTTCATGATCTTTTCCTTTTTATTGTTGGTTCCCACCGAGTGGTGTCGGTGGGCGCACTCTTGCGAGGGTGCGGCAGGAAATCGTCGCTACAGGGGTAAACGGCTGGCTTCAGGCGGCGTGGGCACCGATGAAGTTTTTGCCGCGTGCGCCCTGCAGGGCGAAGTTGATCATGGCTTCGGCCTGGGAGGCTGTTACACCGTAGTCGGCAAACTCCGTCTTCACCTCAAGGCTGTGCAGAAAGTCGCGCAGCCTGTGTTGGGCGTGCTGCAAGTCGCTGCCGAAAATCCGCTGAAGGGTTCGGTCACGCGCTGCGTTGCGACCCCAGGCCAGGCCCAGCACCAGCGGCAGCGTGAACGAGCAGGCAATGCCATGCGGCAGGCCGTGGTGCAGGGTCATTTCGTAGGAGATGGAATGGGCGAGGGCGGTCTTGGTGTTGGAGAACGCCAACCCGGCTTTAAGGGCCGCCAACGCCATGCGCGAGCGCAGTTCCTGATTGGCCAGGTCACGCCGCAGCAACGGCAGGCATTCGAGGATGTCTTCGATGGCCGAAATGGCGAACGTATCCGAGATGGGGTTGGCATTGATGTTCCATACCGCTTCCAACGCATGGGACAAGGCGTCCAGCCCGGTGGAGACGGTGACGCCGGCGGGCACGGTGAGCATCAATTGTGGGTCGATGATCGCCACCTTCGGCCAGGTACACGCCAGGTGCAGCGAGTACTTTTTCAGGCTCGCCGAGTCCCAAATGGTGGCCCAAGGCGTGACTTCACTGCCGGTTCCCGCCGTGGTGGGCGCGGCAATCAGGATTTTGCTGCGCGCAGGCACAAAGGGTTTGCCCGTGGCCAGCAACGCCAGCAACTCATCGAAACGGCCGGACTCGGTGCCCACAATCAGCGCTTTGGCCGTGTCGATCGCGCTGCCGCCGCCCACGGCAATCACCGCATCACAGTCGCCGGCTACCTGCCAGAAACGTTCATAGGTATCGCGCAGTTGCGCCACGTCGGGGTTGGGCTGCACGTCTTCGATGAGGTACACCAGGCGGTCGCCGAGCAGGTCCTGGATGCGTTCCACCAGGCCCAGCCCACGCGCTTCGGGAAAGGTCACCAGCGCCACGGTCTGGCCCTGGGTGATGTCGGCAAGCTCGAGCAGGCTGCCGCAGCCGAAACGCGTGTCTACTGGGTTGTGAAATCGGGCAGTCATGGCGAGTCCTTTGTTTTTGTTGTTGGAAGTGGCCCCATAGTCGGGGCGCTTCAACAAAGGCTCAAATCGATAATTCGCGGGTGTGCATCGGCTGGGCCGATAACGGGCCGGTTCAGGCGTGATTGAAGTGGGTGCGCGGTGCGACGGTTGAGGCTGCAACATCCCATGTCAGCAGGAGTTGAGTGATCGCCGCGTCGATAGCCACATGCGGCACGTTATCGCGCGCCAGAATCGAAACGCCCTGCAAGAAACTGTCAAATACCGTCGCCATCGACGCTGCCTGCGTGGTGCCCGGCAATTGCCCAAGACGTATCCCGCGCTCAATGCAGGCCACAATCCCGGCCCGGGTGCGCACGCGCGATTGCGTCAGCGCGTCCGCGACCCGCGCGTTCTCCGGGCTGGGTGCGCTCATCACGCCCAGCGCCACCATGCAGCCTTTGGGGTGCCCGTCTTCACACTGCATGCGTGCTGACTGGCGCAGCGCGGTTTCGATGGCCTTACGCGGGGGCAAAGCCTCATCCCACAGGCATTCGGTGACCTGGGCGTAGGTGGCCAGATAACGCTGCACGCATTCATCGAACAGCGCTTCTTTGGAGCCGAATGCGGCGTAAAAACTCGGCGCGGAGATACCGCCACCCAACCCGGCCTTGAGCTGGGCGAGGGAGGTGGCGTCGTAACCGTGCTGCCAAAACAGGTGCATGGCCTGTTCCACGGCCTGGTCTCGGTCGAAATTACGCGGGCGGCCCATTTGTGCCATGTCGGGAATCCTCTGGGTAAGCGAGATAAATACTAGTCGATACATAAGTCGTTGACAACGAGCTGTGTGTGCACGCAACATTTATATCGATCAGTATCTAAGTCATCTCAAGGAGTCTCCCGTGACACCCTCACTCAGCCTATCTGCGGTATCCGACCGTCTGCCCATTGGCGCCTTGCTCGCCCTGGCCATGACCGGCTTTATCTGCATCGTCACCGAAACCCTGCCCGCAGGGCTGTTGCCGTTGATCAGCGACGGCCTGGCGATTTCGCCGTCGATGGCCGGGCAGATGGTCACGGCCTACGCGCTGGGGTCGGTGCTGGCGGTGATTCCCATGACCATTGCCACCCGAGGCTGGCGGCGGCGCAACGTGTTGCTGCTGACTATCGTCGGCTTTCTGCTGTTTAACTCCATCACCGCGCTGTCGTCCCAGTACGGCGTAACCCTGGTGGCGCGGTTCTTTGCCGGCGTGGCGGCAGGGCTGGCCTGGAGCCTGCTGGCCGGTTATGCCCGGCGCATGGTTGCGCCGCATCAACAGGGTCGGGCGCTGGCACTGGCCATGGTGGGTACGCCGATTGCGTTGTCGCTGGGTGTGCCGCTGGGCACTTGGCTGGGCGGCCTGGTGGGCTGGCGTACGACGTTCGGCCTGATGTCGGCGCTGACGCTGCTGCTGATCGTGTGGGTGCTGGTGAAAGTCCCGGACTATCCACCGCAGCCTGCGCACCAGCGGCTGTCCCTGGGCCAAGTGCTGACCACGCCCGGCGTGCGGCCGGTGCTGGCGGTGGTGATCAGTTGGATGCTGGCACACAACATTCTGTACACCTACATTGCCCCGTTTGTGGCGCGTGCAGGCTTGGCTGAACGTGTGGATTTAGTCTTGCTGGTGTTCGGCATTGCCGCGCTGCTGGGGATCTGGTTGACGGCCAAACTGGTCGAACCGCTGTTGCGCAAGACCGTGCTGGCAAGCCTGGTGACGTTTGCGGCGGTAACCCTGGTGTTCGGCTTTTTGGGTAGCGTGCCGCAGGTGATCTACCTCGGCGTGGCCGTGTGGGGCCTGAGTTTTGGTGGCGCCGCGACACTGCTGCAAACCGCATTGGCCGATGCCGCTGGAGAGGGCGCGGACGTGGCGCTGTCGCTGAACGTGGTGGCGTGGAACAGCGCCATTGCGGCCAGCGGCGTGGTCGGTGGCGTGTTGCTGGAGACGTGGGGCGCCGCCTCATTTCCATGGGCAATGGCGCTGTTGCTGCTGGTGGCGTTGGTGATTGCCTGCGCGGCGCATGCCCATGGCTTCAAACCGGGACGGCGGTCAGCCGATGGGCCAGCGGTGGCGGGGCAATAGGCGCTAAGCGAGCTTCACGGTCATGGTGCCGCCTGCCAGTTCGGCAAGTGGCTTCCCCGGCAGGCGCAGCATCCTGCGTGAAGCGCTGGCGTGCTTTAACGAGGTGGGGAGCCTGGCTCAGGCGGCCTGGAATTCGATCCGTCAGGCGTCGCACTAAAGTTTAAAGTGAGGGTCCATTAGGCTCCTCACTTTAAGATATAAAACATGCACTTACGCATTATTGCAGTCGGCCTGTCGGCGTGTGTTCTGCTCTCGCCCGGCGCGCAGGCCCGCAGCCTGCTGGACCTGATCAAACCACCGGCCCATGAACACACTTCGCGCTCAAGCTCCATCAGCCAAAGCGCGGCCCTTGGTCTCTATTCCCGTCAAGAAAAGCAGCTCTCCTTCGACGGCTGCGCGGACCTGTTTCCTGGCGCCACGCCGATCAACACGGCCACCGTACCCGCCTCGATGAAACCCATGGCGCTGTGTTCGGATCACTTTGCGGTGCTCTACTCGCAAACCAGCAAGACGCCTTTGGTGGTGGTCGAGCGTTTGAACGCCGCACAGTTGAAAGATGCCAAGGGTGAAGAGCGCACCAACCAGTTTTATCCCGACCCGCGCATTCCCAAAGGCGCCCGCGCCGAGCTGAGCGACTACCGCAGCCAGCACCCGGCGGTTGACCGCGGCCACCAGTCCCCGGCCGCCGATGCGCCAAGTGCAAATGCCATGGCGCAGTCCTTCGCCTTGTCGAACATGGTGCCGCAAGACCCCACCAATAACCGCAAGATCTGGAGCAAGGTCGAGGCCGACGTGCGCAAGTTCGCGGTACGTGCAGGCGGTAATGTGTTTGTGTTCACCGGCCCGTTGTTTGATGCCGGCTACAGCACCATCGGCGACAACAAGGTGTGGGTGCCGACACGCCTGTTCAAGCTGGTGTACGACGCTTCGTCCAAACGTGCCTGGGCCTATGTGCTGCCCAACGCCGAAACCCGTATCCAGAAGCCGATGGACTACGACACCTTTGTGAAAAGCACCGGGCTCAAGTTGCTCGGCAACTTGCCGGTTACCGGTTCGGTGGGGCGGACATGAGCTTTTTCGGCCGGTCTGACTGACGCTTGATCGGCCCGCTGTACTGACACCCACGGGGTGTCGGCACAGCGAGCGCCTCAGGGCTTTAGACTTTTTCGATCCAGCCTGCCGGCGCTTCAACGTCGCCGTTCTGGATGCCCGTCAACTCGTTGAACAAACGTTGGGTCATCGGGCCGGCTTCATGTTCACTGTGGAATACATGCAGGTGATCGTTGTAGCGGATACCGCCAATCGGTGTGATAACCGCCGCGGTGCCGCACGCGCCGGCTTCCTTGTACGCCGCCAGGTTGTCGATATACACATCCTCTTCCACCGCCTTGAGCCCCAGACGGCTTTGCGCAAGCTCGATCAACGAGGCGCGGGTGATGCCAGGCAATACTGAAGGCGAACGCGGGGTCACAAAGGTGTTGTCATGGGTGATGGCAAAGAAATTCGCCGAGCCGACTTCTTCGATTTTTTTATGGGTCAGCGGGTCGAGGTAAATGCAGTCGGCAAAACCCGCCTGCCGTGCCTCGGTACCGGGTAGCAGGCTGGCCGCGTAGTTTCCGCCGACCTTGGCGGCGCCGGTGCCATTGGGGGCGGCGCGGTCGTAGTCCGAAATGATGAAGTTGCTCGGTTGCAACACGCCTTTGAACAACGCGCCGACCGGGATGCAAAACACGCAGAAGATAAACTCCGGCGCGGTACGCACACCGATGTTATCGCCCACACCGATGACGAAAGGTCGTAGATACAGCGAGCTGCCTGTTCCGTAGGGCGGCAGGAAGCGTTCGTTGGCCTTGATCACCTGCTTGCAGGCATCAATGAATTGCGCGGTCGAGACGGGCGGCATCAGCAGCCGTGAGCAACTGCGCTGCATACGGGCAGCATTCTGATCGGGGCGAAACAGGTTGATCGAACCATCCTTGCAACGGTAGGCCTTCATCCCCTCAAAACACTGCTGGCCATAATGCAACGCGGTTGAGCCTTCGCTGATATGCAGCTGGTTATCTTCGGTCAGTGCACCTTCCTGCCACTGACCGTCACGCCAATGTGCGATGTAACGAAGGTCGGTTTTCCTGTAGCTGAAACCCAGGTTATTCCAATCCAGTTGCGGATGTTCCATATCACGACTCCCGAACCCGGCTACGGGTGGTATTTATTGGTTCCAGTTGATGCTCAAGGAAGCATCAAGCCATTGGTGGTAAGCGCTCGCCGCCTCATCCGAGGCATGTACCGAGAAGATGAAGCCTGGGTAGCCGCCAAACGCGGGAGGTGGTGGTGAAAGATGCCCTGCCTCGAAAAAAGTCACGATCCGGGCGGTTTCAGGGTGCTCCGCGACCTTTTCCAGCCCGCTGAAACCGTTGAAACGGCCATCGCCGCGCAGAGGAATGATGTAGTTTGCTGCCACTCTGGCGGCCGGCAGCACATCGGGCAGTGCCGGGGTGGGCAAACCCAGGGCGGCCTTCATGCACAGTGCGGCGAACGACACGCCGGTGCTCTGTTCCACCACAAAGTGCGAGACCCCCGAGCCCCCTATGCGTGCGCCGATTTCAATCACATACGCTTGCTGGTTGGCATCCAGGCGCAGCTCCACATGGGCGGCGCCCATGGTAATGCCCAGTGCCTTGACCCCGGCGCGCGCGGTCTCACACAGGGCCATGATCAAGGGGGCGTCGATATCTCGACGCTGGCGGTAGATCGTTTCTTCAAACCAGGGCCCTTCGGGTTGGCCCTTGTCGCCCACTGCCAGGACATGCACCCCTTCGATATCGACAAAGCACTCCACAACGAATTCTTTACCCGGCAAATACTGTTCAACAACCAGGCCTGCGGCTTTGTCCTGGTCATAGAAACGAGCCAGGTCCTTGCTCTGGACCTCCCAGACCGCGTTGACGAGGGCGGGAAGCTCTTCGGCCGTTTTGGCCAGCATCACACCGGTGCTCGACCAGCCGGAGAGCGGCTTGATCACCAGTGGCAACCCCAGGGCGCGGGTTTGCGACAGGTCGTGCGGGTTATCGATGTAGCAAAAGCCCGGCGACCTCAAGCCTGCCTCGGCAAAGGCCTGGCGCATCAGGTACTTGTTGCGGGCCAGCGCCGCCACATGCGGATCGATGCCAGGGGTACCGATTTTTTGCGCCGCCAGTGCCGTCCAGATGATCGCTTCTTCGCGAACCGTCATCACCCCGCCAATCCCTCTCTCTTGCACGCCGGCCGCGAACGCTTCCAACGCCAGCTGCGGCTCGTCGAAAACCGGCAGCTGCCAGGTCGACGTGACTGCCGGCAAGTGCGCGGGGGCGCTTTCGGTCGTGTCGTAAATCAGTACCAGTTCAATACCTGCCGCTTCTGCGGCCTCAAATACAAAGGACAACTTGGCACTGCGGTGGCAAACCAACGCCAGCTTTTTCATTGTATTTCCTCACTAACCGGTTGGTTTGGGGCACGACGCTTGAACGTCCAGCCCGAGGCGCCTGATGCATCCATGAATAACAGGGTGATCCCCACCATGACCGCAATCATCGCGACGATTTTTACTGCACCCAAGGTCGTGCCGGAGCCGATCAACCACTCACCGGTGACCACGGCGAACGGTGCCAGCAAGCCAATCGCATTGGCATACAGCACGCCGCCCTCGGCCAAAACCTTCTGGTACAACACATACACCGGCGCCGAGCAGGCAGCCCCCAGGATCAGCACTTTGAGCGCATCCTCAAGGTTCAGGCGCAACAAGGGCGCGGGGTCGAGAATGAACAGCGGCACAAAGCACGCCGCGGCGATCAGTGTGACCCAGGCCAGCGAGTTGATCAGTGGCAAATCCTTGAGGTAGCGCTTGGACAGCAGGCCATAAACGGCGTAGGAAAGCGCCGCGACCAGGGCCAGCGCAATGCCAGACGGGCTGACTGCGCTAACGTCACCGGTGTGGGTATTGAACGCCAGCGCCGCGACACTGACGATCACCACACCCGCCAGTTTGAGCCAGGAAAACCCCAGGCTGCGTGTCAGCAGGCCCAGCAGGTAGGTAATGCCCGGAATCGTCGCCAGGACCATGGTCAGGTCGCTGGCTTTCAGCGTTTTCAAGGCGCCGAAGCTGCAGACAAAATAGAGCGAGAACCCCAGGATCGACAGGATGAAAAACCCCGGCATTCTTGCGAGCAGCGGCTTGGATGCCAGCGGCGGTCGCGTGCCGAACGCCACGATCAACCATAAGGCGGCGGTTGTGGCCCACAGCCTGAGCCCAACGGCATGCATCACCGAAATGCTACCGAGCAGGTTTTTCGACAGCAGCCAACTGATCGAGAACAACGCGAGAATGGCCACGGTGAACAGCAGCAGACGGACCTTCAATGCATTCATTGGGGGCACTCGGCCAGCACGCGGCGTGCGTAGTGCGTGGCCGGGAAATTGAAACGTGCCAGTGGGGTTTGCGGTGTGCCCAGATGTTGCTGAACATAGGCTTTGGCACCCGCCAGGTAGGCCTCGTCGTCGAGTGCTTCGAGGGCCTCGATATCGGCAATCATCGACACAAGCTTTTGGTCAAGACGCTCGCTGTCAAAGCTGAGGTGGCCGTGCTCGGTTTCGACCAATGCCTTGGCATTGATCAGCATCTCAAAGAGCAAAATCCCGGTGCCGGCATCGAACGTCATGTGCTGGTCCGAGCCCTTGGGGTAGCGGAACATGCGCTCGAGCAGGATGAACTCGGCGATTTCACGCCAAAAGTCCGGACGATGTTCCAGCACCAGGCGCACCGTAATCAGGTCACACTTGGTCTCTTCCAACAGGCCGGTAAACCAATTCAGCTTTATGTACAGGTTTTTGTCCAACGGGCGTGGCCCGGTGTGGTGCGCATAGTCGTGGTAATAACCCCACAGGCAACGCGCGTCGTACATGTCTGACTCAGACATCTGGCGGCTGCTCAATTGGCCGAACAGGAACGGGCTCTGGCGCCCGAACAAGCGGTCTGCCTCGACGAGTGTCTGCTCGTTGTAGATACGCAGAAACTTGCTGAAAAAGAACAGCGCGAAGGTCTGTTTATCGACCTTGGCTGCCGTCGCCACGGACTCTGGAAACAGCACAATGCAATTGCCTTGCAGGAACCCCTTCGAGGCCGCTCCAAGCTTGATGCATTGAAACGGTGCCACGTACTGCTCGGTGTACTGCGCGGCCTTTGCCAGGTAAGGGGTTTCACTGCGGTAGCCGGTGACCAGCTCCAGCCGAAAGCCTTCGGGGTCAGGGCCGTTGGTCGCGCGCATGGGGGCCAGTAGAAACAAGGCGTCGCCGGGTGCAGGGGTGTTGAAACTGGCGAGAGTCTTATCGAATAGAGGCCGTTGATCCAGGCCATTCTTCAGCCAGTTGCCCAGGTCTTCCAGGGTCGCCGTCAACAGCGGCGCAGATAGCCCGTCGATGATTGCGGCGTGCCGGTCGAGCTCGGTGATCAAGCGGTTGATGAGGGCATGGTCGGCTACGTTCGGCGCCTTGATGCTGCCATCCAGTTCCTGGCGGGCACGCACTTCATCGACGATATTGACCAGGGTCGACAGCGGATCAGGCTTTTGCATGGTCGGCTCGCTTCAGCGAATGGACCAGAAAGGCCATCGGCACCTGGCCGAAATCCTCAATGATGTTCAGCTCATGCAGGTCTGCCGCGACCACGGTGGTCACGCACGCATCTGCCTGGCCAGTGCTGCACAGCACGGCGGCATCGGCATTGCTGTTGGCGAACACTTTGCGGTAGTGGCTTGCCACCAGGGATTGGGGCGCGGGATGGGTTGCCACACTCTTTATCTGGTCGGCGCTGGTACGGCTGGCAAGCACCATGGAGTGGGTCGGCATGATGAAGCTGTCGCACAGCTCCATATCGCCCAGGCGGGTAAAAATCAGCGTATGCAAATCGGGGTACGCGGCGCAGCTTAAAAGATAGCCGTCCTGTTTTCCGGACAACTCATCAAAGGCTTGCTCAAGCGTCTCATGCAGAACAATTCGCTGCGTGCCATTGCGCGCTTCACGAGAATCAAGCCACCACTGCGCGGCGGTGGCGCAATTGGTACCCTCGGGGCCGAGCGTATAGATGGTCGGACTGATAGCCGTGTGCATGCTTTAACTTCCTTGTCAGAGCCCACCGGACAGCGGGCCAGAATCCATTCCTGCCACCCATTGGTGGCTGCCTTGGCGGAGGTTACTGTAGGTTTTTTGTTCAAGCAATACACCCGGCGAAACTAAACGTTGCCACCTTCGCAGGCGTTGCCTGGCCGTCTGAATTCCTGCAAAGGCCGACCCTGTCAGGGTTTATACTCACCGCCAAACTTCCCCCCCGATCAAATCCGAGAAAGCCCATGAGCACCTCCCTTTCCCTGACCCCCGCGCGCAAGCCTATCGCGCCGTTGGCGGCTTTTATCATCCTGGTGGCCGGTGCCGTATTCCTGCAAAACAGCGTCGGCTCGCGCCAGGTGCTGTTGCTGGTGGTCGGCGCCGCATTGGGCTTGACCCTGTACCACGCCGCTTTCGGATTCACGTCGGCCTGGCGCGTATTTATCAATGATCGACGCGGCGCCGGTTTGCGCGCACAGATGGTCATGCTGGCGGTGGCGGTGTTGCTGTTCTTCCCGGCATTGGGCGCGGGCACGTTGTTCGGGCAGCCGGTGGTCGGGCTGGTAGCACCGGCTGGGGTGTCGGTGGTGTTCGGGGCGTTTATCTTTGGTATCGGCATGCAGTTGGGCGGCGGTTGTGCGTCCGGCACGCTGTTCACCGTGGGCGGCGGCAATGCGCGCATGCTGGTGACGCTGCTGTTTTTTATCTGCGGTTCGCTGATTGCCACGCACCATGTGGATTGGTGGTTCGCGTTGCCGGCGTTCCCGGCGGTGTCCATCGTCAAGAGCTTCGGCGTGTTGCCGGCCATGATTCTGAGCCTGGCCGTGTTCGCGGTCATCGCACTGGTCACCGTGCGTTTGGAGAAGGGCCGTCACGGCCAGCTTGAACCCGGCGTGAGCAGCGAGCACATCGGCCTGCGCCGCTTCCTGCGCGGGCCTTGGCCATTGGTTTGGGGGGCAATCGGTTTGGCGCTGCTTAACTATGCGACGCTGGCGCTGGCCGGGCGGCCATGGGGCATTACCTCGGCGTTCGCGCTATGGGGCGCCAAAGTGGCCAGCGGCTTGGGTGTGGACGTGGCCAGTTGGGCGTTCTGGCAAATGCCGGGCAATGCCAAAGCCCTGGCAGCGCCCGTGTGGGAAGACATCACCAGCGTGATGGACATCGGCATCGTCCTCGGCGCGCTGTTGGCTGCGGGCCTGGCCGGGCGTTTTGCCCCAAGCCTGAAAATCCCGGCACGCTCGCTGGTGGCCGCAGTGATCGGTGGTTTGCTGCTGGGCTATGGCTCGCGCCTGGCCTACGGCTGCAACATCGGCGCGTACTTCAGCGGCATCGCCTCCGGCAGCCTGCATGGCTGGGTGTGGTTGGTGGCAGCGTTTATCGGTAACAGCGTCGGTGTGCGCCTGCGGCCGTTCTTCTTCGCAGGCGAGCGACCGCAGGTGGCCTTGAGCGGTTGCTGAACCCCAACGACCTATAAGGCAGGCCCATGATCAGAGAACTGAGAACCTTCGTAAGCGCCGCCCGCCGTGGCACTTTCGCCGCCGCCGGGCAGCAGGTGGGGCTGACGCAATCGGCGGTGAGTGCGCAGATCAAACACCTCGAGGACGCCCTGGGCGTCAAGCTGTTCGACCGCACCGGTCGCTCCGCCACGCTCAATGCGGCCGGGCAGCGCGCGGTGCCGCTGGCGGAGGAGATCCTCGATATTTTCTCGCGCATGGGCGCGCCCGACAGCGCCAACAACTTTCAGGGTTCGCTGCGCATCGGCGCCATCGGCAGTGTGCAAACCGGCCTCCTGCCCCAGGCGCTGGTCGCGCTTAAACGCCGCGCGCCGTTTATCGAGGTCAGCCTGGTGCCCGGCGTTTCGCTCAACCTGCTCAGCCAGGTGGATGCCGGTGAGCTGGATTTGGCGATCATGATCCACCCGCCGTTCAACCTGCCCAAGGACCTGAATATCGAAGTGATCGCCCGCGAACCCTTTGTGCTGATTACCGCCAAGGACGTGCAGGGCGACGACCCGCTGCAGATCCTGCGCGAGCAACCCTTCGTGCGGTATGACCGTGGCTCGTTCGGCGGGCGCCAGGTCACGCAGTTTCTCAAGGAACACAAGATCCAGACCCGGCAAGCGCTGGAACTCGACGAGCTGGACGCCATCGTCAAGATGGTACGCAGCGGCCTCGGCGTGTCGCTGGTGCCCCTGGCCGGCCTGTGGCTGGAACACGGCAGTGACGTGCGGGTTTTGCGATTGGACAAGCTCACGTTCTACCGTGAAATCGTGCTGCTGACCAAGTACACCCAGCGCCAATTGCCGCTCTTCGAATTATTCAGGGCGTGCGTCATCGAAGTGCTGGGTGCGCCGAAGTAGGGCGCGAGCATCGAAATTTTTGAGGCTCAGGGCGAAGGATATCCGCTTTATCCGTGGGGCTTTCTGGTGAAGAATCGGGTTCTAACCAAACAGAACTTGCAGGTAGCCACCGTGAGCCTTTCTCCCTTTCACCTAGCGATTCCCGTCTACGACCTGGCCGCCGCGCGTCACTTCTACGGCGATGTGTTTGGCCTTTCGGAAGGTCGCTCCAGTGCGCAATGGGTCGACTTCGATTTCTACGGCCACCAACTGGTGATTCACGAGCACCCCAAGACGCATTCCCAGGAGTCGGTGCACTCCAACGCGGTGGACGGCCACGATGTGCCGGTGCCGCATTTCGGCATCATCCTGCAATGGGACCAGTGGGAAGCCTTGGCCGATCGGCTGCGCGCGCGGGAAACCCAGTTTGTGATCGAACCCTACATCCGCTTCAAGGGTGAGGTGGGCGAGCAGGCCACCATGTTCCTGTTCGACCCGTGCGGCAACGCCCTGGAGTTCAAGGCGTTCAAGGACATGAGCCAGCTGTTCGCCAAGTAATTGCTCATCGTGCGCAAACGTCCCAGGGTGATTTGCGCCGCTGAGCCGGTATGTCTGAATCGGTCCTGAAGTGGTCCGGCACCTGCCTGTCGCTCATCGGCGCGGGTGCTTACCATGGCTTGCATCAACCACTGTGATGCAAGCCACAAGGACCTGTCATGAGCCGCAAAGCCCTTATCGTTATCGATGTGCAGCATTCGTTCCGTCATTCTGCTTACTGGTCCGAAAATGACCTGCCGTTGTTCCTGGAAAAACAGCAAGCGCTGATCGATGGGTGTGTTCAACAGGGCATCCCGGTGATACAAGTCTTCCATGTTGAAGACCAAGGGCACTTTTCGATGGCATCGGGCAATGTCAAAACCTTGAGCGAGTTGTCGATCAACCCCGACCTGATCATCCACAAGCGCTTTCACAGTGCTTTCGCCGGCACGCCTTTGTCTGCACGGCTTACGGAGATGGGCGTGAGCGCGCTGATCATCAGTGGCATCCGCACCGAACAGTGCTGCGAAACCACCACCCGGCAGGCGTCGGACAGTGGTTTTACGGTGGATTTTGTCAGCGAGGCGACCCTGACCTTCCCGATGACCCACGCACGCAGTGGCCGCGAATACAGCGCCGCCGAGATTCGTGAGCGTACCGAACTGGTGCTGGAAGAGCGCTTTGCGCGCATCGTCACCGTCGCCCAGGCGCTGGAGCGTTGAACCCGTGAGCGTGCCGGTGCTGTTCGTGCTGTTGCCCAATGTGCTGATGCTGGACTTGGCCGGCCCCGCCGAGGTGCTGCGCCTGGCCGCGCAGAGCGAGGACCCTGCGGCTCTCGACTTCGACTTGCAGTACGTCAGCCCGGTGCCGTCCCTGCAAACCTCGATTGGCTTGCCGCTGGCCGGCTTGGCGCCCCTGCCGCCAAGCCTGGCGCCCGGCACGCTGGTGGTGTTGGTCGGCTCCACGTCAAAGGTGAGCAAGGCGCAGCAGCAGGCGTTCGAGTCGGCAAGCGACACCTTGACCCAATGGCTGCAAAGCGTGTTTGCAGCGTCGGGCCAGCGGCTGGTTTGCGTGTGCGCCGGCGCATTAAGTGCCGCCCGCGCGGGGTTGCTCGATGGCCGCCAGTGCACCACCCACCACGCGCTGTGCGAGGCATTGCAGGCCCTGGCGCCCAAGGCCCGCGTGTTGGAAAACCGGCTGTATGTGACGGACGGCCCGGTCAGTTGCAGCGCCGGTGTCACGGCGGGCATCGACCTGATGCTGCACCTGCTCGCCGAGTTGGCCGGGCCACGCCTGGCCTGCAGCGTGGCGCGCGACATGGTGGTGTACATGCGTCGCAGCGGCGCCGACCCGCAGCTCTCAGCCTGGATCACCGGTCGCAACCACCTGCACCCGGCCGTGCACCGTGTGCAGGACGCCATCACCGCGGCGCCCTGTGAAGCCTGGACCGTCACACGCATGGCCGAACTAGCGTGCACCAGCAGCCGACACCTGGCGCGGCTGTTCCACGAACACGTTGGCATCAGCCCGCTGGATTACCTGCACACGCTGCGTATCACCGTGGCCCGTGAACTGCTCATGGCGTCGAGCCTGGACATGGAAACCGTCGCCGAGCGCGCAGGCTTTGGGTCAGCCCGGCACCTGCGGCGTATCTGGAGCAAATATGAGGTGGGGACGCCTTCAAGCGGGCGTGTCGGCGCCGCTGGTTGAGGCTTGATCGGCCTCGGCTTCGAGTTTGGCGCGGTCTGCCTTGCTGATGTACTTGTCTTTGCTTTTCGGCGCCAGTTTGGCGCTGGCCTTCTTGGCTTTAGCCTTGAAGAGCTGCTTGAGTTTTTTCTGGCGGTTCATGTGTCGGTGCCTGATGGGTGAAGGCCCGGATGATATCAGGTTAAAAACCTGGGTCGCTTTTTAGCGTCAATCTGTGCATTGAACGCTCTGGGGTTTTACCAATAATCGGGCCGTGAATTCAGCACAAACGGAAAAAACCGATGAGCCTCCACACCCGCACCAAACGCCTCACCGTCCCGCAACTGGTCGCCATGAAGGGCCAGCAGAAAATCGTCTCCCTCACCGCGTACTCCAGCGCCATCGCCAAGCTGATCGACCCGCTGGTCGACTTCATTCTGGTGGGTGATTCCACGGCGATGGTCGGCTACGGCCGGGCCTCGACCTTGAGCATGCAGCTGGAAGAAATCATCGGCCACACCCGCGCCGTGGTCGACAGCACGCGCCTGGCCTGCGTGATTGCCGACATGCCCTTTGGCAGTTATCAGGAATCCAACGAGCAAGCGTTTCGCAACTGCGCCCAAGTGCTGGCGCGCACTGGTTGCGATGCGCTGAAGCTGGAGGCCAACGTGGCGTTGGCGGGCACCGTCGAGTTTCTGGTGGCGCGCGGCATTCCGGTGATGGCCCATGTGGGGCTGATGCCGCAGTTCGTCAACGTGATGGGCGGCTTCAAGGCCCAAGGGCTTACCGCCGAAACTGCTGCAGTGATTGCCGCAGATGCCCGTGCCAACCTGGAGGCGGGCGCCTTCGGCCTGCTGCTCGAAGGTGTGGCCGAAGGCGTCGCGCGGCAGATCACCCTGGATTCAAAGATGCCCACCATCGGCATTGGCGCTTCACCGGCCTGCGATGGCCAAGTGTTGGTGACCGAAGACCTGTTGGGCCTGGGCGGCGAACACCTGCCGCGCTTCGTCAAACAGTACGCAGATGTAGGCGCGGTGATTCGCGATGCCTGCGAGCGGTTTGCCGACGATGTGCGCCATGGCCGTTTCCCTGAAGCGCGGCATTGCTACGGGCTTTGATCGATCGCCTCGGCCAATCGCTTCACGGCCTGGGCGATATCCTTGCTCCAGTCGAGGGTGTAGCTCAGGCGCAGGTGTTGCGGCCAGGCGCCATGCTGGCTGAACAGCTCGCCAGGGGCGATGACGATGCGTTGGGCCAGCAGCCGCTCAAATACCTGACGCATATCCACCGCATGCGGCGCTTGCAGCCAGAAGCTGGCGCCGCCTTGGGGCGCGATCACCTGCCAATGTTCCTCCAGCAAGGCTTTCATGCCGGTCATGCGCTCCAGCAGCAGCGCCCGCAGCGCTTTCAAATGCACGTCGATACGCTTGGAGGTGAGCAGCTTGGCGATCGCCTTTTGCCGGATCGGTGACAGGCGAAACCCACGCTCCAGAAACACCCGCTGCAATTGCGGCGCGTGCTCGTGGCACACCACATAGCCATACGGCGCTTCCGAGCCGATGACTTTATCGAAGGTCGAAAACACCAGCAGCTTCTGCAGGTCGGCGAAGTCGCGATAACGCGGCGGCTGCGCTTCGAAATACAACTCGCCGTAAGTGTCGTTTTCGAACAGCCAGATATCCCGCGCCGCCAGCCAGCGGCAGATCTGCTGCTTGTCCTGTGCCGGCATCACCCCGCCCTGGGGGATATTCACCGTCGACGACAGCACCGCCAGGCGAATCGGCTCACGCATCAGCACGCCTTCCAGCGCCGCCAGGTCGAAACGCCCGTGGGCGTCGAGCGGCATTTCGATCACGCGAATCTTCGCCGCTTGCAACTGGCGCAAAATCGCCCACGAACACGGTGACTCCACCAGCGCCACGGTGCCGCACAGGTCCAGGGCATTAAGTGCCGCATCCAGCACGCTGTGCAAGTCCGCGCCGATATACACCTGGTCGGCCTGCCAGTAGCGGTCGGCGGATTGGGTGTAGCGCTCGGCCAATGCGGTGCGCAACTCGGGCTCACCGAAGGGTAAGTAAAGCGGCGCCAGCGAGCGTGGGTGCTGGCGGGTCAGTTCACGCTCAAGCATCAGCAGCGGGTTTTCCAGCGACAACAGCATGGCCGGTGCATCGCTGCTCAAGGCAAGCATTCCCGGCTGGCGGGCATTGGCGAACACTTGGTCGAGCAGGTTGGTTTCAGTTGTTACCCGTGCAGCCATGGCCCTCGTGAAATAACCCTGTTTGGGCCGCGCGTAGATCCGCCCTTCATCCTCAAGCAAGGCGTAGGCGTACTTGGTGGTCGACACCGATACGCCAAGGCGCTCGGCCAATTGGCGCAGGGACGGCAGTTTGCGTTCGCCTGACGACGGGCTGGCGTCGATCAACTCGACGAGGTAACGGTAGACCGTCTGATAGGCAAAGCCGGCGTCTTTGGGTTTATCCATGGTCCTTTGAGCTGCGCAAAACAGAGTGGGAAGAGAGCCTGGCAGTATCACTCAAGGCGGTCTTATTTGCGCGCGTCTCGGGCTGAACAGCCCATGGCTCGGCCCATTGGGTTTGAGGCAACCCATCATGAACAGGGCTAAAGGTTTAGTGAAATCGTTTCATTATCTCTTGCTCTATAGCCAGCATAGACTCCACCTTAATTATTGAAACTGTAAAGACTTGGGCCCAACGTCGGCGTGTTGCTAAAAGGCAAGCAGTGAACTCAAGTCTGTCTCAACTTTTAAGGTGTCAGGTGGTCATGGATAACGCGTTTGAATTTACGATTAAGAGTGTTTGTTTTGACGAGCACTATCGCCCCTCCGAAAACACGCGCACCACCACTAACTTTGCTAATTTGGCCAGGGGCGAGCGTCGTCAGGAAAACCTGCGCAATACCTTGACGATGATTAATAACCGCTTCAATGCCTTGGCGCATTGGGATAACGCTGGCGGTGATCGGTATGCGCTCGAACTCGAGATTGTTTCGGCTCAAATGCAGATCGGTGTTGAAGGCAATGGGCAGGCCATTCCGCTGATTGAAGTGTTGAAAACGACGATTGTGGACCGCAAAACCAATGAGCGCCTTGAGGGCATCGTCGGCAATAATTTTTCTTCGTATGTACGCGACTATGACTTTAGCGTGGTGTTGTTGGGCCACAACAGAGGCCAGGCTGAATTCAGCACGCCCGATAATTTTGGCGACTTGCATGGCAAGCTGTTCAAGTGCTTTGTGAATTCAGCGGCGTACAGGCAGCACTTTAAGAAGTCGCCCGTCATCTGCTTGAGCGTTTCGAATACCAAGACCTATCAGCGAACTGAAAACCAGCACCCGGTATTGGGCGTTGAGTATCAGCAGGATGAGTATTCGCTGACCGATGAGTACTTCAAGAAGATGGGCTTGAAGGTGCGCTATTTTATGCCACCCAACAGTGTTGCACCCTTGGCATTTTATTTTTTCGGTGACGTGCTGAGTGATTACACGACGCTTGAACTTATCAGCACCATTAGCACGATGGACACTTTTCAAAAGATTTACCGGCCTGAAATTTACAATGCCAATTCTGTCGCCGGAAAACGCTACCAACCCAGTTTGAAGCATCAGGATTATTCATTAACACGCATTGTTTATGATCGAGAAGAGCGTGGTCGGCTGGCGATTGAGCAGGGCCGGTTTGTTGAGGAAAATTTCATCAAGCCCTATCACGCTGTGCTTGAACAGTGGTCCGCGCAATACGCCGCTTGACTCATCAAACTTACAAGGTTGTGCCTGTCATGAAAAAGTTATTACCCACTTCTACAGCTGGCAGCTTGCCAAAACCGGCCTGGCTTGCTGAGCCCGAGACGCTGTGGTCACCCTGGAAGTTGCAAGGTGACGAATTAATTGAAGGCAAGCAAGATGCCTTGCGCTTGGCATTGCAAGAGCAGCAAGACGCCGGGATTGATATCGTCAGTGATGGCGAGCAAACCCGCCAACACTTTGTCACCACGTTTATCGAACACCTGAGCGGTGTTGATTTCGAGAAGCGTGAAACCGTCAGGATTCGTGATCGCTATGACGCGAGCGTGCCGACGGTTGTAGGCGCCGTTGCGCGCCCAAAGCCGGTGTTTGTCGAAGACGCCAGGTTCTTGCGCCAGCAAACCAACCAGCCGATCAAATGGGCGCTGCCAGGCCCCATGACCATGATCGATACGCTGTATGACAACCACTATAAAAGCCGCGAAAAACTCGCGTGGGAATTCGCCAAGATCCTCAACGAAGAAGCCCGGGAACTGGAAGCGGCGGGCGTCGACATTATTCAGTTTGATGAACCGGCCTTTAACGTGTTCTTTGACGAGGTGAATGACTGGGGCGTCGCCACCCTGGAACGGGCCATTGAAGGCCTTAAATGCGAAACGGCGGTGCATATCTGTTATGGCTATGGCATCAAGGCCAACACCGATTGGAAAAAGACCCTGGGGTCGGAGTGGCGGCAATATGAAGAAGCCTTCCCCAAGCTACAGAAATCCAGCATCGATATCATTTCGCTGGAATGTCACAACTCCCATGTCCCCATGGACCTGATTGAGCTCATTCGTGGCAAAAAAGTCATGGTTGGGGCCATTGATGTGGCAAACCACACCATTGAAACGCCCGAAGAAGTGGCCAATACCCTGCGCAAAGCCCTTCAGTTTGTCGATGCCGACAAGCTTTATCCGTGCACCAACTGTGGCATGGCGCCCTTGCCTCGCCGCGTGGCGAGCGGCAAGTTGAATGCATTGAGTGCAGGCGCAGAGATCGTTCGAAGAGAGCTCAATAACGCGCGTTGAGCCACCATTGGAAGGGGTGTACCAAGTTGCACTCCCTGTTCAGGATTTACCATGTCATTTCCCACTACGACGGTCGAGCCACTGAGCTTTCGCGAAGCGCTCGGGCACTACGCGTCCGGTATTACGGTGATTACCTCGCACCTGGATGACGAGCCGGTCGGCTTCACGTGTCAGTCGTTCTACAGCGTGTCGATGAGCCCACCGCTGGTGTCATTCAGCGTAATGTCCAATTCGGCCAGCTACCCCAAGATTCGCCAGGCCGGTCGATTCGTGGTCAATATCCTGTCGGGTGAGCAGGCCGGGATTTCCAACCAATTCGCCCGCCGCGGCACAGACAAATGGCACGGCGTGCAATGGCAGCACTCGCCTTTGGGTAATCCGATCATTGCCGGCAGCCTGCACTGGCTGGATTGCGAAATTCACGCCGAACACGCCGCCGGTGACCACCTGATCGTGATTGGTGAAGTAAAGGCGTTAAGTCTGCGAGCAGCGGCTGCGGCGAAGCCCTTGCTGTATTTCAAGGGGCAGTATTGCAACATCGCCGCACAGGGCGTGGTTCACGGGTAGGTAAAGGTGTGGTTAATAATGTAAGTGCCTAGCGTGTTCGTACGCGCTGTCACCCAGGCAACGGTCATACCGCGTTTTATTTGATCGTCAAGTTCTGATCGGGTTGTGCACAGTTCGATATCGCGCTCAGTGTGTAGATCCTTGATCCATAAGCCCGCCTCGCAACGACTATATTTCCCATAAGCCGGTCCCGGAAACCTGATTTCATAGACGGATTTATAGTGGATTACTTCGCCAGGCAGCAGGTAGACGCACACGGCATAACTATTCAGGAGGAAAACGAATCCAAGGCTGAAGCCCCCTAAAAACTTGTTAGTCGAAGACATATTAGTGCTGTTGGGCGGGCGATTGCGTTCGGGCCTGAACGCACAATAGAGGCCTGTCACAACGCCGAATACCACATAGGTCGTCCATTCAGGAATCCATGCCATCAAGATGGTTTGCCTGGCAACCCGAGAGGCCCAGCCCATGTAAAACATCCATGCCCCAAGGACGAGAAGCACTAATATCAACGCCGCTATTCTTTTGAATTGTCTCCCGAGTGAGGGGTGTTTCATTGTTTTTTTTGCTCGGTTCGTTGGTCGGCTGGGTAGCGTTGAGTGAACACCGGTGTGTTCAACCGATCAATCCACTCAAGCAAAATACCATCTAACCGGGCGCGACGACGCCCACTACTTCTCTGTGCGGCGCCGCAGCAACGAGTGACTTAGCTTCGTAAAAACTCAAGCAAATCCGCGTTGATGACATCCGCATTCGTCGTCGGCATCCCATGGGGAAACCCTGCATAGGTCTTCAACGTGCCATTCTTCAACAGTTTTGCCGACAACGGCCCGGAATCTTCATACGGCACAATCTGGTCATCATCGCCGTGCATCACCAGCACGGGGATCGTGATGCGCCGCAAAGCCTCAGTAAAGTCCGTTTGCGAAAACGCCACAATCCCGTCGTAGTGGGCGATTGCGCAACCCATCATGCCTTGTCGCCACCAGTTCTGGATCACGCCTTCCGACGGTTTGGCACCCGGCCGGTTGTAGCCATAAAAAGGCCCCGATGGTACGTCGCGATAGAACTGCGCACGGTTGGCTTTGAGCTGCGCCTGCATGTCGTCGAACACCGACTTGGGCAAGCCGCCTGGATTGCTCGGTGTTTGCAGCATCAACGGTGGCACGGCGCTGATGATGGCGGCTTTGGATACGCGGTCTTCGCCGTGGCGGGCAATGTAGTGAATGACTTCGCCACCGCCGGTGGAGTGGCCCACATGGGCGGCGCCCTGTACACCAAGGTGGTTGACCACGGCGGCGACGTCGTCGGCGTAGTGGTCCATGTCGTGGCCGTCCCAGACCTGGCTGGAGCGGCCATGGCCGCGGCGGTCGTGGGCGACGACGCGGTAACCGTTAGCCAGGAAGAACAGCATCTGCGCATCCCAGTCATCGGCGCTCAGTGGCCAGCCGTGGTGGAAGAAGACCACCGGGGCATCGCGTGGGCCCCAGTCTTTGTAAAAGATCTCAACGCCGTCCTGCGTAGTGACATACCCCATGTTCATCTCTCCAAAGTGATTGATCGGCCATCAACAGCAACGTGTTGATCGTGACCGGTTGAACAAAGTGCGGCTCAACCGATGGGCGGCCACGCTTGGCTGCCTGATCACTTGAGGTTTACAGTCCGCCTCAAGGTCAATGTGCGCGCGGAGTGGAACATGAGAATAGGCGAACTGGCGAAACTCAGCGGCTTGGCGCCATCGCGCATCCGTTTCTACGAAGCGAGCGGCCTGATCAAGTCGGTCACGCGCAAGGCCAACGGTTATCGGGACTATGCGCCGGAGGCAGCGGGGATGTTGCAACTGATCACGGGCGCACAGGCGGCAGGGTTTTCCCTGGAAGAAATCCGCCAATTGCTGCCGATGAACGCTGGCGGCTGGCAGCATGAGGCGTTGCTCGGAGGGCTCAAGCGCAAGGTCGAGGAAATCGAGGTGTTGCAGCAACGCCTGGCGCAGAATAAGGCCCAGTTGCTGCGGGTGATTGACGGCATCGAAGGCAAGCCTGAGGGCGTGGCGTGTGCGGACAATGCGCAGTTGTTGCTCAACCGCCTGCAGGATGAGCGCGAGAAAGCCGTGCACTGACCTGAAAAAAGCCATTGACCTTAAAGTTGGCTTTAATCTTATGGTGGTCCCACGCCAACTGAGGACTGCTCCATGAATCTGTTCGATCCCCTGTTATTACCCAACGGTTCGACCATCAATAACCGCATCGCCAAAGCCGCCATGGAAGAGAATATGGCAGACGCCGACCAGGCGCCTTCCGCCGATTTGCTGCGTCTCTACCAGGCCTGGGCCGATGGTGGTGCCGGCCTGATCATCACCGGCAACGTGATGGTTGACGGCCGCGCCATGACCGGCCCCGGTGGCGTGGTATTGCAGGATGATCAGCAACTGGCCAAGTTCAAGCGCTGGGCGCAAGTGGGGCGCGCAGGTGGCGCGCAATTCTGGTTGCAGATCAATCATCCCGGGCGCCAGATGCAGGCCAATCTGGGGCAACAGACCTGGGCACCCTCGGCGGTTGCCATGGACCTGGGCACGTTATCCAAACACTTCAGCCGACCCCAGGCGATGACCGCCGAGGTGATTGCCGAGGTTATCCAGCGTTTTGCGCGCACCGCTCGCCTGGGCGAACAAGCCGGTTTTACTGGCGTGGAAATTCATGCGGCGCATGGTTATTTGTTGAGTCAGTTCCTCTCACCGTTGAGCAATCAACGCACAGACGCGTGGGGCGGCTCCCTGGAAAACCGCGCGCGGCTGTTGCTCGATATCGTCAAGGCGGTACGGGCGGTGGTTAGCAGGGAATTCGCGGTGGCGGTCAAACTCAACTCCGCGGATTTCCAGCGCGGCGGGTTTACCGCCGATGACGCCAAGCAGGTGGTTGAGTGGCTCAACGACTTGGGCGTGGACCTGGTGGAATTGTCCGGTGGCAGTTACGAAGCGCCCGCCATGCAGGGGGACGCGCGTGACGGCCGAACCCTGGCGCGTGAGGCTTATTTTGTTGAGTTTGCCCACGACATCCAGACGGTCGCCAAGATGCCGGTGATGGTCACCGGCGGTATCCGTCGACGCCCGGTGGCTGAAAGCGTGGTGCACAGCGGCGTGGACATGGTGGGCATCGGCACCGCGTTGGCTATTGATCCGCTACTGCCGCGTGCGTGGCTTGAAGGCAAAGACACAGCGCCCGAACTGCCGCCGATCACTTGGAAAAACAAAGCCTTCGCCTCCTTGGCCAATATGGCGCTGGTCAAGTTCCAGCTGCGCAAACTCAGCCAGCGCAAGCAGCCTGATCCCGGCGTATCACCGTTACGCGCATTGATCGAGCAGCAACTGGGCAACGCTTTGCGCACGCGGCAGTATCGCCGCTGGATCGCCAAGCGTAGCGCGTAGGCGGTGGTCAGGACGGGGTCAGTTGCGCCGCCGCAACCTTCACCCGCGTCGCGCGCCGCGCCATCACCCAGGCCAGCACCGGCGCCAGGGTAAACAGGGCAAACAACCACCGTGCCGCGTTGGCGATGCCGGCATTGCCGGTGGCGTCGTTGATACCCGCCACGTTGGAAATCACTCCCGCCAATGCCGCGCCCAGGGCCATGGCGAACAGCTGCAAGGTGGTGATCGACGCGGCGGCCGTGTCCTTGTCCTGCTCCGACGCCACTTGCAGGATGCGCGTCAGCAGGTGCGGCCAGCCCAGGCCGATGCCGAAACCGACCAGGAACAGCCCGAGGCAGATCGGCGCCAACCGCGCCCATTCACCCAGGCTTTCCACTGGCGTGGTGATGGCTAGCAGCACCAGCCCGGCCACGATAAACAGCGGCCCCGCGAGGATGGCGCGCTGTGCGCTGCGGCCGCTCCAGCTGGAACTGAGGATTTCCGACACGGTCCAGCCGGCCGCCATCAGCGCCGCCATGTACCCGGCAACCAGCGGTGATTGACCATGCAGGTGTTGCAGAAAATACGGCATGAAAATCTCGCTGCTCATGCCGATCACCAGCAGGCAAGTGGTTGCATACAGCGCGCACAGTGGGGTGTTGAACTTCAGTGCGTCCTTGGGCAGCAGGCGTATGGTCGCGTTGGACTCGTGGCGGATCAGCACACCTACCAACACGGCGCACACCGCGATACCCAGCAGGTTCCAACTCGGCAGCGCCGACACGCTGCCTGCGCACACGGCCAGCACGGCGGCGGCCAACAGCACCAGTTGCGGCACCGGCAAGCGGGTCGGCGTGCTCGCCGTGGCGTCGCGTGGCGGTAGCGCGCGGTGGGTGAGGACCATATAGGCAAGACTTATCGGCACCATGGCGCCGAAGGCGAAACGCCAGGCATCCATCTCGGCGAACACGCCACCGACCGCCGGGCCGACCAAGGTAGCCACGCCCCACATGCCCGATACCAGCGCCATCGCCCGCGGCCATAAGCGCTCTTCGAACACCAGTTGGATCATCGAGTAACACAGGGCCAGCAACATGCCGCCGCCCAACCCCTGAATCAAACGCCCGACCAGCATCACCGGCATGTTTGGCGCCAAGGCGCAGATCAGCACACCGACCATAAAGATCAACGTGGCGACGGTATACGCCAGCCGCGGCCCGGTGCGTTGCAGCAGCTTGGAAGTGAGGGCGGAGCCGAGGATCGAAGCCACCACATACAGCGTGGTGCTCCACGCATACAGCGCCAGCCCGCCGATTTCGGCGACCACCGAGGGCAGAATGGTCGTGGCGATATAAGTGTTGGTGGCATACAGCGCGATGCCGCCGGAAAGGGCGATAGAACGGGGGGCGTTCTTGCCCCGGAGCAACTCGCTCCAGCTGCTGTCTTGGGTGTGCATCGACGATTCCTTGTGCCGGTGTCCGGCTTGGGTTAATTTGCCAAGCAATTGCTTTGAATATTGCGACGAGGCTGTTTATTTTGTCAAGAAATGACTTGGAATATTCGCCAGCGTCCCCGGCGGATCGTTTGTTGCACCTGCTCAAGACCCGTGGGCCACAATTGGCCAGTGATGCCGGTGAGTTCCTCGGCACCACCGGTGAAGCGGCACGCCAGCAGTTGGTGAAGCTGGCGGCCAGTGGGCTGGTCGAGGCCCACTCCGAAGTGCGCGGGGTAGGGCGCCCGATCCAGGTCTGGCAACTGACGGCGGCAGGGCACGCGCGCTTCCCCGATACCCATTCCGAACTCACCGTGCAACTGTTGCAGACCGTGCGCGAGACCTTTGGTGAAGAGGCTATTGAGCGTTTGATTGACGTGCGCGAGCGCCAGACCCTGGCGTTGTATGAACGTGAGATGCAAGGCGTCAGCGGCCTTAAAGCGCGGGTCGAAAAGCTTGCGGCACTGCGCACGCGTGAAGGTTATATGGCCCAGTGCAGCGAGCAGCCGGACGGTGCCCTGATCCTGGTGGAGAACCACTGCCCGATTTGCGCGGCGGCTACTGCGTGCCAAGGGTTTTGCCGCGCAGAATTGCAGGTGTTCGAGCAGGTGTTGCGTGCCAAGGTCGAGCGCGTGGAGCACATCCAACTGGGCGCGCGGCGGTGTGCTTATCGGATTCACTGAACGCGCCGCCGATTGAAGGTGGGAACTGGCTTGCCTGCGATAGCCATCGGTGTCTGCACAGCTATTGAAGGTATCCACATTCCCCTGTGGCGAGCGGGGCAAGCCCGCTCGCCACAACAGCCCGTTCAGCCTGTAGCATCGCAGCGGTGCGACGATTCGGCACGTCAGCTCCCTTCTCCCAGTGCGACCGCCACCTCCTTGGCCACCTCGATAAACGCCCGCGCCGCCACACTCTGGTACACCCCTTTGCGCTGCATCAACACCGCTGTGCGCTGCAGCCGCTGCGGCCCCAGTTCAATCGCGACCAACTCGGGATGCGCCCGTGCAATCGCGGCCGGCAGTAGCGTCGACAGCGTGGTCCGGCGCACCACCTCGATCAATGCGCCAATCACATTGGCCTCCATCACCACGCGTGGGCGGATGCCGTGTTGGTTGCAGTAGCGGTCGATCTGCTCGCGGGTGGCGAACGCCTTGCTGAGCAAGATCAGCGATTCGCTATTGAGCGCCTGCAGCCCAATGGCAGCCTCGCCCGCCAACGGGTGTTGGCTGCCGACCACCAACGCCAGGGTTTCCACCAGCAGCGGGTAGCTGTCGATGTCGGGTGCGTGCGCTTGATCAAAGGCAATGCCCACATCCAGCTCGTCAGCCAGCAACTGGTTCTCCATCTGCTCCTGGGCGACCTCGCGCACGTTCAGCGTGATGTTCGGATAGCGGCGGTGAAAGGTTTCCACCAGCGGCCCCACCAGGTAGGTGGTGAAGGTGGGCGTAACAGCAAACCTCAGCGTCCCACGGCTCAAATCACCCACGTCATGGATTGCACGCTGGCCTTCCTGCAGTTCCTGCGCTGCCCGTAACGCATAGCGCAGGTAAACCTCACCCGCGTCGGTCAGACGCGTCTTGCGCCCTGAGCGATCAAACAACTGCGCGCCGAGGCTTTCTTCCAACTGCCGCACTTGCTGCGACAGCGCCGGCTGCGAGACATGCAGGGCCGTCGCTGCCTTGGTAAAGCCCTGATGCTCTGCGACAGCAAGGAAGTAATGGATATGGCGCGCCAGCATGCTTGTACTCATAAGATTATCTGATGATCCTGATCATATATGAGACTTTTACCTTATTTAAGTGGCTGCGTAACCTTTGCTTCATCGCATCGCGAACCAAAGGAGTCACCCATGCAAGACATCATCGACGGTTTCCTGAAGTTTCAACGTAACGCCTTCCCCGAGCGTGCCGGCCTGTTCAAAGACCTGGCCAACCAGCAGAGCCCGCGGGCGCTGTTCATCTCCTGCTCCGACAGCCGCCTGGTGCCAGAGTTGGTCACGCAGCGCGAGCCGGGCGACCTGTTCGTGATCCGCAACGCCGGCAATATCGTGCCGTCCTACGGCCCCGAGCCGGGCGGTGTGTCGGCCTCGGTGGAGTACGCCGTCGCCGCCCTGCAAGTCAGCGACATCGTGATTTGCGGGCATTCCGATTGCGGCGCCATGACCGCCATCGCCACCTGCAAATGCCTGGACCACATGCCCGCCGTGGCCGGCTGGTTGCGCTACGCTGACTCCGGCCGGGTGGTCAACGAGGCCCGCCAGCATGTCGACCAGCACGCCAAAGTCGCCTCCATGGTGCGCGAAAACGTCATCGCGCAATTGGCCAATATCCAGACGCACCCTTCAGTGCGCCTGGCCCTCGAAGAAAAACGCGTAACCCTGCACGGCTGGGTCTACGACATCGAAAGTGGCTGCATCCAGGCCTTCGATGGCCGCACCGGCCAGTTCGTCGCCCTTGCCGACAACCCTACTGCGCGCGCCGTTTCCTACTAACACCTTCCTTTTTACCCACGGAGATAACCCCATGATCCAGTCGCAAATCAGCCAGACCACTCGCCTTGCCCTGACCGACGTCATCCTCTTGGCTAAAGCCCGCAAAGACCTGTCGTTCGCCCAGATCGCCGAAGGCACCGGCCTGCACGAGGCCTTTGTTACCGCCGCCTTGCTCGGCCAGCACCCACTGCCGGCCAGTGCCGCTCAAGCCGTTGCCGACACCCTGGGCCTGGATGCGGATGCCGTGCTCCTGCTGCAAACCATCCCGGTGCGCGGCAGCATCGGCAACGGCATCCCGACCGACCCGACCATCTACCGCTTCTACGAAATGATCCAGGTCTATGGCACCACGCTCAAGGCGCTGGTCCACGAGAAGTTTGGCGACGGCATCATCAGCGCGATCAACTTCAAGCTGGACGTCAAAAAGGTTGAAGACCCGGACGGTGGCTCCCGCGCCGTGATCACCCTGGATGGCAAGTACCTGCCGACCAAACCGTTCTGATCAGCTGAGTAACGGCCCGGCGCTGCAAGGCGCTCGGGCCACGGCAGCGATATTGAGGGTCGCAGTTATGGATTTGATCTTTCGTCATGTACGCATCGACGACGCACAGCCGCTGATGGATGTGATTCTTGATCTGCCCGCGCGGTTGAGGGTGCTCAAGCGCGGGAAGATCGTGGCGATGTCGGTATGTCAGCGGTCGGTGGTTTTCTGATCCTGCGTACTCAGCCTGCCCAGAAACCCCGTAATCAACCCCACCACCTGTTGCTGAATCACCGCCCGTGGCCGCCCACCCTCGCCATCGCGGCAAATCATGCCATCGCCCGGCGAGCGTTCCTCAATCAACGCGATTGCGCCCGGTTTGCAGATCGACATAAAGCTGAAGTGCGTGGCGTCGCTGATTTCCACGTACTGCGTCGTAGCTTTTGGCAGGCGCTTGACCAGGTTGGCGGATTCCAGGTTGGGGTCCATATCCTCGGTTGGCACGCCACCTGCGATAACCAGCGCAGGCACCTTGAATGCCGCCAGGCTGGCGTCGGTCATGCCGCGTGACAGGCCCAGGTCCAGAGACACGATGGCGGTGACGCGCTTGTCGCTCAAGTCCGCAGCCAGACGCGCTTTGCCGTCGGGTGTCGCGGCGGGGTTCATCTCATGGTAGCCGATGCAACCGCCCAGCTTTGGGTGGGCGGCGCAGTCGCGGGTGAACAGGTCAGGATCGAAGCGCGCGCCGGCGATTTCCAGTACGGTCCAGCCGCCAAGGGAATGGCCGACAGCAGTAATGTGTTGGTTCGCCACCGCGCCAAACTGTTGCGGTTGAGCCAGCACGGCGTCGATAGCGCGGGTCAGGTCGGCCGGGCGTTGCCATAGCTGTGCGGCGGCTTGCGGGTTGCGGTCCTTGGTGGTGGTGCCGGGGTGGTTGACCGCCGCGACGATGTAACCTTTGTGCGCCAATGCACTGGCCAGCCACACCTGATTGCCCCAGTTGCCGCCGTGACCGTGGGACAGCACCACCAGCGGATGCTCGCCCGCAGCCGGCGGCGCGTCGGGCACGGCGAGGGCGCCGATGAAGACCGCGTTGTCGGCGATCAGCGTGGGTTTGGCCGTGGTGGTAGCGGGGTACCACACCACCAACTCCAGCGCGCGATTGTTGTGCGCATCGGGCAGGGTGGTGGTTTTGAAACCGACCGAGCTTTCGTCGGCGAAAGCGGGGGCGGCCAGGCAGAGCAGGAACAGCGCGCGTAGAGCGGTTTTCATTGTTTTTATCGTCCTTGATGAGGTGGCGCATCATGACGGGAAAAACCCCGTTTGAGTAGAGGGCAGGCGGGACTAGGAAGTAACTGACACACTCCTACTTTTAAGTATGACAGAGCGGTCCTTAGTGTTTTTAGGAAGTGGCTGGCTTACGTCGGTTGATTATTCGTGCAGTGTTGGGGGCGTGAATCCTACTGCGGGAAATGATAGTGCCGACGGCAGGCTGAGTACTTGATTATTAACTCTAGGGTGATAACGATGAAAAGGTTACTTGCGGTTTCGTATGGTGTAGGTGTGCGTAAAGCGTTGTCAGGCATATTGATTTTTGTGATGTTGCTGGCGATGGGTGTTACTTACGCGCAAGAAAGTGTAATCAATAAAAGTAGCAAGCCCGCCGCCATTGTCGTGTTGTCGAATGGCGGATTTGGACTCGCCTTTTTCAATCTTCTCAATGTCGACTTTCCTTCCGGTACTGCTGCGCTGCCCAAAAAGTTGATGGGGATCGAATGGACGACTACTTACTATCCAGATGCTGTGGGAGAGTCGGTTGAGTTTTGTTACTTTCGCCCCTATAACAGCGTTAAAGAAAATTGCCGAGCGATTAGTCCGAATTCATCGGGCGTAGTGCTTGATTTTAATGACTTACCTTTTGGTAATGGTGCCGGTGTCACCATTAGACATAATGTTGAAGGGGCCGGCGTACCCGTTGCTAATGCTGCTGGCAACGATTCAGTTACTTACCGTTATAGCTACTAACGAGAGGCTGGGTTGCCTTGCGACCAATCCTGTCGCAGGGCTCCCTTCTGCATCTATGAAAGCAAGCACTGCTTGTTTTATGTGGGGTCAAGTCATGATCAATATCGCGCCTTACACATCGTTGCTTAACCACCGGTTGGCTGACAACCCCATCACTGCTCATAGCCAATTACCCGTCTTGCCTAACGACGCCGCCGGCGCTTTTACAGGCGCCGCGAGTGAGAGCAATGTCTCGATCCTTTCCCGTCAATTAAGTGAAGCGGCAGCACGCGCTGAAACCCGAGGGGCCGGGCATCTCGATTCGATTTCGGGTGACGGCTATTTCATCGGCAAGGCTCAGCACGACGCCGAAGTTCCAAAGACAGACTCACTGGAATTAATCAGTCGTGCCAAGCAGGCAACCGACTTCCTAAACGGATCTGACAGCAACCCATTCAAAGGCCTTTCTCTCGATCAATTGAGGCTTATTGCTCTCGACGAGGGCGGTCCTTTCACTCTCAACGAGCGGCGCGCGGCTTGGGAAGAAGCCAATAGCTTGACTGTTCTGAATGCGCGGGCATCGTCTTCCGCCCCTGCACCCGACAGCAGGCGCGACCTTATGATCTCCCGTCTGTTCAACGGTTCAGAACCCGAGGTAGCCGACCCTAAGACTAACCGTAACGACCGGCACCGCAACGAATATCTCACCCGCGACGATCGCGACATACTGTCCCAGATGTACGCTTATGCGGATTCGGAGGGTGCTGATCTGGACTATGTTGATAATGTGGCTCGTTGGCTCGCCCACTATCGTGAACACGACAATGGTCGCACGATTAGCAACGTCAATAACGGAAAGGGGTACAACTCAGAAGGCTATATGATCACGGTCAACTTCAAGGAAAAGGATGCTGCCATTGCGTCACGTATCTTGAACAGCACTGCAATCAACAGCACGCGTCTCGATCAAGGTTTTCTACGCCATTTCCTTGATCCCGGGCAGGGCGCACTTATTCATCATGGTGGCATGGCCTTCCTCGAACAGATGGTGATCAAGTTCTCCAATGAAGCGGCGACACAACCTTCGCTTGGCAAAGAGTTCGCTCAGTACACCTCAATTGATATCAACGACAATATTGTGATCACCGTGCACAAGGACAAAAAGCTCCCACCCTTCGAGCCTCTGGTTATCAATGACAATGGTGTCTGGAGCGTTACCGAAAAAGGCAGGGCTGCCGGCTATTCGTTGGACCCGCAGACGGGTAGAGCCCGCTGGGCCGATCCCACTGCGGTTGCCCAGCAACCGAGCGGTTCCATCGCAGATACACCTGCCGGTCAAAGGCCGAACAGCTTCATTCTGGAAGCCCTCTCCGGCAATCGTGATCAGCCTGATGCGCGCCCGATCTGGCTGAGCAGCCTATTCAAGTTGATTCAAAATTACCGGCCTTGATTGGGCTGCGGGAGATTTCGCAATCTTTGAGGCAACTAATCGACGCCTAACCTTGGTATTGGCCAACCCAGCCCCATAACTACCCTCGTATCCACTGAGGGCGCAGACCATGACCAACTCAACCGAAACCGCCATCCTTGCCGGCGGCTGCTTCTGGGGCATGCAAGACCTGTTGCGGCGCTACCCTGGCGTGCTGCAAACGCGCGTCGGCTACACCGGCGGCGATGTGCCGAATGCCACGTATCGCAACCACGGCAACCATGCCGAAGCCATCGAGATTGTGTTTGACCCGGCGGTGATCAGTTATCGGCAGATACTGGAGTTTTTTTTCCAGATCCATGACCCGAGCACGCCTAACCGCCAGGGCAATGACACGGGGCCAAGCTATCGGTCGGCGATTTACTATTTGAGTGAGCAGCAGCGCGACATTGCCGAAGATACGGCGGCCGACGTGGATGCGTCGAAGCTGTGGCCTGGTCGAGTGGTCACTGAGATTGAGCCGGCAGGGCCGTTCTGGGAGGCGGAGCCTGAGCACCAGGATTATCTGGAGCGGATACCGAATGGGTACACCTGCCACTTTATTCGGCCGAACTGGAAGCTGCCGAAGCGGGCTTGAGGGCCGCCGAGATGATCGTTGCAAAATGTGGGAGCTGGCTTGCCTGCGATTACAGTGTGTCAGTCAATAAATTAGTTAACTGATCCTCCGCCATCGCGGGCAAGCCCGCTCCCACAGGGTTTTGTGTTTGATCGTTAGCCGGCGGCCTCGCGTTCCAGCAGCTTGTCCATCAACAGCACCCCCAACTCACTCAACTGGTGAATCGCCAGGGCCACGTCGCGCTGTTTTCCGGTCAAGTCTTCTGACAGGTCGAGCAGTAAGGCGGTGACCGAGGAAAAGGTTTCGTAGCTGTTGGTGATCAGGGTTTCGTTGCTGGCATCGGCCGCGACGTTGAACAGCGAAGGTGGTGACAATGCCGGGTCGGCTTTTGGATTGAGGTAGTGATCAATTGCGCGATGCGCGGCCTGATTGAGTTGCAGGTCCGGTTCGCTTGGAGGGTTCGGCGTTATTTTGAACATGTGTGTTGTACCTGATTAGGGCCGACACCTTTTCGCTACTAAACGAAAGGGTGGCAGCTGTGCACAGGTTAGTAGACCGGGGAAACACACAAAGCCGGCGCGCCCGAGGACGCCCTGCGCACAGCCACCATCAAGCACAGACAAAAACATCTGAGAGATGAGGCTCATGCACTTTATGTTGTCACTCGGGCTACTAAACCCGATCACTGAGTTGTCAGCGACCGAGCAACCTTAGAGACGCCCACCACAGCGCACAAGCCGGCGGATTCTGACGCAAGCGTAGGCAATGGAGCAAGGCGCTGTGGCTTCGGACTTTCCTGTTTCAGGCTTCGTTGTAGGACATGAGCCTTACGCCGAACAAAATGTGGGAGCTGGCTTGCCTGCGATTACGGTGTGTCAGTCAATAAATTAGTTAACTGATCCTCCGCCATCGCGGGCAAGCCCGCTCCCACAGGGTTGATCGTTCCCACGCTCCGCGTGGGAATGCCGCCTCAGACGCTCCGCGTCCAGCCGTCGACGCCTATTTTAAGGCCTGCGCAATGTGACGCGGAGCGTCACGGGATGCATTCCCACGCGGAGCGTGGGAACGGTCATGCGGGTACTGTGTTGTGTGGTTGATCAGGCTTTGGCTACGCCCACTCGCCACTGCGCGGGCGGCAGCAGCCCATTCACCAGGTAATTACCCACGATCCGCGACTTGTACACCCGCGGGTTATGGTTCGCCAACGTGCGCGCATTGCGCCACAACCGGTCCAGAGCCTTGTTGCTGGCCGTGGCGCTGGCGCCCAATGCATCGAACAATCCGGTGGTCGCCGCCAACGTTGCATCCACCACGGGATTGACCGCCAGGCACACCTCCAGCTCGGCCAGTGCAACCTGCGCGTCGTCGTCATTAAGCGGCCGGTCTCGCGCAATCACATACTGCGCCGTCTGGTCCAGGCGCTGCGCCGCGTGCTGGGTGATGGCCTGGGCGGCGTAGGCTTGGCTGGCGACTTCGCCAATCACTTGCAGCAACTGCACATCCTGGGCGGCGGTGTCGGCGTTGCCGGTGGTGAAGGTGCGGGCGCGCTGGCTGAGTTCGGCGGCGCCACTGAGCGCGGCGCGGCGGGCGATGCCGGCCAGGGTGGCAAGGTGGTAGATCTGGTAGAACGACTGGCCATAGGCGAAGCGTTGGGTGGTGGGGCGCACATCGTCATCCACCACCGGTGCGTTGTCGAAGAGGCAGGTGCCGCTGGCGGTGAGGCGTTGGCCGAAGCCATTCCAGTCGTCGATGATCTGCACACCGGGCGCCTTGAGGTCGACCACCAGGCTGTACACCACACCGTCTTCGCCGGTGGCCACGGTGTTGATCAGGTCACTGTAGAGCGCGCCGGTGGTGTAGAACTTTTTGCCGCTGATGCGCAGTGTGCCATCGGTGTGGCGGTGCAGGCGGGTGCCGAAATCGCCACGGGCCTGGTTCCCGACTTCGGTGCTGCCGGGGGAAAGCAGGGCGCCTTGGCCGAGGCGGTCGAGCCATTGGGCGCGCCAGTCGCGGTCTTTGGCGCATAGCACGTCTTCGCAAAAGCCAAAATGCCCACGCAGTGCCTGGGTGATGTTGGAGTCGGCGGCGGACAGTTCTGTCAGCAGCGCAAGCAGTTCAGCGAAGGTCGCGCCTTGCCCGCCGTAACTGACTGGCAATCGCCAGCGTGGCAAACCCAGAGCGTTGAGCTGTTGGATCACTGTCGCCAGGCTGGCGCGTGTCTGATCCGCCTCGGCAGCGTGTGCAAGGATCTGCGCAAAAAGCGGGCGAAACGGAGCGGCCAGTTGTTCGTAACGGGCGGAGGGCGCAGTGCCCCAGATATTCAATACGGGAGTCGACATGCAATGGACCTTGCAGAAAGGGTTTCAGGCGCGGGGTCCAGTGGTCTGGTGGCGTCACCCTAACTCAGTGGGCAGCAAATTTTTAATACGAAAAATAGCTAACCCACTGTGCTGCGGTTCTATCGATAGTGCACAACAGTATTAAACCCGGCGCTTTTATTGCGCTAGCTTCTACGGGCGCCACGCTCGGCGACCGCCAAAACCCTTCTCTCATTGCCAGACTGCACGCCCACAGATGGTTGAGTCAGGCATTAACTGTGTGGATTCCTCCTATGATCAATCGTCGTAACTTGCTCGCCGTGCTGGGCCTGGCCTCGCTGACACTGCATGGCCCATCGGTGTGGGCGGCAGCGCCGCAGACCCTGACGGTGGGTGACCAGTTCTTCTCCAATCGCATCGTCCTGGAGCTGTCCGGCGAGCTGAAAGACCTGCCGTATCAAATCGACTTCAAACGCTTCAATACCGGCTCCCCGGTGGCCTCGGCGGTCGCCAGTGGCGCGCTGGACGTGGGCATTGTCGGCGATACACCGGTGATCAGCCTCGCCGCCAATGGCGCGCCGGTGAAAGTGGTTGCCAGCACCCAGACCAGCCTCGATGGCGTGGGCATTGTGGCGCGCAAAGGCATCCATTCGGTGGCCGAGCTCAAAGGCAAAACGGTGGCGATCTGGAACGGTTCGTGGAGCCAGCAACTGGCCTACAAGGCCCTGGATGAGGCCGGTGTGCCGCGCAGCAGCGTGACCTTCAAATACCTGCTGCCGGCCGAAGCCAGCCTGGCGCTGAGCCAGGGCGACATCGATGCCTTCGGCACCTGGGAACCCTACGTGTCGTTGCAGGAGAAAGAGGGCAGCACCCTGATCCGCAATGCCAAGGGCCTGATGAGCGCGCCGACCTACATCGTTGCGTATGAGCCGGCGCTGGCGCAGAAACGCGCGATTATCAAAGATTTTGTGGCGCGTCTCACCCGTGCGCGGGTGTGGAGCAGCAGCCACGTTGATGAGTATGCCCAGGCGTGGTCGAAGGCCAACCAATCTGCACCGGAGATTGCCAAGGTGTGGTTCAAGCGTGATGCGATCAAGGTGCTGCCGATCTCCCCGGCCATTGTCGGCGAAGCCCAGGCCACGGCGGATTTCCTGGTCGATGCGCAGATGCTCAAACAGCCTTATGACGTGACGCCCTTGTTTGATCAGGCCCTTTAAACGCGGACGAAACACGCGCTAATAGTCTCGGGCGCCTGTTGATACGGGGGCTGAGCTAGGGTTTTTGGTTCCGGTTGGCGCCGGAACAAAAAATTCACTAGCATCAGTATGGAGTAGCCAGTAGGCTACAGGTGAGACTTTGACCAATTCGATCGGCAGGACGCCGGAGTTTGATACATGGCTCGACGGTATGAAGGATCTATGGGGCAAAACGGCGGTGCTGACTCGCCTGGACCGCGCCGAAGAAAACAATTTTGGCGATTGCGAGCCGGCCGGTGACGGCCTGAGTGAAATGCGTGTATTCGTCGGGCCTGGCTACAGGATTTATTTTGTACGCACAGGCATCACGGCCTACCTGATGCTGTGGGGCAGTGATAAAACCGACCAAAAAAGAGGCATACAGCGGGCAAAAGAGATTCTTGTTGCCCTGAGAGGTAAATGAAATGAGCAACGCGACATTCAAACCCGAGGACATGCCGATCCTCGATCTTGATACATCCGGCACCAGCGTCTACGAAGCTTCGCGCTTCCTCGACAGCCCGGAAATCATCAGTGCTTATCTGGCACAAAGCATGAAGTCCCAGGACCCGCAGATCCTCATGAAGGCGCTGGCTGAAGTCGCCAAGGCCCAGGGTGTGAACAAGGTGGCCGAGGCGGCGGGGGTCAATCGCGAGAGTCTGTATAAAACCCTGAAGGGCGGCTCTAAAACACGTTTTGAAACGATCAAGAAGCTGATGCTGGCGTTAGGCGTTGAGCTGACTGTGCAGCCCGTTGCAGCTGGCGCGAGCAAAAAAATGCCGCGGCACAACGGACAATAATCAGCAACTGTCAGTTTTCACAGTATCTTTCTCCTTGAAGTCATGGTCTTGTCACACGCTGATGCGAACGTTCCCTAGCCAAAAAACACAAGGCACCGGACCGCGCCTGAGTTGTACTTCAAGGAGATTTAATCATGAGGGTCGTGACCTCAGGCTCTGCTTATCTGGATATAGACGCTTACGCTTGTTGCATAGCCTACGCTGAACTGCTGAATCACCAAGGTGTTCAAGCGCGTGCGGTCAGCAGTGCGCCACTCAATTTCAGCGTTTGCGCCAGTGTGCTCGGTTGGAAGGCCTCGCTGGACGATTACCAACCCGGCGCCGACGATGAGTTCGTGTTGGTGGATGTCTCCGACTACCATCATTTTGACCCGGTCGTGGTACTCGATCAGGTGTGCGAAGTGATTGACCATCATCCAGGCTTTGAAATCCACTGGGCGCAGAAGCTGGGTGCGGATGCTGATATCCGGCCAATCGGTGCCGCGGCAACGCTGGTTTTCCAGCGTTGGGAAAGGTCCGGCCTGCTGCCGCAGATCAGCCGGCACAGCGCTGCGTTATTGGCCACGGCGATTCTGGACAATACCCTGAACTTCACCGGAAAAATGACCGCATCCCTGGATATCTGGGCCTACGAGGTGCTGGCGCGGCGGGCGGGGCTGACGGCGGATTGGTCGCAGCGTTATTTCAGCGAATGCCAGGCTGCGATCGAAGCCGACCTTGAGGTCGCCCTGGCGGCTGATATGAAACACATGACGGCCACGCGCAACCTGCCGCAGCTCATTGCGCAAATGACGGTGTGGGATGCGCAGGGGTTGCTCCAGCGGCATCACGCAGCCATTGAACAATGGCTGGCGGCGCAAGGTGAGGACTGGCTGTTGAACGCTATCAGCATCCGCGAGCGCAAGAGCTATTGGTTGGCCGAGCCTTCTCTCAGCCAGCCGAAGCTGAGCCTGCTGCTGTCGCTTGATTGGCAAGGTACACAGGCCGTGCTTGGGCGTGCGATGCAGCGCAAGGAGCTGGTGAAGCTGGCCCTGGCTGCCGCACGCGAAGACCTCAGCGTACGAGGCAAGGCCGTTTGTTGTTGAAGGCCCAGCCCGGTATCAAAAACTGCATCGCCACGCTGTCGTCCCGCGCCCCAAGGCCCATGCCTTTGTACAGTTCGTGGGCCTTGGCCACGGCGTCCATATCGATCTCCACGCCCAGGCCCGGTTTGCTCGGCACCTTGACGTAGCCGCCCTCGATTTTCAGCGGTTCCCGGGTCAGGCGTTGGCCGTCCTGCCAGATCCAGTGGGTGTCGATCGCAGTGATGTCGCCCGGCGCGGCGGCGGCCACCTGGGTGAACATCGCCAGGGAAATATCAAAGTGGTTGTTGGAGTGCGAGCCCCAGGTCAGGCCCCACTCATTGCACATCTGCGCCACGCGCACCGAGCCTTGCATCGTCCAGAAGTGCGGGTCGGCCAGGGGAATATCCACCGACTGCAGCTGGATCGCGTGGCCCATTTCACGCCAGTCGGTGGCGATCATGTTGGTCGCGGTTTTAAGCCCGGTGGCACGGCGGAATTCGGCCATGACTTCGCGGCCCGAGTAGCCGTTTTCTGCGCCACAGGGGTCTTCGGCGTAGGCCAGCACGTGGTGTTGATCGCGGCATAGGCGGATCGCTTCTTTCAGTGACCATGCGCCGTTCGGGTCGAGGGTGATGCGTGCGTCCGGGAAGCGCTCGGCCAAGGCCGTCACCGCTTCGATTTCTTCATCGCCACTCAATACGCCGCCTTTGAGCTTGAAGTCGTTGAAGCCGTATTTGGCTTTGGCGGCTTCGGCCAGGCGCACCACGGCCTCGCTGGTCAGGGCTTTTTCATGGCGCAGGCGGAACCATTCGTCATCGGTGTCCGCCTCGTTGCGGTAGGCCAGGTCGGTGGCCGTGCGATCACCGACGTAGAACAGGTAGCCGAGCATTTTTACTGCGTCACGCTGTTGGCCTTCGCCCAGCAGGGCGGCGATGGGCACTTCGAGGAATTGACCGAGCAGGTCGAGCAGGGCGGCCTCCATGGCGGTGACGGCGTGGATGGTGATGCGCAGGTCGAAGGTTTGCAGGCCACGGCCGGCGGCGTCCCTTGAGGCAAAGGTGGTGCGCATCTGGTTGAGGATGCGCTGGTACTGGCCGATGGGTTGGCCGATCACCAGGCTGCGGGCGTCCTCCAGGGTTTCGCGGATGCGCTCGCCACCGGGCACTTCACCGACACCGGTGTTGCCCGAACTGTCCTTGAGGATCACGATATTGCGGGTAAAAAATGGCCCATGGGCGCCGCTCAGGTTCAGCAGCATGCTGTCGTGGCCGGCGACGGGAACGACTTGGAAATGGGTGACGACGGGCGTGGTCATGGCAGGATCCTAATAAGCTTAAAGAGGTTTGCTGATAGCGGTGCCTGTTGCTGCAACGCTCTGCGGCGCCAGCACGGCAGAAGGCGAAGTCTTGGCAAAAAACACCAGGATGGCCGCCAGCACCGAGGTGCCGGCCAGGCCATACAGGCCGCCCTGGATCGAGCCGGTGGTCTGCTCCAGAAAGCCGAAGGTCGTAGGCGCCACGAAGCCGCCCAGGTTGCCGATGGAGTTGATCAGCGCGATCACGGCAGCGGCGATGCGCACATCCAGGTAACCCTGTGGGATTGGCCAGAACAGCGAGGACGCGGACTTGAACCCGATGGCCGCAAAGCAGATCGCGACAAAGGCGAAGATCGGCCCGCCGGTGGTGGACATGAACATGCCGGCGGCGGCAATCAACAGCGCGGCGGCGACCCAGGCTTGCTGGAACTTGAACTTGCCCGACAGCGCGGCGAAGGCGTACATGGCGATGATCGAGATCAGCCACGGGATCGAGTTGAAGAAGCCGACCTGCACGTCGCTCAGATCGCCCATCTTCTTGATGATGCTCGGCAGCCAGAAGGTCGCGGCGTAGATCGTCAGCTGGATGCAGAAGTACAAGGCGCAGAACAGCAGGATCTGGCGGTCCTTGAGCAGCTTGGCAATGGTCGGTTTGATGGTGGTCAGCGCCTCACGCTCGCGCTGTTCCTGGTCGATGGCGCCAACTAACGCGTCCTGTTCTTCGCGGGTCAGCCATTGGGCGTCGTGGGGTTTGGAGTCGAGCCAGAACCACACAAAAAAGCCCAGCGCCACAGAAGCCAGGCCTTCGATGGCAAACATCCATTGCCAGCCGTGAAACCCGAACCCTTCTATCTGCAGAAGTGCCCCCGACAGCGGGCCGGAGATCAGCGACGCAACCGCCGAGCCACTGAGGAAGATGGCGATGGCTTTACCGCGCTCCACGCCGGGCAGCCAGCGCGTGAAGTAGTAAATCACCCCAGGGAAAAACCCCGCCTCGGCCACGCCCAGCAGAAAGCGCAGGACGTAGAACTGGGTTTCGTTCTGGATGAACGCCATCAGCGTGGCGACGATGCCCCAGGTGAACATGATGCGGGTCAGCCAGATGCGCGCACCGACCTTTTGCAGCAGCATGTTGGAGGGCACTTCAAAGAGCGCGTAGCCGATGAAAAACAACCCGGCGCCCAAGCCGTAGGCGGCCGCGCCGATACCCAGGTCATGCTCCATGTGCGTGCGCACGAAGCCGATATTGACCCGGTCGATGTAGTTGAGAATAAACATGATCACGAACAGTGGGAGCACGTGGCCCTTCACTTTGCTCACGGCGCGCGTGAGGACCGAATCACTTTCTGGAGCGGCAGATGCGTGGTTTGAATTGCTCACAATTGAAAAACTCCCCCTGATTTATTTTTATGCGGGTTTGCGTGTTTTGTTGCCAGACATCATACAAGTGGTTTTCTTGAGTTCGCAATGCACCTGCAACTGTTTTTGTCCTTATAAGGCTGCTGATTGGTTGTGTGTTTTGGTTATTTATCTAGCGTTTGTTGAGTGTGTAGATCGATCGCCGATGTAATTATCGCGATCTTTACCTTCGCGCACGGCCCGCAAAGGCCAGCGAGCATTGCGTCATTCTGGTTGGTTGTCATACAAGTTGTGAGCTTTATGAATCAAGCCAGCGCCTACTCGGGGCAGGGTGTTAAGCTCCCCTCAGCCAACCCCGTGGACCCATAGTGATGCCCATTGAAAGCGCAAACCCTGTGCGTAAACGTTCCAATAACCTCGCCCAAGGTGTGGTCGAGGCGCTGACCCAGCGCATCCTGCTGGGCCAGCTCAAACCCGGTGAAAAATTGCCGTCCGAGTCCAGCATCGTGCTGGAGCATGGCGTGAGCCGCACAGTGGTGCGCGAGGCGATCTCCAAGCTGCAGGCGTCGGGGCTGGTGGAGACGCGTCACGGCATCGGCACCTTTGTGTTGGCGCAGCACGCCCAGCAAGGTTTGCGTTTGCATGTGGACACGGTCGCCAGCGTGCGTAACATGCTCGAGCTGCGCCTGGGCCTGGAGGTGCAAGCGGTGGCTTTGGCCGCGCTGCGCAGGAGCGACGAACAGCTCGCACACATGCGCCAGGCGCTGGACGATTACCAGGCCTCGCTGGCCAGCAACGACAGCTGTGTGGAAGAGGACAAGCGCTTTCATCAACTGATCGCCGAGGCCACCGGCAATACCTTTTTTACCGAAATCATGCTGCACCTGGGCAGTGCGATGATCCCGCGCACCCAGGTCAAGGGCGTCGAACGCGGCGGGGCCGACTTCGCCAAGCTGGGGCAGTTGGCGAACCTTGAGCATGAGGCGATCTTCAATGCCATCAAGCGCCAGGACCCGGACGCGGCGCGGGCCGCCATGGTGCTGCACCTGACCAACAGCCGGGACCGGTTTTCCGGGGAATGACAAGGAACCACCGTTGAACGAACACACATTGTCCATGCGCCTGGAGCGCGTGGCCGCCAACGTGCCCGCCGGCGCGCGCCTGGCCGACATCGGCTCGGACCACGGCTACCTGCCGGTGGCCTTGATGCGCCGTGGCGTGATCACGGCAGCGGTGGCGGGGGAAGTGGCGACCACACCCTTTTACGCAGCCCAACGCACCGTGCGCGACAATGGCCTGGAGCAACACATCAGCGTGCGCCTGGCCGATGGCTTGGCGGCGATTGAACCGGGCGATGGGATCACCGCGATCAGCGTCTGTGGCATGGGCGGCGAGACGATCCGCGACATCCTCGACAACGGCAAGGTGCACCTCAGCGGCCAGGAACGCCTGGTCCTGCAACCCAATGGTGGCGAGCAACCCTTGCGCCAATGGCTGATGGACAACGGCTATCGCATCCTCAGCGAAGAGTTGCTGCGGGAAAACCGCTTTTACTACGAGATCATCGTGGCCGAGCGCACAGGCGCCGTGACCTATACCGATCAGCAGCTGTACTTTGGCCCGTTGCAAATGCAAGCCCGCAGCCCGGAGTTCCTGGCCAAGTGGCAGCGGATGCTGCGCCAGAAGCACAAGACCCTGGCCAGTTTTGAGCAGGCACGCCAGGCGGTACCGGAGCAAAAACTGCAAGAAATTGCCCAGCAGGCGCGGTGGATTACCGAGCTGCTGGCGTGAAGTGACTTGTAACTTTTCCTACGCCTGTGCAAGGATCTGCCCATGACTCAATTTTCGCAAAGCAACCGCCATCATCCCCACGGACCTTCCTTCAGGTGCCGTGGTTGCTTGCGCTCACTGATTGACCAGACCCACTGATCACTCAATGAACCCCACCCAAGGCGCCTATGGCGCCTTTTTTATTGCCTGCAAACACTGGAGATTCAACCCATGACAATGCTACGTGGAACCCGAATGGTCACCGGCAAAGAAGCCGCAACGATGCGTGAAGTAGAGGGCCGTTTCCGGAGCTATCTTCATCGAAGCGGGCGCTGAAGAAGTCATCGTGCCGGCTCTTTGGGGCCAGGACACGTTTATCGAGAAAACCGGCGGCAGTGAAATCATCGGGCAGATGTGGGCCTTCGATGACAAGGCGGGCCGCAAGTGCTGCCTGATCCCGGAAGCCACTGCGCTGTTCCAGGAGCGCAACGCCGACTTGCTCGAGGGGCGCGCGGCGGCGATGTTTTTTTACGTGGCGCGGTGTTATCGCTATGAGCGGCCGCAAGCCGGCCGTTATCGTGAGTTCACTCAACTGGGGCTGGAGATTCTAAGCCCTGACCCTGGGTTGGCGTTGCAGCGCAGCCAGGCCCTGTGTACTGGGTTTCTGGACACGCTGGGGCTCGACTATGCGCTGAACCTGGCCGTGAAACGTGGGCTGAGTTACTACCTGGAGGGCAACGGCTTTGAGGTGCGCTGCCCGACATTGGGTGCGCAACAGCAAGTCGTGGGCGGCGGGGCTTACCGTGAAGGCGCGGGCTTCGGTATCGGGCTTGAGCGGTTGGTGCTGGCGTTGGCGTGAAGCACCAGGCGCCCCCAAGTCGGGGGCGCCTGCTTTGCAGGCCTCGAATATGCTCCAATAGCCGCCTTCTTTTGCTGACCCAGGAACCCTGTCATGGCCGAGACCACCGACCAAGCCTTCTACGACCGCGCAGATGCGCATATCGAACTGTCGAACGAGCAGCTCAAGACCTGTGAAAACCTCGGTGAGGTCAGCGCCTCGATGATGTTCGGCACCACGCGCTTCAATGCCTGGGCCAGCGCCCGCAACTTCAAGTCCGGCGCCGAGATGGCCGAGGCCCGTGAGGCGATGCTGAAGTATTTCTGTGATCAGTACAGGATGATGCTTGAGGATAACCTGGATGATCACATCAATAATTTCAGTCAGTACATGCGGGTGAAAGTGGCGGATTAAGAGGGTGGTGGGGGAGGGGCTGTGTGCTGGGCAGCCCCAGCGGATGCCGTCGCAGGCAAGCTGGCGCCCACAGTTACCGTTTCACTCTCGTCATTGAGTGTTTTTGCCCCATTTTTGCGCACGCCCGCGCACTTTTTGATTGCCGCACCGCCTATCTCCGGCCCCTCCTGCAACGGCCCGTATCTTGCTAGAACCAAGCTAATCAATGACATGGCATTTTGCTTCTAGTCATTTCCAGCTTGTTTTTGGGAGCGGTCGGCCATGCACACTCTTTTATCACCCGGTATCCATTTGCTCGGCCGTTTCGGTTTTGCGCGCAAATTCCAGGTGCTGTTTTTCCTGTTCATGCTGCCCCTGGCCGGGAGCCTCTGGATGATTGGCTCGGACTATCGCGGCAAATTGAACGTGATTACCAGCGAGCAGTCCGGCGTGCACCAACTGTTGGCCCTGGACACGCTCGATGGCCAATTGACTGCGCAGCGCAACCTGGCCGCGCGCTGGAAAGCATTGGATATCCTCCACACCCCAACCCCTGCCGCCCAGGCTGCAATGGACAAAGTGGATGCAGGCAACCCGATGATTATGCAAAGCCTGCAAGGCTTGGGTGAAGCACTCAAAGCCCGCAACGCCAGCGCCGACACGCTTGCGCGGTTTGAGGCATTGCAGGCGGCGGTCAAGGGCATGGACACCCAGTCCCTGCGCACCGTGGGCTGGTGGCCGGACGGCTACGACCGTTTCACTGCTGCGTTGACGGCGCTGCAAACCTTGCGCGAGCAAATCACTCTGGATACTGGCCTGATCCTCGATCCGTGGCTGGAAACCTACCTGCTGATGCAGATCTCCACCCAGCACACCCCGGACCTGATCGAGCGCATCGGTCGCACGGCCAGCGTCGGCCAGTCGTCCATCGCTTCGGGGCAGTTCACCTTGCAAAGCCGCTTGCAGATGCGCGACCTGCGCGGCCGTATTGGCGATGCACGTGACCAATTGGCCAAGGCCGCCGCTTCGCTCAAAGCCAAGCAATATCCTGGGATCGAGCCGTGGACGGCGCAATATGACAGCAGCCTGCTGCTTCTGGATAACGAACTAAAAACCTTGGATGAAGGCGTGTTTGGCGGCACCATCAAATTGGACACCGCCGCCTTCGACCGCAGCGTCGACAGCATGTTGGGCGCGTTGGGGGCGTTGCGCAGCCAGTCGCTTAACTCACTGGATACGCGCCTGAGTGACTACCGCGAGCGCTCGCTCCAGCACTTTATTCCGGTGGCGGCGACGTTCAGCCTGCTGGCCCTGGCCGCGTTGTACTTGTTTACCTGTCTGCAAGCCTCGATTCGCCGCAGCGCCAGTGGCATCACCACACTGGCCGAGTCGTTGCGCGACGGTAACCTGTGCGTCGAAGTGGCGGTAGAAGGGCGTGATGAATTAGCGGCCATCAGCCGGGCGCTCAACGTTGCCGTGGTGCAATTGCGCACCAGCCTGCTGGGCGTCAATCACGAAACCCAGCAACTCGGTTCTGCCGTACTCACACTTAACGCGCAGTCAGGCAGCACCCTCACCGAGGTGGAAGACCAGCAACACCAAATCAGCCAGATTGCGGCCGCCGCGACCCAATTGGCCGCCACCTCCATGGGCGTGGCCAAGAGTTGCGAACAGGCCTCGGGCAGCGCGCAGCACACAAGGCGCATCGCCGAAGACAGCAGCCGCGACAGCCTGCGCACCACGGCAAGCATCCAACAGCTCAACCAGCGCCTGACCGACACCGCCAACGCCCTGGAACAGGTCAGCCAGCAGGGCCAGCAGATTCAATCGGTGGTCGACACCATTCGCGGCATCGCCGAACAGACCAACTTGCTGGCGCTCAACGCGGCCATCGAGGCTGCGCGTGCGGGCGAGCAGGGCCGTGGGTTTGCCGTGGTGGCCGATGAAGTGCGCAGCCTGTCGCAACGCACCCAGGCGTCCACCGCACAGATCGCCGGCACCGTGGACAGTTTGCGCGCAACTGTCAGCCAGGCGGTCAGCCTGATGGGCGCGGCGTGCGACCAGGCATTGACCGACGCCGAATCCGTCACCGGCCTGGGCACCCGCCTGGGCGAAATTGCCGGTGCGGTGCAACACGTCACCGACACCCTGGCGCAGATCGCGGCTGCGGTGGAAGAACAGGCTGCAACGGCCGATGAGGTCAGCGGCAATATCCAGCAGGTCGACCAGGCGGCGGGGCGCTTGCTGGACGGCGCACGGGCGGTGAATCAGGCGGCCGATACCTTGCGCAAGGGCAGCCTGGCGCTGAGTGATAACACGGCGCGCTTTCGATTGGGCTGAGGCGCGGGCAGGTCAACAATATCTACCGCAGATACGCTCGGGCTGCGTCTCATGCTGAGGGTTCATTCCATCAGTATGAGGACCGTGCCCATGAGCACGCCGAGCCCTACATCCGCGTCACCGACGTTTCAGGAAATTCGTACACACCTGCTTGAGATCGACCCGGGCCTGCGCACGCAAACCCGGGAGCCTGTCGTATTACCTGCCGAACTGCATGCGCTGGAACAACTGAACACCACCTTGATCAGCGCCAACAACGTCCTGTTGGCGAGGTCACGCAGCTTGTTCGAGGCATTGACGGAGGCAGATCTCACCCAAGCGGCCGGCAAGACGTTGCTTGCCCAACTCAAAACCGACTTGGACAAGCACCTGCTGGGCCTTGACGAAGTTAGCACGGTGGGCATTCAAGGCCGCAAGAGCTACCTCACCCAGGCGGCCGGTCTTGGCGCGTTGGAGCAGCAAGCCAAACTGGATGTGCGTGATTACCTGCTAAGCCCTGCCGAACAGCGCATGGTTGAAGACTGCTCCCGAGGCCCGACCTTTCGTCCTGGCATGTACTCGCTCAATTTCAGCTACCAGGACAAAACCGTGGAATTTGCCGGGGCCTTCGTTCTTACGAGAAAGTCCAGCCCCGTCGTGGACAACCTGACGTCGGTAGAAAACCTCGGCCAGGTCTTGTTGTTCACGCCAAACAGGGGGCTGGAGGCCTTCGACTCTCTGGTGCAGCTCGACCAGAGCCTCAAGGCGACTTTGGCGCTACCGGCGGGGCGAGCGGAGTTCTGCCGACACTTGCCTGTACGTTATCAAACGCTGGATGTCGTCGATATCTGGCCCTTGCAATTGCTGCCCATTGACGGCGAGCCACTGTTCGAACACACCTACAACGCGATTATCGACAAGCGCAGCCAGGACATCGAACTGGCATTGAGCCTGCTGGACAACCCATTGCACGAGGCAACGCAGCTCAAGTCAGCATTGGACAACGCGGTGACAGCAGCGCTGCCAGACTTGTCGTCACGCTTGGCGTTCAGGCGCCAACAGCTACTCGAGCGCAGCGTCTATAACAGCCTGCCGGATTGGTATCGCAACGCGGCTGCGACGGACCAGCAAACCCTGAGTCGTTGCATGCAGGATTACAATCAGGCCCGGGCTACCTATATCGAGCTGCTGGGGCCTGTTGCGTCGCCTCAAGCCCTGGCAAGTTTCCAGTTGACCGAGTATCTGGACGAAGCGCTGGAAATCTACGACCTGGACCCGCGTCACCTGAACATCACCACCCGACGCAACGTCGCCAATGTCGGCACCTATGAGCAGACCCGCAATCTGGTGCAATTAAGCTATGACGGGCTGCATACCGACGACGAGTTGCCCGGCTCTGATTTTTTGACCACGACCGCCCTGACCTATGCCGACGCGCCACTGCAAGGTGACCATGCCGTTCTGAGTGCGCAAAGCCTGCTCCACATCCTCCGCGAACCTGGCCTGCAACCGCGCCTGGACTATGCCGCGCTGCAAAAAAAAATGCAGGCCGAAACTGGCTACAAGCAGGCTACTCGCGACCTGTTTGATCATCGCCTGGTGTTGCTTGCCTTTGTCGCCCGGTTGCGAGGCGACCTGAGCCCGGCAGACCACAGGTTGTTCGAAACGTTGCGGGCCGGTACGAACCCGCTCCTGTGCGCACGCACCGTGCTGCTGCATGGCGCGCAACTCAAAGACCTGTGGTTATTGCGCGAGGAAGATGCCAACGGCCAAATCCGACGCTTGCTGTTGTGCACCCCCGATTCGCCACGTGAGCGACAGTTCCTGGCGTTCACCACCGAGCTCGAATGCCAGGCGCATATCATCGGTTGGGCCGATGACAACACCCGGTTAAAGGGTCGCACCATGAGCGACTACCTGTTGGAGCAATGCCCGCTGCGTTTTCGGCCGAAGATGCGCACGTTCCTCAAAGGCTTGGGCTTCAGGCCCGACGCAAAGGAACACGAGGAGGTGACATTTGGCCCTGTGTGCTCCCACACGGTATGCCTGGACGCCATGGTCATGCATGGGCAAAGCGCAGCGCAGGACGACTACGAATACAGCACCCCGCTGTGGTATCGCTCAGCCCAGGCGGCGGACCGAACCCGGTTGACCAGCCTTGCCGAAGATGCCGCAGGTGCCTTGCGCGTCTATAACGCCATGCCCGATTCAGAAGCGAACTTCATTACCTTCAATGCCTATCTGCACGATAAAGCCAAACTCAGCCTGAACACGCTGCTTGGTCGCCGTCAGAATGATATCGACCCGGATAGCGTGTTTGTGTCGGCGCCCTGGCCGTTGCTGGGCGGTGCGCCGAAGCCCATTTCCTATACCCGGCTGTACAGGGACGGTTACACGGATAACGTCGGGTTCATCGACCCGAAATTCTCCGCTTCGGCCACGTTCAGCGGGCCGGTGGGCGTGGACCTGAGCCGTTTGACCGCGCAGAACGTATCAAGGGCGGTGACGGGTGTATGGATCGGGCAACGCTACACCGACGAAGTGCGCGCCAACTTGCAAAGCGCGAGCAGTCCCGGTTACGCCAAACGGCGCGACGCCACCTTGACGATCACACAACTGCAGATGAAGTACGCCGCACTCGATGGCTGCCTGCGCGGTCATATCGCCCGAGTCGACTTGACCTGGTTGGAGCGTGCGATCGACAGCCTTGGCGACACAGCGGCGGCGACCCGCTCGACTTATCAGGTACATCGCCTGAGCATTGACGGCGATTGGGTGATAGGCAGCTACCTGTTCAGCCATGCAAGCAACCCGGTTTTGCTCTACACCCCCAACGCACCCGATGGCATCGGTTTTCGTGAAGCGAAGCTATTCAACTACTGGCTGAAAAAGGTCGACGGTGTGTCGGACTACCTGCAGGGTCGGGTGCCGGTCCCATCTCAAGTACGGATCGGAGCGTTTCTGAAGACTGCCCGCAATGGCTTGCCCGAAACGATTGACCGTACGACCCCAAGCCCGGCGCGCTATGACCGGATAACCCCGGACACCACCGTGAGCGACCCGCGCAATGATTTTTACAACATGGTGTTGCAGCGCAAAATAGACGATGTAGTTGCCACCACGGTCAATCGCACGGAGATGATCACGGGGATTCTGTGGACGTGCGTCGAATTGGTCACTGCCATCGCCACTATCCCTTTTCCCGTATTGAGCCTGGGCCTGGGTGGTTTGCTGGCGTTCAAGGACGCGATGCTCGCTATCAGTGCCTACCAACAGGGTGACACGGGCGAAGCCTTGAAACACTACATTGGCTACCTGGCCAATGTGGGCGGCGCTGTGCTGTTTGACTTTCGCCCGGCCCTTAAAGCACTGCGCGTGCGGCCGGTGACCAAGGTGCTGAAGCAGGCCACGCTGATCAATGATGTTGACCCCGGCATTGCTGCCGGAATGAAACCTGTGATGTTCGATACCGAGCAGTTCTGGATCAAAAGCACACCGGACTCCCTGGGGCGGCATCTGCTGTTTCGCCGTGACCCAGTCACCGGGCAAATGCAGTCAACCACACGTGTGGTCAACCAGAACAGCGATGGCCATTGGGTGCGCTTCACGACTCCGGGAGGCGGGCGCCATACACTACTGCGCGAAGAGGTCGACGAGTTACTGGTGCCCTACGAGATTGCACCCGAGCAAGGGAAGTACTTCAGGCGCGCGCTCGACCTTGAATATGTGCGCATCGTTACCAGCCCTCCGGACGACGCCATTGCACAGGGCATAAGTGACGGGGCCTATCTTCAGTTGAAGCCTCTACGCGACAGCTATCTCGATCAGATGAAACACCTGACTCAAGACGCGGACGCGTTTTATGCCTCGCCTCCAGCGCGCCCGGACCGTAGCGGCTTGCCGGTGCTGGCACCGGATTCCAGCCCATCTACTGCGCTTGCCACCCTGTTTCCACTCAAGAAGCGGCTGATCATTGGCGCATCCAATACCAGCGTTGCCAGTAAGCAATTACTCATCGAAAACCTGCCAGCCTTGAAAGCGCAAGGGCTCAAGCGCGTGTACGTTGAAAACCTGCCGGCCGATGTTTTCCGGACCAAACTCAAAATTATCAACGGCGAAACCCAGGGTGACGTGGCGTATGCCTTGAAACAGGTCGAGGACCATCTGGCGCGGGTAGACTCAGGCTTGGGCTGGGACGCGGACGCGCCTTTTACCTACCGTAAACTGATGCTTGAAGCCCACAAGCACAAGGTCGCGATCGACGGCGTGGACGCCTCGAGTTCTTATCATATGGAGCATGTGCTGGCGCTGTCTGAACAAGAGCGGTTTATCCCTCGCAACAGCAAACTCAGGAACTTCTATTCCCACAAAGCCCTTTCACAAAACGACCCCGATGATGGTTGGATCGCCCTGGTTGATCACACCCGCATAGGGAGCACGGACGAAGTGCCGGGGCTGGCCGATTTGCAGAATGTCATCGCCCTGCGTGTGGAGGATGTTACCCCGGGCCAGGCGGTGGGCATCTCGCCTGATACTGCCTCCGCCGCGTTGTCCCGGGGTGATTACCGGATGACCATGGCGCCGGCATCACAAGCGCTGCCGACGGCGGGTCCTTCAAGGGCGGTGCCGGCGCCCGCTGCACCGTCCCATTACAGTGAGTTCGATCTGCCCGCGTCGTTTAAAGCGCACCTGGATGAAATGGTGCACTCGCATCGTGACTTGGATACTCGCTACGGCTTTGGGATTGGGCACCTGTATGAGGCGGCGTTCAAGGGGTTCAAGAACACCCGTAATCGTTTGGAGAAGGCCGCCAAAGCCGCCTTCGCCACTTACACGCCCCCGGCACGGTCCACCTTCGTCGAGCTGGGTGCGGTGGCCAGCGAAGAGGCGTTCGTCAAGCTACTGTACAAACTCAAGCGCGGACTGATTGTTGCTGAAGCGCATGCGGATAAGGCGAGTAAACAGTTCCTGATTAAATACATGAAGCTATTGAAAGAGCAGGGTGTAAAAACCTTGTATCTGGAACACCTGCTTACCGATCTGCACCAGCTTGAACTGGACGTTTTTTATAACACGCTGAAAATGCCGGAAAATCTCAAGCGCTATCTGAGGGCGCAGGACCTCGGCCATATGGGGAGCGGTTACACGGGAAAAAACACCTACACCAAGGTCGTCAAAGCGGCGAACAAGGCGGGCATCCGCGTCCGGGCTCTCGACTGCACCGCCAGTTACCACGTCAAAGGCATGCACGACTTGAACGCCCGCCAGAGCGTGTTCAGTTACTTTGCCAATGAGGTGATCAAGGCTGATCAGGCGGCACTGGGGCCGCATAAGTGGGTCGCACTCATGGGCACCTCCCACGCCGACATCTATCAGGGCGTGCCAGGCATTGCGCAATTGCAGGATGCGGTCAGCTTGACGGTACGCGATGTCGCGCCCGACCATGCGCTGCCTCTGCACCGTGGAGGCTGGGAAATCCTCGAGCGCGGGGTCAAGACGCCCGCGGGCACGGCCATGCGCAGTGACTTCAAGGTGCATGTCGGTGTGGCCGGTACGCCGGCGCCGCGCCCGATGGTTGCAGCGGATCGTACATGGATCAGAAGTGTCGGCGATTTCCTGATCGAGCGGCCTTCAATGACCCAAGCCAATGTGCTCCATCGTTCTAACACTGGAGATATCATTTCCACGCCTGTTCAAATTGACGATAAGGGGCAGTTCTTTATTGAGCGGTGGCCACAGTTGCAAGCAAAGCGTTACCCAAGTTTGGATTTTTTGATTCATGCACTCAAGACGGATGTGCAGTTGACGGCCGTTTCCGCTTCGACCCTGCCGAGCGTGCGCCTGAAAAACATCGGTGACTTCCTGATCGAGTACGCTTCATCCACCCAAGCCAGTCTGCTTCACCGTTCCAGGACTGGAGAGATTGTTACCACCCCGATAAAAAGTGACGAGCTGGGGCAGTTGTCTATCGAGCGCTGGCCGCTGTTGCAAGGCAAGCGGTACGCAACGATAGAAGGCTTGGTGGATGCGCTCAAAAAAGAAGTGCGTTTGACCGCCGTCGCCTGATCACCGCCTCTTGAGGGGCAGCCTCTCGTGAAGGGGCTGCCACAATAAATCGTGGGCACTCCACTGGGCTGGCGTAGTCTCATGGCCAGACACCCACGCTTATCCTGCGGAGCTTCCCATGATCATCGTCCACCACCTCAACAACTCGCGCTCACAGCGCATCCTCTGGCTACTTGAGGAGCTCGGCCTGCCTTACGAGATCAAGCGCTACCAGCGCGACCCGAAAACCAACCTGGCGCCCCCGGAGCTCAAGGCCATCAACCCACTGGGGAAATCCCCGGTTATCGAAGATGGCAGCCTGGTGTTGATCGAATCCGCCGCCATCATCGACTACCTGATCCGCCGCCATGGTCAAGGCCGCCTGCAACCTGATCCTGCCTCTGCGACCTACGACAAATATGTGCAATGGCTGCATTTTGCCGAAGGCTCGGCCATGCTGCCGCTGATGCTCAACCTCTACGTCGGTCGTCTGGGTGAAGCCGGTGCGCCGTTGCACCCGCGTATCGAGTCGGAAGTGGCCAACTACCTGGGCTATCTGAATGACGTGCTGGCGGATACGCCGTATCTGGTCGGTGACGAACTGAGCGGCGCGGACATTCAGATGAGCTTTATCGGTGAAATCGCCAAGGCCCAGGGCAAGTTGCAGGCCTATCCAAACCTGGCGGCCTGGGTGCAACGCTTCCAGGCGCGACCTGCGTACCGCAAGGCGGTGGAGCAGGGCGGGGAATACGCGTTCGCCAAATAGGTCAGGCCAGAAGGCACAATTGCCCCTTGTGGCGAGGGGGGCCAGCCCGCTCGCCACGGGTCTGTGTCCCCATTCTTAAACGCTATTGCCCTCGAAGCGCTTTAACGAAAACGCCGACAGGTCCAGGTCACTCGACCCACGCATGCACCACTGCGCAAATGCCTCACCCAGCGCCGCCGAATGCTTGAAGCCATGCCCCGAGCACGGCGACACCACCAGGGTGTGCTGCAACGTGGGGTGTTCGTCGATGATGAAATCGTGGTCCGGCGTCACGGTGTAGGCACACACCGCCGCCTTGAGCACTTTGGCCGACACGCCGGTGATACGGCCCTTTACCTGCTGTTCGTACATCTCCTGGGCTTGCGCCGCCGAGACCGTGCGGTCCAGCGTTTCAGGCGTGGCCGTGGTGTGGTACTGCGCCGTGGCCAGCTTCATGCTGCCTTCGCCGGGCAACGCCGGGAACCCATAGTGGGTCTGACCTTGTTCGTGCGTGAGGATATAGGTGGGGGATTTGCCCACCAGGTCGGCCCCAGGCTCCAGCGCGAACCAGAACAGCTGTTGCCGATAAACACTCAGCAACCGGTCAAACGGCGCGCCGAGTAATTCGCCGGCCCAGTTGCCCGCACTCACCACCAGCTTGTCGGCCTGTAGCGTGCGCTGGTCGGTGGTCACCGTCACGCCGTGAACATCCGAACTGATGTGGGTCACCGTCTCGCCCTTGTACAGCGTGGCGCCGTGTTGCTCGGCCAAGGTGAGTTGCACATCAATGCAGCGCTCAGGGCGCACAAAGCCGCCGCCAGGCTCGTAATAGCCGATGGCGCTGTCCGCCACTTGGGCAAATTGCGGGAAACGCTGGCGAATCTGCGCAGCGTCCAGCCGCTCATGTTCAATGCCGTAGGTTTGCGCCAGGCCAATGGTGCGCAGGGTGAAGTCGGTTGCATCGCTGGGGTCAAAGTCATCACGAGAGGTGAGCACCAGCAACCCCGACTGCTCAAACAGCGCCTGCCCCGACAACGCCTCAAGCTCACGCCAGATAGCGTGCGAACGCCGCACAATGGGCACGTACTGCGCGCCTTCGCCCACCGATAGCCGCGTAATACGCGTATCGCCATGGCTGGAGCCAAAACTGTGGGGCGGGTGGTGGCGGTCGATGCCGGCGACTTTTACACCGGCTTTTGCCAGTTGATACACCGTGGCGGCACCCATGGCGCCCAGGCCGATGACCAGCGATTCATAGCGTTCCAAGGTTGGTACTCGTGTGTGAGGTGAGGGCGTAGTTGAGGCTAAGGCGTGGGAAAAAACAATGGGGGATAAGGCGGTAGCCTGTACCCCGTTCAGGAAACCCACAGTTGATCTTCGTCGCCCCGCAATCCCCTGTGGGAGCTGGCTTGAACTGCGATAGCCGGTTAACACGAAGTCTGTGGCAGGTGGGCTGTTGTGGCGAGCAGGCTTGTCGAATCGTCGCACCGCCTGCGTTGGGCTGCGAAGCGGCCCCAGTAAAGGCACTGCAATTTTCCTGAAAGAACTCAGCGTCTGGGTTTGGGGCCGCTTCGCAGCCCAACGCAGGACAAGCCTGCTCGCCACAGGAGAAATTGGCTGCCTTAAAACGTTGTGTAGATATCCATAGCTATCGCAGGCAAGCCAGCTCCCACATTAGCGCCGCGTCAGGCCAGGCGTGCCCGCCAATCGCCGCCATGCTGGAGGTTGCAGGCTTCTTCGCAATCAAAGCGCACGCAGCGCTCGATTTTCACCGAGGCCACTTCGGCGTCGTGCAGCGCAACAGCCGTCAGTTCGCGCATACGTTGGTCCGCGCCGCTTGCCAGGGCCAGCTCCTTATTGGCCCGCGTATCGAACACCCAAATCACCCGCAGGCTTTGCGGGAACGCAGCGTAATCAACCGTGTGAGTCAGCCACTCGAAGCCCGGGATTTCAGCCTTGGCGGTTTCGCAGGCGTCGGTCAACGTGGCGACCAGGCGGCGTTCGAGGCGGGCGGCGTCGCGTTTGGTTGGGGGCATCAAAGGTCCTGAGATTCAATAAAAGTCATCACATCATCCGGCTCGTATTCACGGATTAGCCAGTTGTTCCCATCGGTTCGAAGTGAAACTCCTTAGACCTGAATGTCACACCGCGCCTCAACAGCGTGCAGCCGCAAAGTCAGACCCGATGCGAAGCACACCACCACGTGATGGTCGGCGGGGAAGGTATCGCAGAGGTAGAACGTTTCTGTCTCGGCATCGGCCGCCACAATGCCGATGGCGTGAAGCACCGTGTCGTCTTCAATCGGGCTGTCATGGTGCCCTTCGGCCGAAAAAAAACTCACGCCATGGAACGTGACGGTGATCTCCCGAGGCTCTTCGGGCGGCACCCAGTCCTCGGTCCGCCGTGTAAACCTGAGCGACAGCGTGCGCTCAGACAGCGCGTAATGGATGTCGCTGGCGACATAGAAATTGTGCAGGTCACAGGCGCGTCCTTCGACCTCAACCTCTATATGCCCGAGTGCAAAACCATGGAATTTCATCGCGCCTGCCTATCGCTGCTGAAACGCTACTTTCAGCCCCAGCCCCATAAACAGCGTGCCGATGATTTTACCTTCCCACCGACGCAGCTTCGACAGCCCCTTGAGCCCGCGACTTAACGGGCGAATCGAGAGTGCCAGCAAACTCGTATAAACCGCGCTCAGTACCGAAAAGATCAAGCCCAGCAGCGCAAACTGCACCAGCGACGAACCCGATTCCGGGTGTACAAATTGCGGCAGGAACGCCAGGAAGAAGATCGCCGTTTTCGGGTTCAACACCTCAGCCCCAATCGCCTGGAAAAACGCCTGGCGCGGCGTCACCGCAGGCAACTCAAGCCGCGCATGCGTGCCGGTTTTGGCCATGAACGCCCGCACGCCCAGGTAGATCAAATACGCCGCGCCGGCCCACTTCACCGCATTAAACGCCGCCGCCGAAGTCATCAAAATCGCCGACAGCCCCAGTGCTGCGCACAGTGTATGAATCAAGTCGCCGCACGCCACACCCAGCCCGGTCGCAACACCAACCTTGCGCCCGCCTTGAATCGTGCGCGTGAGCACCAATAGCACGGAAGGGCCGGGGATCAGGAAAAGGCCGAGCACCACGGCGATGTAGGTGACGAGGGCGGTGAATTCAAACATGGCGGGTTATCTCGCAGATGGGCGCGGCCTACAGTAATCCTCATGTAGGCAGCCAATGCAACGCCGTTCAAGCAAACGCAGCCACCATAAACGCCTCCAACCCTTTCTCCTCCAGAATCTCGATGGAGAAATGCCCAAAACGCTTGGGTAACCAAATGATGCGCGTGCCGGACGGCGACTGCAGATCTTCCAGGGCCAATGGCCGGCCGTTTTCATCCTGTGGTTGCACACCCTCGGCCATCAACTCGGCATAGGCCACCTCAATATCCGGCGTGGTGTAGCAATGCCGATAAATCATCCCCTCACCGTGCGCGTCCAACAGCTCCCGCAAGTTGCCCGCTACCGGCTGCACCAGCATAAAACGCTCCAGGCCCATCAACGCCACCGCATACCGCACATGCAGCCCGCCGCGATCCCACACCAGGGTGTTGGAGATTTTGGCCTTGAGGATCTTGGCGTAATAAGCGCAGGTTTCTTCAAGGTTCTCGACCAGTACGTCGACGTGGCTGAATTTCAGCTCCATTACAGGCCCTCTTGGCGGGTGTGGATTCAGGCGACAGTAGCCGATTTACAACTGTTAACGAATTGAAAGTCGCGTTCGATATAGGCTTCGAACAGTCCTAACCCCTGTTCGCCGAGCCCTCAACCATGAAATTGCCCGCCATCGCTGCCGCATTTTTTGTACTCGCCACCCTGCAATCACCCTGGGCACAGGCCGCAACGCCCATCACCCACGTCGCCATCTACCGAGGCCCGGCGGGCTGTGATGACTGTTCCGAGAACGTCAAAAACGCCTTGCTGCGGCTCAGCCCCAACTATCAGATCGACTTTGTAGGCGCGGATGAAGCCATCGACATCACCCCGCAAAACCTTGCACGCTATGACCTCTATGTTCAGCCGGGCGGCGGGCAGGATATTCCGGCTGCGCTCGACAGCTTCGGTGATGCACGCGTGGGCGCCATTCGAGACTACGTGGCCAAGGGCGGGCGCTACCTGGGGTTATGCATGGGTGCTTATCTTGCCGATAACAGCAACTTCGGGTTGATACCCCAGGACCTCGACTCCGAAGCCGGGCGACCGGGGTTTGAAGTGCGCGGGATTGAAGACGCGGCGGTGCGAGTGGTGTGGGATGGCAAGCCGGACAGTGTGTTCTATCAGGATGGGCCGTACTTTCCCAAGGTTAAGGGGCACGCGCCGTATACGGTGATCGCGACTTATCGCAATGGCGATGTGGCGGCGGCGCGGTATCGGTATGAGAAAGGTGTGGTGGTGCTGAGCGGGCCGCATCCGGAGGCGGGGAAGGCGTGGTTTGAGAATGCGGGGATTGCGGTGAGTGAGATGCCGCGGGGGGAGTTGTTTGGGGTGTTGGTGGGGCGGGTTGGGGAATGATTCGGTAGCTGGCTGTTGGAAAGGTCAGCTTTCGGCCAGAAGCGGTCATTAGAGTCGGAGAAAAAAATCCCCTCGTAAGTTCGGATCCGTCCCAAATTTTCTCGAAGACGAAAAGTGTTTTCATCTATCATTGCAGGCGCTAGCCGCGCACAGGACTTATCATGCACGTCCTAGAAAATGCTTCGCTCGTCTACATTTAAATGGCTCGGAGGTAATCGTCGGCAGTGTTCAAGAAAATAAACGTATGGCTGTTCAGCTATCTCGCAATCGTATTGCTGTTCAGTGTGGTGTACTACTGCATCTGGGGCGCCCGGCCAGACAGTTTTATCATTAACAGTGAACTGAACCTGAACCCACTGTCGGATATTCCGTTGCTTTCCTGGCAGGAGATGGATACTGACGCCACGACCAGTGCTCCTAACTTGAGTGAGATCAGTGCAAAGCTGGCAGGCATCAAAGCCGTAATCAACGAACTCGACCTCAAGGTAAGGTCCTTGGACCAGCAAGTCGACTCTGGTCGCGCAGAGCTCGCCGAGGTCGGCAGGCGCAATCAAACTATCACCATGGCAAATGGCGAGAGTTATCGGCAGGACATTACCGCAGAGGCAAGCCGAAGTGTTGTTGATGCCGAGCGAGTCTTGAGGGCGTTCTCGGAGCGTGGCTCGTCAGAACGAGATTATGGTGTCGCTGAAGCGAACCTGAGGGTGAAGCTTGCAGAGATGCGGGTCGTTCAGGCTGAACAAATGGCCGAGGCTTACCGTTATTTCATCAGCAACATCGGGCAGTTTGGAGATCCCCAGCTTATGGCACAGATGGATCAACTGCATGACAAGACCCAAGCACAGGCCCGTGAGCGTGAACAGGCTTGGGAGCTACTTAGTCAGAAGCGTACAGAGCTCATCGACGTTGCCAAGACCTGGCGCAAGCAGCGCCTAGACGCCGTATCATGGTTAGATTTCCTCTTTTTCAGTATCGGTATTTCCACGACAACTACGTATGGTGATGTGGTCGGCAATTCAAGGTTGGTGCGTAGTCTGATTGCGACACAGCTGCTGATATGCGTGTTCGTGATGGCAGGCTTCGTGTCGTCGGTGGTATCCAGGTCTGGACGGCGGGATGGTGACACGTCGCTTAATCCCGATCCGGACATAAGTGGGTCCTAGGGGGGCTCTCGTCATTTAAAAGAAAAGAACGTGCGGTCTTTTCATTTGAATGGTGGACCTCCCTGGCGTTGAATCGGGCACCAATGAATTATGCATACCACTTCTGCCTTCGCTATCACTTTCTCCAATGGCGCTCGTACCTGAGTTGAGGCGTGTTGAAAAAACCGACTGTTTTCAACAGAATCGGCCGAAAGCGGTCAATCATGAGCGGCTGCTTCTAGGAGATAGCAGTGTGTCACGAAGGGCAGCACCCGGACAAAAACAGACGTTAGAAAGGGACCTATTCCAGATTTGACCGTAGACATACTGCCGAAGGCTTCGTAAGATCTGTTCAGATTTTGTCGCATTAGCCGCCGCCCGCGTCGCGTTCTATTGTTGAAATCTATTTATTTAAGGGGGTACACGTAGGCATGGAGTTCTATACGCCATGTTCACCACGCGCCCCATAATTATTTGCCTGTACTCCCACTCTGGAACTAACGAATCATGGGAAGAGACGTTACTTTGTACCCGAAGAAGGCATCCAAAAAGGAACTTAGTGAGTACTTAGAAAGTCTTGATTTTGTGAAATGCGGCCATTTTTGGGATTGGCCCAAGGGAACAATTAATTATTCATGGTTTGACAATCAGGACTTTAAGTCTATCGATGGCGTTTCGGCAGACATATATCCGATATCAATAGAAGAGAGAAAAATTACAGAAAACGGTTGGGCACTGCATGTGAGAAATCTATACAGTGCAAGCTGGCACGACGTCGCAATGCTAAACGAAGTTCTTAGAGGCGCGAGAAAAAGGTTTGGCGGGACAATAAGGGGCGACTACGGAACAAACAAATATGCGCCATTATGGGAAGACACAAGCACTCCAATGAGTAGAGGAATATCCGGAATATATCAACATGTCATCCAGCAAATATCATCAGTAAAGTATGCGATCCCCGCTCCTTCGATAACCCCCCTAAAACAAACGGGTCATAAATTTGACGAATTCGCTGAACTCGCAAACAGTATGGATCCTAGTCGGATAATTTACAACGGGTTAGTACCATTCGCAGTTGCGATGTTTGAATATTTTTTCTCACAAGCCTTTCAAGTCTTAATTGCTTATGACAAACAGGCTTTGAAAAAAAGAGAAACCCACAAGGCAAAAATTGACTTCACTACAGTCCTAAGTTTGCAAAAAAGCAAACAAAGCATTGAAAGCATAATAGCGGAAAGCTACACCTTTCAAAATCTTGAGCAATTAAACAAAGCTTACAAAGAGTGGCTAAATATTGACGTAAGAAGTATCTTCTTCAAAAAGAAGCGAATCGGACAATCTATAACTTTTCTTGAAAATAGAATTTCAGAAATAATTCAGTATCGCCACGGCATCGTCCATCACTTTGCAATAGACAGGAGCCTAACCAAAGAGGCATACATTCATATTTTAGAGGCAATCTCACTAGCCATTGAAGAGTTCATCTCCCACATAGAAAACAAGTACAACATAAAAGTTCAGAAAATTTAATAATTCATACAATATCGATAGGCACAGCCACTTAGCTCACTCATTCGAAGGGGTTACTGGATTGCTCGCTTGATATTTTATAGGTTCGTGTTCACCTTGTGTCGAAAATGGCCTTTCAGTGTCTGAAGATAAGTCTAATTAGCAGAAAACCTGATGATGGAGAATATAAAACGCGTTACCTAGCTTCCTGGCGGGGTCTGTTTATGCGGCCAAAAACGCCAACGTCTTTTTTGCTCTTTTGGGGCTTTTTTGAAGCCGGATGTCCAAGATTCATAACCTTCGGCCGATGGAATCAAACCCGCCTTACGAGCCTCTGTTAAGTCGATCCGATTTACATTAGGTGTCTTGCCTCCCAACCTCCTGCTGCGAAACTGCTCCACAATCAACTCCGCATGTTCGTGTAGATCCGCACATAACTCGCTACTGAAAAATATGACGTCATTAGTGTAAGAACTGATACCTTTAATTGAATCGCCATACTCCTCATTGGTCACTCCATCTCCGTAAGGTAAGCCAAAGCAAAAGTGCTCTTTTCTAGCGCCAACTGGAAAGTCGTCTTTTTTAAATTGTTTTATTAATTCGTTTCTGCGCTTTAGTGAACAATTTAAGTTTATGACTGCATCAGTAAGTGCCGTCACAGCGGCCAGTGCCCTACCAGCAGTGGAAATCCTACTTAAAACAATTTCCTGCAAGTGAATTACGGGCGGTGCAATTTCCTGCAATTCTAAAAAATTTATTTTTGGTACTTCCGACTGTGTTCCACCTGCTTTCATCTTGGCAACTTCTTCATGACATTTTGCTCGCTGCTCTACATAATCTTCTACAAGAGCCTTAACGTGCTGCCTTTTGAGACCTGCGCCAAGATTCATAACCCCCAAAGCGAGTACAATCGCTGCGTTAGTGTCACGAATCTCTTTAGTCAATTGTTCTCGAAATTTATTTCTCTCGGAGATGTATCCGGCTGCCCAAGCACCGATTCCAGCACCAGCCAGAGCACCCACAATAGTAGTGAATAAGGCGCCAAAATCGACTGACCAACCAAGATCCGGAAAAAGTGGTGCTGTACGCCAAAAAACCCCCGATATTGGCACCCATAGATCTGTCATTGCGTTTCCTCCCGCTCGCTGCTTCGATTAGTTCGTGGATATAGAGTGCGATCATAGCGGTACGCAATAGCTATGAACAATCAGACAGCCCGAATCGGGATAAACCACAACAAATTTTACGGCGGGCAATAATATTTGCACGAAGGCTCCATTCGATCAAAAGCTGCCACCCAGCAGCCACAAATTGAGCACTGCTCGCAACGAGCTTTGACCGCCCTCCATTCGCGTAAGTTAGTGAGCAGACTCTATAAGAGTTCCAGAAGCATAGGCATTCAGATCGGATAGCTGACAATCGACTGACTACTGTCTAGTAGAATCATCTGGTCCCCCATCAGCCCCGCATTGGGAAAAGCAGCGTAAGGCAGGTGTCCTGAATCGAGTTTCACGTAAATTGTGTCGTCAGTGGGCTTCATAGGCGTTGCACCAGAGGGATAGATTCCTTTTTCTTTTTCTGTGATCAAAAATGCCAGCGGGAAAAATGAAAGAAGGCTTAGGGTTGCAATGTGTCCTTGGTTTTTGCAAGTAAACATTTTTATGCTCATGTGCCTACGGTACGGATAGAACCAGACATAGAAATCATGGGTATCATCGGCGGCACTATCGTCCCCCATGACAAATTTTTGTAACGGAGCGTAGTAGGGAACAGGAACAGGCTTTTGCAGGCATTCCTTTACAGTGGTTGCTGAGAGGACGTGTCCAACCATAGCGCGGCAAAAACTTATTCCATCAAATGGCATATGAACATGATTAACCGGGCTGTCTGCCCTCAAAAAATATTGTTTGATCTTCTCTGATAAAGCTTTGTAAACCCTCCCCACTTCTTGGTCATTAGTACCAAGATGTGAGCTATTACAATTTCTACAAATGGTTCTGAACTTACTTCCGTTAGAAGACTTCAAGCCAATGACAGGATCAGAATTAATGCCCATAACCTCAGTCAGGTGAGCCTGTTCAATTTTGGTAATCGTGATACTGCCTTTGGGCGGGACATGGTCCCAACTGAGAGGGCCAAAGGTTCCGCAGATCAGGCAGTAGCCCTCCCTGAGCTGTGTGTGATGACGGCGCTCTGTGAGTCCTTCAGTATAGTTGCCCATTACTGCATCCTTCGCGCAAGGTAGACGCATGGATCTTAACAGACTGGCACTGACTCACCCTTCGTTGAATAGACGCCTTCAGCGTCTGCTCTTGGCCGATAGCAGACGTTCAGGACTAGCCCGCTAGCCGGTACGATTGCCGGTTAAAATGGAGCGGTTCCGGTTGGTGAAAACCACGCTCACAACTCACAGTCTCTGCCGCGTTGCAGTCATCCATATGCCCCATGACCTCACCTACAGGGCGACTAGTTTCAGAGTGCTACCAACGTTGCCGATGCGCAGTTTCTTGAAATTGCTCGAGCCTAGGCTGAACGGTACCTGAAACTGGTATTATCGACCCTGACCTGCCTTTCTAGCAGTAATCAGAGCTGCATCGAATCAGTAAAAAGCAAAGTACGCGCGGCTGTCACAAATGCAAGGTAGCCAAAAGAGAGGGATGCCGGTTTGATCGCACGGTGGAGTGCGCATGCAAAGCACTCGTTTTCTTGAGTTGCGGGGGCGCATTGAGTCTTCGGCGGCACGATGGGTATCTCGTTCGGTTTAAGATAGGGATAGGTGCTTCGTAGCACCTCCCTAAGAATTGATTGTCTGGCTCTGCCATCGCTCTAGGACTGATTTTAATGTTAGTGAATATATTTCTCGTCAAATTCGAGCTTGATTCGAATTCAGCATATGTTGACGGTATGTCGGATTTGATTGAATCCGTGAGCGTACCGCCAGATATCTTCCGTAGACTTGTTGCGGGAGAAGATGGTGTCAAGTCTTCACAACTGCAGGTGTTCGAGGACGAAAGCATGAGCGCGAGCTTTCAAATTGGATGCTACTTGCCCGCCGATGTATCTAGGCTGAGGGCGCGCCTGCGGGAGATGTTCTTGGCCAAGGTTCGTGACTCGGCTGCTGCGGTTGGTTCTGCTTCCGTCAACCAGATTGACGTTAAGTTGCTGGAGGAGATGCTAGGTGAATTCAAAGTTCTCATGAGTCTGGACGCACTACTCACGCGAAAATTGGAAGGCTTTCGCGATGACGATAGCATGGTGGTGAGGGCAGATATCAATGAGTGACAATAAAGCGAAAGACGGAGAACACGGCGCACTGGCACTTCTCGCATTAGCAGCGCTTAAAGATAACCGTCTTGAGGTCATGCGCTATTAGGAAACGAATGTGCCAGACATGGGACAAGACATTTTTTTGACTGCATCTAATGACTGGGTGCAACAAACAGGGAAGCTAGCTATTCCTAACTATCAACCGCCAGAAAAATTCAGCGCACTGCCTGGAAGTTCAGTACGCAGGGTGCGGATTGATGTTAAAACGTCTGAAGTAATTGATAAAACACTTGCTCAGAAGGCTGGTGCAGATATAAAGAAGCATCCCAATACCGATACACATATTCTTTTTGGCGGTAGACTTACACCCGCAGGCCAAAAGGCGCTTGATCAAGTGAGAAGTGATTATCCCTCCAAAGAGGTATTGCACGTCAATGACGACGGAATTAGAGCATTGGCGGCTGAAGTGGGCATGCCGATCGAAAGGCTTTTCCCCTACCTTAAAGACGAAACAAAAGACAAATGACCTGAGATCGATTGGGTTGTAAATCCGCATATCGATTTCGAGTCACCAAATTACTGTCGAAGACTGGGATTCCAAGCTTGAGGGCTTAGGCGTAGGCAGAATACCCTGAAGCTGTCGTTCATGACCGGCTGGAGTTGGCCGATTGCTGCTCGCCGCTAAGAGCAGCTGTCGACCCAAAGCTGCCTCTGGTGAACGGCAGCAGTCGGCCAAAAGCAGACGTTCGAATCTAAGGTAATGCGATAAAGAGAAAAAAGAATGACTGCACTTCTGATCAGTAACGCAGCAACCCAGCCTGGGCCTGGCTGGACGTTTGACCCTGATCGCATGATCCGAATAGCCAATTGTCACTCGATCATCGAAGTACTTCGCCACATCAAACACAGTGGGCCGGAATGGGCGCATCGTAACGTCCACATATGCTTTCCCGGCCCATCAAATGCTTGGGCTCTGGTGTACCCGCTTCAGAATGCCAGTGCCCCGTACTTTGACTTCATGTATACCCATAAAGAGCCGCCTCAGGAAGCGCTGTCCGCACTGCTAGGGAAGTATCAACAGTGTTCCGTCATCGACTGGTCACCCGGGCGCCTGGCCTGCATCGAAGCTCAGGGGGTGGATGTTGAGACGCTCGCTGAAATTGTCCGGGATCTAGCTGAAGCTGCTTGGGATGAGCACATCACGTTCGTCGATGCTTCGTACGAGGAAATGGGTAGAGCATGACCCAAGAGCGGACAGTCGACCTGCTTCCCAGGCGCGTGTGCAAAGACCAGGTCTTGGGCAACAATCGGCCAGAGGCTGATGCTCGCCCGAGCCTCCTCCGCAATAGGACGATTAGACTGGGATGAAGCCATAACAAATGGAAGTGTGATCTGCTTCCAAAATGAGAACCGTTTCAGACCTATGATTTTCAATATCCGGTATGAACAGAGCACGGAATAATGATAAGTGATTCAAATTTGGCCGAAATGGTTCCTTCCGCGCTTACGGGTGTGACTGTCGGGATCGGTTCGCAAATCCTGCTTTTTGGTGATAAGGCTAGCGTGTTAATTCAGTGTCCATTCGCCTGCGATATCGATAGGGTACGCACGTGGGGGCATGGTGAAGACGCTTCCACTAGTACTTTGCTTTTTGACTTTTTGAACCTCGATGTGGAGGAATTTTCAATTGATGATTTTGGGGTATTAACCATCATCTTCAGTACGAAAATGAACTTGAAAATTTTTCCTGAGAAAAATGGATTGGAGTCTTATGTCGTGAGTACGCGGCGCGATGTATTTCCGATCTTGGTGTGGTAGAAGGGTGCGGTTTTCGCGTCCACTGAGCGAGGGCATGAAATGTCAACATACACGATCCAGGCTGTGATATGGACCCTGTGCGTAGTAGCGCTTTGGATTTCGTACTGGAACTACTCACGCTACATCGACGCGAAGCGGGACCCGGAAAAATCTAGGCAAAGTCTGCAAACCGCCCTGTACGTGAGCAACGACGGTAGTATTGGACACGCAGAGTTCGAGAAGATTGAGAGCTCCCATTACAGTCCTTACCTGAAGTGTTTCAGAGTTGCGATTTTCTCAAGTCTGATTTTTGGGGTAGCGGGTTTGACTCTCCTAATCGCTTAGTCACGAATAACATCTCGAACCTTGGAAATGAACGCTGCGCACCATCGGCCCTTGATTGGGCCTTTTGTAATACCAGGTAGTGGGTTTCGCACTCGTAAAAACTGAATCGCCACGAGTATCGTAGACTCATTTAAGAGGCTGCTTTTGGCGGTTAGCTACCTTTCTTGAACGGCAGCAATGGGTCGATTGCTACCTGTCGTAAGGGGCAGCAAACGAGTATCGTCATCCATCCTGTAGAGCAGCATCTGCCAGCCACATCAGGAACGCGCTCACATGCACTTGCCGCTCCCACCCTGGCACGCACACCGCAACGTAACGCGGACCAAGCAGGCTTACTTCTGGTCTATAGGCCACTAACTCTCCATACCTGAGGCTGTCGGCTACCAGTACATTGCTTGCCAGCACCAGCCCATGACCCGCAATTGCAGCACTCAAAGCAAAATGCTCATCGTCGAACTCACGCATCTGCGCGGTTTCAAGCCAGGCCTGGCATTCTGCGGCCGCGCACCAGCTTTCCCAGTTTATTGAAAATGCTCCCGGAATTTTCCAGCGTAGGTTGATCAGTTCGATCTGATTTACGTTCAGCGAGGCCACCAGACCGGGGGCGCCGTAAACCGAGAACTGCTCGTTCATTAGCTCCTGACAAAACAGCTTCGGGTCATCGCGGCTGACCGAGCGAATAGCAAGATCGAAACTAGAGTCACGCAGCAGATCGACTAGTTCGTTACGTGTATCGACCCGCACATTGAATTGCGGAAAGCTCCGATAGAAACCACCCAGCCGCGGAATCAGCCAGGCTGCGGCCAAGCCCGGCGTAGTGGAAATGGTCAGGGTTTGGGGAGCAGCGTCCGGATAGAAGGCCTCCAGACTGCGGCGAATGTCTAATAATGCGCGATGAGCCTGGCGATATAGCAACTCGCCCTCTTCGATTAATGCCACACCTTGTCCAGATCGTTTGAACAGCTTCGCTCCGACGCAGGTTTCCAACGTCTTGACCTGGTGGGAAATGGCTGCGGGGGTGACAGAGAGTTCCTCTGCCGCCGCTTTAAAGCTACCCAGTCGCGCAGCCGCCTCGAAGGTGCGCAACGCGTTAAGCGGAAGAGTCGAAAACACGCATCGTTCCCTAGATGAATTGAATTAATGAGTATTCAATTTATCTCATTTTTCCTGGTGTGTACGGAGCGATACCGTGGCGGGTATTCGATCTACTCAACCTTCGGAAAACACCATGCAAGGACCTTCGCGAAAAATTCTTCAAGCCATCCTCTATGAATCAATCGCTGTTGCGGTGCTGTCGCCCGGTATCTCGTTGATTTACGACGAAGGTCTGGCCCATGCGGGTGCGCTGTCGTTGATGTTGTCTGTATGCGCGCTGCTGTGGAACGTGCTGTTTAACTACGTTTTTGAATTCTGGGAAGCGCATCAGCCGCAGCGTGCTCGCACGCTGGGCAGGCGCATGCTCCACTCACTGGGTTTTGAGGGTGGGCTAGTTCTACTGTTGGTGCCACTGGTGGCATGGTGGCTGGAGATTTCTTGGTGGGCTGCATTGGTCACCGATCTGGGGCTGTTCGTTTTCTTCTTCTTTTACGCGCTGGCGTTTCAGTGGGTCTTCGATAGGGTGTTTGATGTACCAAAGTCCGCGAAAGGAGAGGTCTCGGTTAACCCATAATCCGCCCGGAATCCCGATTAGCCGAACCTATTAGCAGTACTAGGATTTGAACATGAAAAATACCACCAAAACGATTGAGAACTACATCTTCGGCAAGGACGGAAATCGGCCTGACTTGTTGCGGCATGCTTTCAGTCTAGACGCAACTCTTAACGTGTTAGTGCAGACGAGCAGCATCCGATTTCCTCCCAACGTCCAGGGGCGCGAAGATATTGCTGAAGTACTGGTACGCGGCTTTAGCCAGCAGTATGAGAACATTTATACATTCTGCTTCGGTGACCCTCCAAAGCCCGAAGCAAATGTTCATAAGTGCAAATGGCTGGTTGGCATGTCAACAAAAGCGACTGGAGAGTTACGCGTAGGTTGCGGAGAATATCATTGGGTCTTTTCACCACAAAGCGGCCTGGCCATTCAACTGTCCATTGTTATCGAACACATGTTGGAGCTCCCTTCTCAGCATGTGCGCAAAATAATGGATTGGCTTCAAGGTCGCAGCTATCCATGGTGTGAATCTATCGACATGCTTGATTCGGCACCGCCGCTCACTTGCCTCCAGCCGGCTCTTGTCTACGTTGCAGAATGACCCCTATCGATTTAAACGTACGCGTTTGGCCAATTGCGGCCCTCATGACAGGCAGCAACCGGCCAGAAGCGGTCACTCGGCGTGTCTACGAAACTAGGGGCGATTCAGGCAATTATTCGCAACTATGTCGCCGCTAATTAGCGCATCCCAATATACGGATCTGATACAGAGCTACCCAACTCGGATAACGCGAGTGAAATCTCATTAAACACCTCCGGTGACACGTCTTTAGGCGAGCGAGAGGCTAGGAAAGTATTGATCGCTTCAAGCCCTAAGCTCGCCATAATGCTAATAACCTCTTCAGCCTGCTCCAGATCATGACCATTCCATAAAGACAACAAGCAATGTTCAATTCGCTCTCTGAGACTATCGTCTAACAAACTATAGGTATGCCACTGTCGTTCACTCAATTGCACCAATGACTTTATAAGCTCCGCGCTGCCGTTTTTTTCAGGTTCGAACTCATCCAACAACTCTGCAAACGCCGTTTCAAGTTCCTCCTTGGTAATGAAATCTGGCAGCGACGCATAATATTCAACATTTTTCATGCTTAGAAATCCACAGGTATATGCGTTGTATTCGAAGGCCTCCGGTAAAGCACGCCGTCTTGACCCAGCAATTTATTTCCTATTTTTATTTGCGCGGTCCATCCAGCTCCCGAGTTCGACCCTACATGATTCATGGCAGCGTTCGCATCCGGAGCATGCCACTTTATCTCGACCCGCTAACCATTCAACGTGAATCGCTCCGGATTTCTTGGACAGTGAGCGACTGCTTTTGGCCGATTTCAGCCCTTCGTGTATGTCGGGAAGCGGCCAGCAGCGTTCAAATGATGGGTCTACGAAAGTTGGGGCTATTCACTCCTCATATTTCTGACTTGGTCCATCTGCTTCAAGGATTTGGTTCAGGCTGAACGCTACTTCATACTCGAAAAGCGAGACATTAGGCACTGCCACGATAGCGTGACGTAGGTTTGAGCTGATGGATTTCGCAACGATGACGCCCTTCACCATCTTCCCGTGCGCAAGGTTCTTCTTGATCCAGCCCATGTAGCGGCTGATCTGACCGATGGCACGATCTGCCACACGTCCACGTTTCAGTTCAAAAATCACGAACGCGTCATCTGAATCAAGTGCGAGTATGTCGATTGGTCCAACTTCGGTGGGATATTCAACTCCATCACGACCTTGAGGGTCGACATAGAGGCGAAGGGATTTACCTTCCAATTTCAGTGATTCGATGTTGTGAGATATGAAGTCGCGTAGCTGCCATTCCAGTTCAAAAACTGTCTCTCGATCTGAATCTGGCGTGTCTTCGTCTCCAAGAGCCAGATCTTCGTCTTCGATGGATTGGATAGCTGTTTTAGGTGTACCGGGATGAAGGACCAGAACCTGTGTTTCAGTTTCTTCAGTTACCCATCCCATTCGAATGAATGCACGACGAAGCTGCTGAGAATTCGTATTTGGATCGATAGGTGGTGCTTCATTGGGATTCTGACGGCACCATTCTTTCATCGGGTAGAGCGTGTGCCTACCATCTGAATCGACCAAAACAACAGAGTATTTCTTGGGTGGCTGCATCTAGGGGCGTCCATGACTGATGGCTAAGACTGGCAGATTAGCTTGTAGGGATGAGAATACCAATGTGGCGACATTGCTCGCCTATCGCCACCGGTAGCAACGCGCAGCTGTCAGGTGATCATGGTTACTCTCGTGCTGTTCTCCGGACGGAAGCTGGTCGGCTAAGCGTGTGCTTCTGGCCGAAACCACCCCCTTTCCCTGCTAACCGGTCTACCATGACACCCCCCGGCAGTGGTCCATGCGCTCCCGATCATTTTTTTATCAAGGTATCGCCATGTCCATCGACCAAATCTCCCTCCCCAAAGGCGTCGGCCCTCACGCCATCAAGCTCCTTGACGTCATCACCGGCGCCTCCACCCACGAAGAACTCAACCGCGCTGGCGGCAAAGCCGAAGGTTTTGTCTTGGGCCTAGAGGCCGCCAAAGCCATCAAGAGCCAGATTGCCGAATCCTTGTATGTGGCTTATGACGATGCGGCGAGTAACCGTGCGGGTGAGTTGAAGGGTTAAGAACCCGGCACTACAGGAAGTTGCGCGCGCGCAGGGCGTTAGACTGGGCGCCTTTTATTTCTCAGGATGAGGCTGTCATGTTTAAAGTTGCTGTTGCGTCACTGCTGCTGACCTGTGCCTTCGGCGCTCAAGCGGGCACGAGCGTTGATGTGTCGAAGATTTACGGCAACATTCAGTTCGTCGATCACTACCCGGACTACAAGGTTCAGGTGGTCGATCACTACCCGGACCTCAAGGTGCAGAAGGTGGATCACTACCCTGATTCAGCCGGCAAGTGGAAAACGGTCGATCACTACCCCGACTACAAGATCCAGATTGTTGATCACTACCCGGATTTTACTATTCAGTATGTGGATCACTACCCTGGCGCTAATTGAAGGCAGCGCCATCAGCGGCGCTGCCTTGGGCTGTTTATCAGCCAGGGCAAGGCGCTTCACGGTCGAGCAATTTGGCCGTGAGCAGCACGCCCAGTTCGCTTAGTTGGTGGATGGCGAGGGCGATGTCGCGGTGTTTGCCGCACAGGTCTTCGGACAGGTCGAGCAGTAATGTGCTGACCGAGGCGAAGGTTTCGTAGCTGTTGGTGATGAGGGTTTCGGTGCTGGCGTCGGGGACGACGGTGAAGAGGGTGGTTGAGTCTGTTGTGTCATTAGCCATTGTTAAGTTCCTTGCTTGGGCTACAACCCCATCGCTACTAAACGAAAAGGCGGTAGCTGTACGCAGGTTAGTAGACCGGTGGAACCTAACAAAACCGGCGCGTCCGAGGACGCCCTACGCACAGCCACCATCAAGCACAGACGCAATGTCTGACGGATGAAGCTTGTGCACCTGTTAGGTTAAACCGTGGGCTACTAAACCCGATCACTGAACATTCAGCGACCGAGCCACCTTAGAGACGGCCACCTCAGCACACAAGCCGGCGGATTCTGACGCACGCGTAGGCAATGGAGCAAGGTGGTGCAGGGCTTGTTCACCATTCCCTGTGGTTTGCACACTCCCTTGTGGCGAGCAGGCTTGCCCTGCGTTGGGCTGCGAAGCGGCCCCAAAAGCGGCGAACGGGTTTCCCTTTTGGACCGCGGTGGCTGGGTTGGGAGCGCTGCGCACTCCAGCGCAGGGCAAGCCTGCTCGCCACAACAAGCCTGCTTTCCACAACAAGCCTGCTCGCCACAACGAACCCGCTTTCCACAACAGTAGTGCTCACCACTTAGAACGCCTGGTTCACCCCAACCCCACGCATGATCGAAAACCGTGGGTCGATCAGCTTCAGCGTTTGCTCACCCTTCAAGCGGCCCACCACCACGGTGTAGGTCTTGGGCACTTCGGAGAGGTTTTCCGGGTTGCGGGCCAGTTTTTCAATCGCCGGGGTGTTGGCCCAGTCGGCGATGGTTTTCTGGCGGATGTCCACGGTCACCACCCAGGATTTATCCACGGCGGCGCCCATCGGGTTGGGGTTGGCGGCGATGTTCTGGATCTTGGCGATTTCATAGCCCTGGGCGTAGCAGAACCCGGACTCTTGCTGCACATAGGCGGCGCGGCCGTTGTCGGTGAGGCTGTAGGTGTTGGCGCTTTTGGCCAGCAGGCCGGCGTCGGTCAGGGCGTCGAAGGCCGGCTGGTTGGCGCTGGAGGTGCCGCTCATGACGCCGTCACTCAAGGTCACCGGGAAGCGGTTGAACATCGCCGCCTTCACGCAGGACGCGCCTTCGAGCCTGGGTTGCAGCGCGGCTTGAATGTCGGTGTCCGACGGGCTGTCGCTGCAGGCGGTGAGCAGCAAAGCGGCGGCGGTGATGAGGGCCATTTCTCTGATTCGCATCGTTTTATCCTTGACGATTGGTGGCGGGCGGGCAAAGTGTATAGAAACATTGCTGTCACGAAACCCTCCCCGCCGTCGTGTAGGTTCGGTGACTTGAGCCACCCTGAACACACAAGGATTAAACATGACATTGACCGTCAACACCCTGCTCGAGCTGGCCATGGCCAACCCCATCAACGCCGAAATCACCGCACGCCTGCCCGACCTCGGCGTAGAGCAGTGCATGCTCACGGCGGGCTGCCTGTTCCAGGCCGTATGGAACCATCAGTCAAACTTGCCTGCGGCTCAGGGCGTAAAGGACTACGACGTCTTTTACTTCGACACGGATCTGTCCTACGAAGCGGAGGACAAAGTGATCCGCGCCGCCGAGCGGTTGTTTGAGGATTTGGGCGTTAACGTCGAGGTCAAGAACCAGGCGCGGGTGCACCTTTGGTACAGCGAGCGCTTTGGTCGGCCTTATCCGCAGCTGCACTCGGCTAAACAGGGCGTGGACCGTTACCTGGTGGCCGGCACCTGCATCGGGCTGGAGATCGACACCGGCGAAGTGTACGCGCCCTATGGGTTGGCGGATGTGGAGCAGGGCGTGTTGCGCATTAACCCGCTGCACCGCGAGCCTGAGTTGTTCGCCGCCAAGGCCCGCAGTTATCAGGCGCGCTGGCCTTGGCTCACGATCGTGGCGCCTGAGGTTATGCCGGGCCGAGGCTGAGCAGCCATCCGACCCCGGCGCTGCCCAGCACCACCAGCCACGGGGGTAATTTCCACACCATCAACGCCACCAGGGCAATCAGGGCCAGACCGAAGTCCCGGGCGCTGAAGATGGCGCTGGTCCACACCGGTTGGTACAGCGCTGCCAGCAACAGGCCAACCACTGCAGCATTCACGCCCGCGAGAGCCGCTTGGGTGCGCGGGCTGCGGCGCAGGCTTTCCCAGAAGGGCATTGCGCCCATCACCAGCAAAAACGAGGGCGCAAAGATCGCCAGCAGGCAGAGCAAACCGCCAGGCCAACCGGTGGGGGGCTGTTGCATCGACGCGCCAAGGAATGCGGCGAAGGTGAACAGGGGACCGGGCATGGCTTGCGCCGCCCCGTAGCCGGCCAGGAATACGTCGTTGCTCACCCAGAGTGTCGGCACGACCTCCGCTTGCAATAGCGGCAGTACCACGTGGCCGCCACCGAACACGAGTGCACCGGTGCGGTAGAACGCGTCGATCATGGCCACGTCTTGGCGGGTTGTGAACTGCGCCAGCAGCGGCAGGCCCGCCAGTAATATCAGGAACAACGCCAGCCACATTGCCCCGGTTCGACGGCTGAGGGTGATGGGCAGCGCGTCGTGGGTGGTCGGCGGCGGGGTATTGAGCCAGAGCAGGCCGGCCAGTGCCGCTGCGGCTATAACACCCACCTGGCCCCAGGCCGAGGTTTGCAGCAGGGCTATGCAGGCGGCGATCAGCATCACAGTGATGCGCGTTGCGTCGGTGCACAGGTTGCGCGCCATGCCCCACACGGCTTGCGCGACGACGGCGACCGCCACGACTTTAAGGCCGTGCAGCACGCCGGACGGGATGGCCGCGCTGTGTTGGGCAATACCCATTGCAAACAGGATCAGCACCACGGCCGACGGCAGGGTAAACCCCAGCCACGCCGCCAGCGCGCCGCCGTAGCCCGCCCGTGACAGACCCAGCGCAATGCCCACCTGGCTGCTGGCCGGGCCGGGGAGGAATTGGCACAGTGCTACAAGGTCCGCATAAGTGCGCTCACTCAGCCAGCGCCGCCGGGTGACGAACTCGTCGCGAAAGTAACCCAGATGCGCCACCGGACCACCGAATGACGTGAGCCCAAGGCGCAGAAAAATCAGGAATACCGACCAGGGGCTGGCGCGGTGGTCAACAGTGGAGAGGTTCAAGGCGCAGCATCCCAATGACGGCAAACGGATTAAGGCGTAGAGGCACCCTAGTCGATTTTGATGACGCGAAGAAGAGGCGCTGGTTTGTGCAAATTGCCGCGCTGGATGGAATTTATGCCCGTGTGTTTGAGTCATTGAAATGGCAGGGAACAAGGCCTCCCACCCATCACCGCTGATTTCAGCCCAGGACAGCCCATGATCTTCCTTATTTTCCTCATCGCCTGCGGCGCCGCCGCCAGTACCGGCATCATTTTCAAGCCTGGCCAGTGGTACGAAACCCTGGTCAAGCCCGGCTTCACTCCACCCAATTGGCTGTTTCCGGTGGCCTGGACCGTCATCTACCTGCTGCTCGCCTGGGCGGGTTATCGCCTGACGATGATTCCCGGCAGCCAATTGGCCCTCGGCCTGTGGGCGGCGCAGATTGCGCTGAACACGCTGTGGACGCCGGTGTTTTTCGGCGCGCATAACATCGTGGCCGGGATGGTGGTGATTGTGCTGCTGTGGCTGGTGGTGGCGGCGTTGGTGGTGATGGCGTTGCGGTTGGACTTGATCACCGGCTTGATCCTGTTCCCTTACCTGGCGTGGCTGAGCGTAGCGGCGGCGTTGAATTTCTCGATTTTGCGTAATAACCGCTGATGGCTCATAAACGCTGGCCCGCGAGCGAGGCTGAATTAGTCCAGATGCGCCAGTTCAATAAAAAGCTGGCCTGGCTGCCGCGTTTTAAAATCCGCAATCGCGTCACGCCGCGTTTGATCCAGGCGCTGTTGCGGGTCAGTCAAAAGGTCAAGAAAGCGCCTGCGGCTGAAACCCGCCGAGTGGCCGGTGTGCCCGTGCGCATCCTGCGGCCCGAGGGGAAAACCAACGGCGTGGTGCTGGATATCCACGGCGGCGGTTGGGTGATCGGCAATGCACAGATGGATGACGACCTCAACCTGGGCATGGTGCAGGCGTGCGGCGTGGCAGTGGTGTCGGTGGATTATCGGCTGGCGGTGGACACGCCGGTTGAGGGGTTGATGGAGGACTGCCTGAATGCAGCGCGCTGGCTGCTCAGCAGTGATGAGTTTGCAGGCTTGCCAGTGTTCGTTGTGGGTGAGTCGGCCGGTGGGCATCTGGCGGCCGCAACCTTGCTGGCGCTTAAGCAATGGCCGGACCTGCTCAAACGTGTAAACGGCGCGGTGCTGTACTACGGCGTATACGACTTGACCGGCACACCGAGCGTGCGCACGGCGGGGCCGCAGACGTTGTTGCTGGACGGACCAGGAATGGTCGAAGCGCTGCGTATGCTCACGCCGGGCTTGAGTGATGAGCAACGTCGGCAGCCGCCGTTGTCACCGTTGTTTGGCGACTTTACAGGGCTGCCACCTGCGTTGATGTTTGTTGGGGAGCTGGACCCGCTCAAAGACGACACCCTGCTGATTGCCGAGCGCTGGGGCATAGTGGCAGAGGTACAAGCCCATCTGTTACCGGAATCGGCCCATGGGTTTATTCATTTTCCGGTGGCGATGGCGGATGACGTTCTTGCTCACAGTCGGCGGTGGATATCGGCGAGGATCCAGTCGGTACTCGCTTGTAGTGGTTAGCCATTCACCTGCACCCCGCGTAACCTCTGACACCCTGATTTCCAGATTCTCGCAAGGACGCACACGTGACCATTTCCCATGCAGTTGTAGGGCTATCGGCATTTTTGCTGGTGGCAGGTGTTCAAGCCGCCGAATACAACTTCTCGTTTGATGTGCCCTACGGGCAGTACGAGCGGCAATTCAAAATGAAGACCCCAGGTGACGGCACGTTGAGCTGCACGGTGTTCATCGAAAAAGAGTACCGGGGCGAGAAGTGGGTGCCGGCAGTGATTCTGGCGGCTGCCGAAGACGATGCCGAAGACGACACGCTGTTTCTGTCCAGTTCGACCGAGCCCAACGGCGGGCCGCGCACGTTCCACCTGCGCACGTTCAACCAGGCGAAGCCGGTCCTCGACAAGACGCTGTGGGAGGCCCCGGATGAGAAGGGCGTGTATAAGATGGCCGTGTCGTGGTATGCCAATGGCGCCATCGGTTATCAGTACGGCATCTACGCGAGTTGGCAAGAGAAGCAGTTCGTCGAGAAGCCAGGTTTTTCCACGCGGCATGTCAGCGTCCATGCGTCGGGCGTGAAGGGCTCTGCTTTGTGCTACGTGCATACCAAGTGACACTGAGCGATCGAGATTGTATGGCACAAAGCCCGACCATTCGGACGGTGACGGCCGCCGACCTTCCGCAGGTGCTGGCCTTTGTTCTGCAGGCCCGTGCCGAGCTTTTCCCCAAGCTCAGCGCCACGGGCCTGCCGGATGACTTGGCGCGATTTGAGGCCGTTTACCTAAAGGGTGACAGCCAGTTTCTGCTGGCTTGTGTTGAAGGTCAGATCATAGCTGCCGTCGGCTATCTGCCATATGACGGGCGCTTCCCGCAGTTGAGTTACCAGGGCCGCAAAGTCGTCGAGGTTGTGCGCCTGTTCGTGCTGCCGGCGTTTCGCCGTTTTGGTTTGGCAGGGGAGTTGTATCGCGCATTGGAGGCTAAGGCACAGGCACAGGCGCATGGTGTAGAGGTGGTTTACCTGCACACCCATCCGTTTTTGCCGGGTGCGATTGATTTTTGGCGGCGGCAGGGGTTTGAGGTGATCGACGTCGAAGCCGACCCGGTGTGGCAGACCACGCATATGCAGCGGTATTTATAGGTCAAGGTGGGAGCTGGCTTGCCTGCGATAGCCATAGAACGGTTAGAAGTCTGTCGCAAGTGGGCTGTTGTGGCGAGCAGGCTTGCCCTGCGTTGGGCTGCGAAGCGGCCCCAAACCCAGACGCTGAGTACTTTCAGGAAAATTGCAGTGCCTTTACTGGGGCTGCTTCGCAGCCCAACGCAGGACAAGCCTGCTCGCCACAGGAGAAATGGGATGCCTTTAAAAGTTGTGTAGGTA
>NZ_JACAQL010000018.1:146948-150520 GCF_013385245.1 Pseudomonas sp. IPO3747
GGCAAGCCAGCTCCCACCTTTGCGCGGTGTGCAGTCCATTAAATGGGGCGTAACCGCAGGATTTGCGCGCCGTCGAACGGGTCCGTCAGGTAATGCGCCTGCACCCCGAATGTTTCCTGTAGCCGCTGCGGCGTCAGCACCTCCAGCGGTTTGCCCAATGCCACCAGGCAGCCTTGATCCAGTATCGCCAAACGATCACAGGTCAGCGCCTGGTTCAGGTCATGCAGCGCAATCAAGGTCGTTACCGGCAGCGCCTGCACACCTTTCAAAATCGCCAGTTGATGTTGGATATCCAGGTGATTGGTCGGCTCATCCAGCAACAAGATCTGCGGTCGTTGCGCCAATGCGCGGGCGATGTGCACGCGTTGGCGCTCGCCGCCAGAGAGGCTGCGCCAGGCGCGTTGGCTCAGGTGGGTGGCATCGACGTCGTGCAGCGCCTGGCGCACGATGGCATCGTCTTCGGCAGACCACGGGCTCAGCGCCGACAGCCAGGGCGTGCGGCCCAGCGCCACGGCATCGAACACGCGGATGGCATCGTCGGTATCAGCCTGCTGCTCCACCACCGCCAGGTGTTGCGCAACAAGGCGACGGGGCAGTTTGGTCAGGCGCTGGCCGCCCAGTAACACCTCGCCGGACGCAGGCACACGCAAACCGGCGAGCAATTTAAGCAGGGTGGATTTGCCCGAGCCGTTCGGCCCGACAATGCCCAAGGTTTCACCTGGCTGAACTTCAAGATCAATGTCGCGCAGCAAATGCGTTTCACGCACCTTGAAGCCCAGGCCGGTGCAACTGAGTACCGTCATCGCGCATTCCTCCGGCCAATCAGGATCAATGCAAAGACTGGCGCGCCGACCAAGGCAGTGACCACACCGACGGGAATCACCTGGCCTTTGATCAAGGTGCGCGACAGCACATCAGCAGCGATCAGAAACAACGCGCCACCCAGCGCACTGGCGGGCAGCAACCGCGAATGCCCGGTGCCCAGCAGCAGGCGCACGGCGTGGGGAATCACCAGCCCGACAAAACCGATGGAGCCGACAATCGACACCATCACCGCCGTCACCAGCGCCGCGCAACCGACAAGCACAAATTGCACACGGCGCACTGGAATACCCAACGAAGCTGCCGAGTCGGTGCCAAAGGTAAACGCATCCAGTGCACGCCGATGCCACAAGCACACCGCCAGGCCTGCGACCGCCACCGGCACCGCCAGCCACACCGACGGCCAGCGCACGCCGCTGAGGTTGCCCAGCAGCCAGAACATGATGCCGCGCGCCTGTTCGGAACTGGCGGACTTGGTGATCAGGAACGCGGTGAGGGCATTGAACAGCTGCGAACCGGCGATGCCGGCGAGGATGATCTGGCCGGTGCCGCTGACTGAGCCGCTGGCCCGTGCCAGCAATATCACCAACGCAAACGCCGCCATCGCGCCGACAAACGCGCCCGCCGACAGCGAAATCAGCCCACCGCCCACGCCCATCAATGCCACCAACACTGCACCGGTCGAGGCGCCCGCGCTGATGCCCAGCAGGTACGGATCGGCCAACGGGTTGCGCAGCAGCGACTGCAGGATCACCCCGCAGGTGGCCAGCCCGGCGCCACACGCGGCGGCAACCAGCGCCCGTGTCAGGCGGTAGTTCCACACCACGCCTTCATCGATCGGGTCGAGCACGTAACCGGCCGCCCAGAGTTTGTTGGCCAGCACCTGCAAGACCACTTGCGGTTCGATGGCGGTTTCGCCGATGGCGGTGCCGGCGAGCACGGCCATCAGCAACACGGCGAGGGCGAGTAGGGTTCGCATCATTTCGACAGGTCGTAGCCGTCGATGGCACCGGCCAGTTGTTCCAGGCCATCGAACATGCGCAGGCTGGCCTGCAACGCCAGGGCATCAATAATGAGGATGCGGTTGTTTTTCACCGCGTCCATGTTGCGGGTCACCGGGTCGCTGCGCAGGAAGGCGAGTTTCTTTTCATGGTCGTCGGCCGGGTAGCGACGGCGGTCCATGCGCGCGATCACCAGGAAGGTCGGGTTGGCCTTGGCGATGGTCTCCCAACCGACGGCGGGCCATTCTTCGTCGGACTGCACCACGTTGTGCAGGCCGAGGGTTTGCAGCATCAATTCGGGAATGCCCTTGTGGCCGGCCACATACGGGTCGGCGGCCATTTCGCTGCTGGAAAACCACACCAGTGCGCTGGCGTGCTTGAGGCCCTTACCCTGGGCGGTGGCGACCGACTTGGCCAGGCGGGCCTTGAGTTCGTCATTCAACTGTTGGCCGCGCGCTTGCACGTCGAAAATCTCAGCCAACTGGCTGATGCTTTTATAAATCGTGTCGATGCGAAACGGCTCCAGCCGCGTGCCATCGGCGCCCACCAGGTTGTCCTTGCCTTCGCAGTCGGAGGGCAGCACGTAGGTGGGAATCTTCAGTTCGTGGAATTGCTCGCGGGTACCGACCACGCCTTGCGGGCCGACCACCCATTCCAGCTCGGCGGCCACCAGTTGTGGGCGTTTGGCGATCACAGCTTCGAAGCTCGGCTCGTTGTCGGCCAGGCGCTCGATCTTGTCGTTTTGCGCTTTGAACTGCGGTAATACGCTGTTGAACCACAGCGAAGTGCCGACCACTTTGTCCGCTACGCCCAGAGCGTAAAGCATCTCGGTGGCGGCCTGGCCGATGGTCACGCTGCGTGCCGGGGCTTGTTGGAAGGTGACGCTGCTGCCGCAGTTTTCCACCGTGAGCGGGTAGTGAGTCGGCGTGGCGTGGGCCAGGGCACAAAAGCCCAGGCCGGTGATCAGGGCGCAAACGCGTAGCAGCATGGGGCAATCTCCGAGTGAACCGTACGGGAAACAGGGCAGGTACGGCTCGGAAACACACCTTTGAACGCTGCAGGTTTGCAGGGCGCGGATGTCCTTCCCGGACACCCCGCCGGTGAGTGATAACGCTGGGCCGGCAGGTCTCCTGACTGATGCGTCGTCGCCTCGCTCCGGCCTTCCCGGACGTGGTCCAGTGGCAATGGGGAGCAGGCTCGGCACCTACAGTTGCGGGGGCAGTTTCGATTGGCGCGATGGGCCGCGCTTCGAATTCCCTATTAGTCCCGTTTGGGAACCGGCGCGGTATGGTAGTCGATTGCGGGGTGCGGGGGAATTGGCGCCATTCCTGCGAAGAATAAGAGCTATGCCTTGGGCCTGCCTACTGCTCGCCGGTTCAGTTGGGGACGCCTGCGCTTTTGAAGGCCTGGAGAAGGTGACCATGCCTACCAACCGAGTAACGCGCGAGCAAGTGCTGGAAGCGAGTAAAGGCAGGCTGCAAAAACAGTGGGGAACGTGGCGGTCGACTAATCGATAAGCACTGCAGATCAAAGGTGGGAGCTGGCTTGCCTGCGATGGCAGTGGGTCAGCCAAGGAGTTGTCACTGATGCACCGCTATCGCAGCATAGGTATCTACACAACTTTTTAAAGCAGCCTATTTCTCCTGTGGTGTCTGGGTTTGGGGCCGATTCGCGGCCCAACGCAGGACAAGCCTGCTCGCCACAACAGCCCACTGGCCACTAACCGGTTGTGTAGATACCTATGCCGCG
>NZ_JACAQL010000002.1:0-13009 GCF_013385245.1 Pseudomonas sp. IPO3747
TACCAAGGAGTTTTCCGTTTCGGCTGCGCCGGAAGTGGGGCGAATTATAGACAGATATAAAACGCCGTCAACACTTAATTTAGATTCTCTATCAAAAACCCCAAAAAGCCCTATCCCTTTCTATATAAAGAGGACAGCAACCAGAGCTGAGCAATATATTGCTCAAAAGCCGCCAGTTAAGCATCATAGCCGCTCTGCTTCTTTACCACGACTTCGGACACCCGCCCCAATGACCACTCCACCTCGCAGCCTGGCCTCGGCATTGTTCCCGGTCGGCCTGCTGTTGATCGCCATGGCCTCCATCCAGTCGGGTGCCTCGCTGGCCAAGAGCATGTTCCCCATCGTCGGCGCACAGGGCACTACTACTCTGCGGCTGATTTTCGCCAGTGTGATCATGCTGCTGCTGTTACGCCCATGGCGCGCCAAGCTCACGGCCAAGTCCCTGCGCACTGTCATCGTCTACGGCATGGCATTGGGCGGCATGAACTTCCTCTTCTATATGTCCTTGCGTACAGTCCCCCTGGGCATCGCAGTAGCGCTGGAATTCACCGGCCCGCTTGCCGTGGCTATCTATGCCTCGCGCAGGGCGGTGGACTTTGTATGGATCGGTCTCGCGGTCGCGGGCCTGCTGTTGTTGATCCCCACCGGAGAAACCAGCACCGGCATCGACTTGATCGGCGCCGCTTATGCACTGGGCGCTGGCGTTTGCTGGGCACTCTATATCCTGTTTGGGCAAAAAGCCGGCAACGACAACGGCGTGCAAACCGCCGCCCTCGGCGTGATGATCGCCGCTTTGTTCGTGGCGCCGATCGGCATCGTCCATGCCGGCGCCGCACTGCTGACGCCCTCGCTGATTCCCGTTGCTATCGGTGTAGCCATCCTGTCCACCGCTTTGCCCTATACCCTGGAAATGGTCGCGCTTACTCGCCTGCCCGCTCGCACCTTCGGCACCTTGATGAGCATTGAGCCCGCATTCGGCGCGCTCTCCGGTCTGTTCTTCCTGCAGGAGCACTTGTCCCTCGCGCAATGGCTGGCAATCACCTGCATTATCTTCGCCTCCGTCGGTGCCACACTGACGATGCGCAACGAATCCAAACCGTTGGTGCCAGCCGATTGATTCTCATCGCAGGCAGCTCTGGCATTTGCCGCTCATTTAGGCCATGTTTAAGCCGTAAACGAATGTCTTTCATGGAGAATTTCGACAGGGACAGCTGAACGCTACAATCGAGAGCGAGTTAAGCCTGCATCGAGCCTTTTCGCGACGCGGCTATAAGGATAGTAATGAAACGAATTTTGATACTGTTACTGGTCGTGGGCATTGCTGGCTGTGCTGCGACCACCAAGACAGAAGTGAAACGGGGCAAAAAAGGCATGCACATCAACTGTTCCGGCCTGTCCTCCTCCTGGGACCAGTGCTACACCAGTGCAGCCAACTCCTGCGGCGCCAAGGGCTACCGGGTTATCGCCAAGTCCGGTGACAATTCCGAAGAGCCAGGCGACTATCCTTTCGGTATCAACCCTGCCGGCTACACCAGCCGCAGTATGATCGTCATCTGTAAATGACCGCCCGAGCAGTCCTCTTCCGGCTGCTCCTTTCTCTTTACACGCCCTTCGCTCTGCTGCGGCTACACTCCTGCCCGACACTCGAGCAACGGAGTTCCCATGACACCCAACAAAAAAATCGTATTGGTGGTTGGTGCCGGTGATGCAACCGGTGGCGCCATTGCCCGACGCTTTGCCCGTGAAGGCTATGTAGCCTGCGTCACCCGTCGCAGTGCCGATAAACTACAGCCCTTGGTCGAGAGCATTCAGGCGGCGGGCGGAGAAGCCCACGGTTTTGCCTGTGATGCGCGCAAAGAAGATGAGGTGATCGCGCTGGTTGAGCAGATAGAAACCGAGCTTGGCCCCATCGAAGCTTTCGTCTTCAATATCGGCGCTAACGTGCCGTGCAGCATCCTCGAAGAAACCGCGCGCAAATATTTCAAAATCTGGGAGATGGCCTGCTTCTCCGGGTTCCTGAATGCCCGCGAAGTCGCTAAACGCATGGTCACCCGCGAACGCGGCACTATTGTGTTCACCGGCGCCACTGCCGGGCTGCGTGGCGGTGCAGGGTTTGCCGCATTCGCCGGCGCCAAACACGGTATCCGTGCGCTCGCGCAAAGCATGGCGCGGGAATTGGGGCCCAGGAACATCCATGTGGCCCACGTGGTGGTCGACGGCGCTATCGACACAGATTTTATTCGCGACAATTTCCCGCAAAAATACGCGCAGAAAGATCAGGACGGCATCCTCAACCCCGAACACATCGCCGACAACTATTGGTACCTGCATAGCCAACCACGCGACGCCTGGACCTTCGAACTGGACCTGCGCCCCTGGAATGAACCCTGGTAGGCACGCCGCCTCCGATCAAGAACAACAATAAGCAGCGAGAATCGACGATGAGTAAAACCCTGGAATTTTTTTTCGACCTCGGCAGCCCGGCCACTTACCTGGCCTATACACAATTGCCTGCGCTTTGCGCCGAGACCGGTGCACAACTGGTGTATCAACCCATGCTGCTGGGTGGCGTGTTCAAAGCCACCGGCAACGCCTCCCCCATCAGCGTGCCGGCCAAAGGTCGTTACATGTTTGATGACTTGGCGCGATACGCCAAACGCTACAACGTGGCGCTCAAGTTCAACCCGCACTTCCCGATCAATACCCTGGTGCTGATGCGTGCCGTCATGGGTATCCAGATGCGCCAGCCCGAGCGCTTCCAGGCCTTCATCGACTGCCTGTTTCGCGCCATTTGGGTCGAAGGTCGACATCTGGGCGACCCCGCCGTCGTGGCCGCCGTGCTGAGTGAGGCCGGTTTCGACCCAGAGGAAGTCCTGAACCTGGCCAACGATGAAAAGGTAAAAGCCGCCCTCAAGGACAAAACCGAACAGGCTGTTCAGCGCGGGGTATTCGGTGCACCCAGTATGTTTGTAGGCAATGACCTGTTCTTCGGTCAGGACCGTCTGGAATTTGTGCGCGAAGCGCTCCGCTAAAACTCGATCGCCAGGCGCCCCTGAGCGCCGCTTGCGAGCAAATCGCAAGCGGCGTTTACCGTATGCCGGTCGAAGCGGTGCGGATCCATGTCACGTTGCGTATCGGCGAATTAGGTGGTGTCGGCCCCCAATCGACGCCAGCCGGCCAGGGGCAAGGCCCCTGAACGGCAACCGATCAGATAGCGGCGGTACGCACCTGCAGCCATTCCAAGGCTGCACCACTGAGCAGCGGGCTCAGGCGTTCACGCACCTCGGCGTGGTAAGCGTTGAACCATTCGCGCTCATCCGCCGTCAGCAACGACGGCTGCAGGCAACGGGTGTCGATCGGGCACAGGGTCAGGGTTTCAAACCTGAGGAACTCACCGAACTCGGTCTTGCCCGCTTCGCGGTTCAACACCAGGTTCTCGATGCGCACGCCCCAGCGACCCGGGCGATAGGTACCTGGTTCAATCGAAGTAATCATCCCCGGCTGCATTGCGGTTTGCGGTGCGGTGGCGGCCTGGTAGGCGATCACCTGCGGACCTTCGTGCACATTCAGGAAATAGCCTACGCCATGACCTGTACCGTGGCCGTAGTCCACGCCTTCGGCCCAGATCGGCGCACGGGCGATGGCATCCAGCAATGGCGAGAGAATGCCCTTGGGGAAATGCGCACGCGACAAAGCAATCACGCCCTTGAGCACGCGCGTGCAGTCGCGTTTCTGCTCGTCGCTTGGCGTGCCGATGGGCACCATGCGCGTAATATCCGTGGTGCCGCCCAGGTACTGGCCGCCGGAGTCGATCAGCAACAGGCCATCGCCTTCGATCAACGCATGCTCTTCTTCGGTGGCGTGGTAATGCGGCATCGCACCGTTGGCGTTGAACGCTGCGATGGTGTTGAAACTCAGCGACACATAATCGGGGCGACGGGTACGCGCGGCGGTCAAGTGCTCGTCGATGGTCAGCTCGGTGATGCGCTCACGGCCCAACGCACTGTCCAGCCAGGCGAAGAATTCACACAGCGCCGCGCCGTCTTGCTCCATGGCTTGGCGGATATGTTCGGCGTCCGCCAGGCTTTTGCGCGACTTGGCCAGCGTGGTCGGGTTCAAGCCCTCGACCAGCTTCACGCCGGCATCGAGGTTTTCCAGCAAACCGGTGGTGACGCGTGCCGGATCAACTTGCAGGCTAACACCCGCCGGAACTGCACGCAGCGCATCCGTCACTTCGCTGTAGTCGCGCAAGGTCACGCCGTCCCGCTCCAGTACCGCGCGCAGCTCGGCATCGACCTTGCTCAGCGCCACAAACAGCGTGGCCTGCTGTTGATTGATCAAGGCAAAGGACACAAACACCGGGTTGAACGACACATCACCGCCGCGCAGGTTGAACAGCCAGGCGATGTCATCCAGGGTCGCGATGAAGTGCCAATCGGCGCCCTTCTCTTTCAAGCTGGCACGCAGGGCGGCGAGTTTGTCGCCACGGCTGACCGTCGCCTGCGGCGGCAGGTGTGGGTAGATCGGCTGGTTCGGCAAGGCCGGGCGGTCTTGCCAGACTTCATTCAACAGGTCGATATCGGTACGCAGGCGAGCGCCGCGCTCGGCCAGCTTGGCGCCCAAGGTACGTGCCGAGGCCACGGCCATCACCGCGCCGTCCACTGCGACCACGCCGCCTTCCGGGGTTTGCTCGGCCAGCCATTCCAGCGGGCCGGGTTGGCCCGGTTGCAGCTTCACCAATTCGATGCCGCTGCCCTTGAGCTCCTTGGTCGCCTGTTCCCAGTAACGGCTGTCGGCCCACACGCCGGCAAAATCCGCGGTGACAATCAACGTGCCTACCGAGCCATAAAACCCCGACAGCCATTGCCGCCCCTGCCAGTAACCCGGCAAGTACTCGGACAGATGCGGGTCGGCCGACGGCACCAGCAGGGCATGGATGCCCTCGCGGCGCATCAGTTCGCGGGTATGCGCCAGGCGCTGGGGAACCGTTCCATGGGTCAAAGGCTGCGTGCTCATCATGTCTCCTGCTAACCACTCATAATTGTTATGTGTTGTGACTGAAAAATCAGACCGCCCAGAACGCCGGCGCATTGACCAGTGCGGCCTTGATCAACTGCACGGCCGCGTCGATATCCTGCTCGGTGGTAAACCGGCCCAGGCTCAAGCGAATAGTTCGACCGGCGCTGCGTGCGTCATGGCCCAAAGCCAGAAGCACGTGTGACGGCGCATTACTCGCCGAATTGCACGCCGAGGTGGCCGAAAACGCGATACCTGCGCTCAGGGCCTGGGAATTAAATTCACCCTCGGTGAACGTGAAGCTCAGTGTATGGGGAATGCGCTGGGTGGCGCTGCCATTGAGGCGCACGCCGGCAATCGTGTCCAACTGATTGAGCAGGCGCTGACGCAACGCGACGATAGCGGCTTTTTCTTCAGCAAAGGACTGCGCCGCCAAGGCGAAGGCAGTTCCCATACCGGCAATCTGGTGAGTCGCCAGGGTACCGGAGCGCAATCCGCCTTCGTGGCCGCCACCGTGAATCTGCGCCAGTACCTTCTGCTGCGCGCGCGGGCCAACATACAGCGCGCCAATGCCCTTGGGGCCGTACAGCTTGTGCGCAGAAAACGACATCAGGTCCACCGGCCATTCAGCCAGGTCGATCGCGACCTTGCCCGCGCCTTGCGCCGCATCCACATGCAGCAGCGCGCCGTGCTCACGTACGCGCGCACCAATGGCGGGGATGTCATTGAGGGTGCCCAACTCGTTGTTTACCAGCATCAGCGACACCAGGAAGGTGTCTTCGCGCAAGGCTTCACTGACTGCCTCGGCGCTGATCAAGCCTTCAGCGTCCGGCACCAGGTAGGTCACGGCCACGCCGGCGTCCTGCAACTGCCGCGCGGTATCCAATGTGGCCTTGTGTTCGATCTGGCTGGTGATGACATGCCCACCTGCCACACCTCGCGCCTGGGCCACCCCCTTGATCGCCAGGTTGTTGGATTCTGTGGCACCGGAGGTCCAGACGATTTGTTCAGGTTGGGCGCCGACCAGTTCGGCCACTTGGCGCCGCGCCTGCTCGACCGTGTGCCGGGCCGCCTGGCCAAACGCATGGGAGCTGGACGCAGGGTTGCCGAAGTTGGCATTAAAACCCAGACACTCGACCATCACTTGAATGACCCGCTCATCCACCGGCGTGGTGGCGGCGTAGTCGAAATACAACGGACGTTTATTCATGACGTTAAGACTCGCAGAGCGTATTCCCCAGGACAGCGCCTCGGGAGGGCATCGACCGGAACAGAGGTCGTCAGGTTTAACCCGTCGGATGCCATAAAAGAAGGACCACTTTATGCAAATGTGCGTAGGAACGCTCCTGAAATTCAGCTTAACAGGCTGAAGTATCCCAATGGCAAACAAAAAGCCCGAGGTTCCTTAAGGGAATCCTCGGGCTTTTTGCCACTTGGCGCCGGCTCAACTGGGGCGACCGTGCATCACCACACTGCGTTCGGCGTTCATTTCGCCCTGGTGGTCGAAGCCGAACGGCTTCTGTGGCTGCCCGGTCAACGCGGCGCGCTGCTGTTGATATTCATCAAACGACAGGCCACGACGGCTCAAGGCTTCAAGGGCCAATTGCTTGGTTTCTTCGGCGGTATAAGGACGCGACTCAGGCGAAGGATGGGTCGCACATCCGGCAAGGACAGCGCTGACAACTATTAAGGAAACAGCCAGAAAGTGGTTCATGGTGAAGGCCCTGCGAAGGAGGTTTGTAGTCAATGAACACAGGCTACTCCCGCCCTCGCGCAGTGAAAAATCATCCGCCGTGATAGTCGCTATCAACCGTTCCGGCATGCTTGATAGCCGCCCACCCATATTCATTTAAGATCTATAAATATGGAAATACGTTCGTTTACGGCATAACCATAACCTTCTATAAATGGCCCTGCGCGCAACCGACACTGTTCGCCACGCAACTGTTGCCCAGGCAACAGTCATTCAACAAAACCGCAACCAGGCAACAGCTCCTTTTTCAACAGTTCGTCTGCAGCCCTCGCCAATCAAGGCTTGCAGCCATTGGTACAGCTCTTGCTCAACACGCTCCACTTAACCTGCTACCCACCTCTGTTGAAAAAGGAACTGTTCTATGTCACGGCCCCTGAATGTCGTTGCCCTCTCTGGCGGAACCTGGCGCCCATCGCGCACCTTGGTATTGACCCAGGCCGTGCTGGCCGAACTGGCCACGTTACTGCCGATCCAGACCACCCTGATCGAGTTGGGTGACATTGCCCGCCCCTTGGGCGGTGCACTCTCACGCGATGAATTGCCGGCCGAGGTCGAAACGCAACTGTTGGCCATCGAACAGGCCGACCTGCTGATCGTTGCCGCGCCGGTGTATCGCGGCTCCTATCCTGGCCTGCTCAAGCACCTGTTTGACCTGGTAGGCCTCAACGCCTTGATCAACACTCCGGTGTTGCTCGCGGCCACCGGCGGCAGCGAGCGCCATGCACTGGTCCTCGATCACCAGTTACGTCCGTTGTTCAGCTTCTTCCAGGCCTTGACCCTGCCGATCGGTGTGTACGCCACCGAAGCTGACTTCACCGACTACCAAATAACCAGCGAGTTATTAAAAGCCCGCATTCAACTGGCTGCAGAGAGCGCAGCGCCGTTGTTTGCCGCGCACTCCCCTTCTCTGCTGAAAATCGCTTAAGGATTTGTCATGGATGTTTTCTGGTTTCTGCCCACACATGGCGACGGCCATTTCCTCGGCACCACCCAAGGTGCGCGCCCGGTCACCCTCAATTATCTGAAGCAGGTGGCGCAAGCGGCTGACAGCCTCGGTTACTTCGGCGTGCTGATTCCTACCGGGCGCTCGTGTGAAGATTCCTGGGTAATCGCCTCGGCGCTGGTACCGCTGACGGAACGCCTGCGTTATCTGGTGGCGATTCGCCCGGGGATCATCTCGCCCACGGTGTCGGCGCGCATGGCCGCGACCCTGGACCGCTTGTCCAACGGCCGATTGCTGATCAACGTGGTCACCGGTGGCGACCCCGACGAAAACCGTGGCGACGGCAGCTTCCTCGACCACAGTGAACGCTACGAAGTCTCCGACGAATTCCTGCAGATCTGGCGCCGTGTGTTGCAGGGCGAGTCGGTGGATTTTGAAGGCAAGCACCTGCGTGTGCAGAACGCCAAAGCGCTTTACCCGCCGGTGCAGAAGCCGTATCCGCCGCTGTACTTCGGCGGTTCGTCGGATGCTGCCCACGACCTGGCCGCCGAGCAGGTCGACGTGTACCTGACCTGGGGCGAGCCGCCCGCCGCCGTTGCGCAAAAACTTGCCGACGTGCGTGAACGCGCAGCGCGCCATGGGCGCACCGTCAAGTTCGGCATTCGCCTGCATGTAATCGTGCGCGAAACCGAAGAAGACGCCTGGAAAGCCGCCGCCAAACTGATCGAACACATCAGCGATGAAACCATCGCCGCGGCGCAAAAATCCTTCTCGCGCTTTGATTCCGAAGGCCAGCGGCGCATGGCGGCGCTGCATGACGGGCGCCGCGACAACCTGGAAATCGCCCCCAACCTGTGGGCCGGTGTCGGCCTGGTACGCGGCGGTGCCGGCACCGCGTTGGTGGGCAACCCGCAGCAGGTGGCCGAACGCATCCAGGAATACGCCGACCTTGGCATCGAGAGTTTCATCTTCTCCGGCTACCCGCACCTGGAAGAAGCCTATCGCTTTGCCGAGCTGGTGTTCCCGCTGTTGCCGGAACCTTACGCCAGCCTCGCCGGGCGCGGCATCACCAACCTCACGGGGCCGTTTGGCGAAATGATTGCCAATGATGTGTTGCCGAACACCAAAGCCTGAGCGCGCTGAAATCCCCCCCTATGTGGACACTGCTCTCCTGTGGGAACCGGGCTTGCCCGCGATGCAAACGACGCGGCGTTTCAGTTGCACCACAGCGATGCTATCGCAGGCAAGCCAGCTCCCACATTTGAACGTGATTGCCAGACAGACATTGAGGAACCCCGCGTGACAGCCAACCCCCACAGCGTCCTGCCTTCACCCTTGCAGACCGCCAAGCTGCTGGCCGCCGAATTTGCCCTCACCGCCGTTGAACGCGATGAGCGCGGCGGCACGCCCAAGGCCGAACGGGACGCGCTGCGCCAAAGCGGCCTGCTGGCCCTGAGCATCCCCACGCAATACGGCGGCCTCGGCGCGCGCTGGAGTGAAACCCTGGGCATCGTGCGCGAGTTCGCCAAGGTCGACAGCTCCATCGCCCATGTCTTCGGCTTTCACCACCTGATGCTCGCCACCGTGCGCCTGTTTGCGCGCCCGGACCAATGGCAGCCGTGGTTCGAACAAACTGCGCGTAAAAACTGGTTCTGGGGCAACGCCCTCAACCCGCTGGACACGCGCACGGTGGTCAAGGATTTCTGCGGCTGGCGAGAATTTTCCGGCAAGAAGAGCTTCTGCTCCGGCGCCAGCGATTCGGAAATGCTCATCGCCTCGGCCGTGGACGAAAGCGCCGGCGGCAAACTGCTGATCGCCGCGATTCCCAGCGGGCGCAGCGGCATTACGTTGCACAACGACTGGAACAACATCGGCCAGCGCCAAACCGACAGCGGCAGCGCCAGCTTTGAACGGGTGCGCGTCGAAGAGTCCGAGTTGCTGCTCGATCCCGGCCCGTTGAGCACGCCCTTCGCCTGCCTGCGCCCGCTGATCGCGCAGTTGACGTTCACGTATATGTTTCTCGGGATTGCCGAAGGCGCCTTTGAAGAAGCGCGCAACTACACCCGCACCGAAACCCGTGCGTGGCACAAATCCTCGGCGGGCGATGTGCGCCAGGACCCTTACGTGCTGCACCACTACGGCGAATTCTGGGTGGCCCTGGAAGGCGTGCGCCTGCTGGTCGAACGCGCAGGCGAATTGCTCGACCAGGCCTGGGCCAAAGGTGCCAGCTTAAGCGAACAGCAACGTGGCGAACTGGCCATTGCCATCGCCACCGCCAAAGTCGCCGCCACCCGCCAAGGCCTGGACCTGTGCAGCCGCCTGTTTGAAGTCACCGGCGCGCGCTCGACCCATGCCTCACTGCGCCTGGATCGCCACTGGCGCAACTTGCGCACGCAAACCCTGCACGACCCGGTGGATTACAAACTCCACGAACTGGGGGACTGGGCGTTGAACCAGTCCCTGCCGATCCCGACGTTCTACTCCTGAGAGAGGTGCCCATGCAGCTGTTAACCTTACCGCCCTCGCCCGCCCTCGCGACCTCGATTCGCGCTACGGCCCAGGTCTTCGAAGACCCCAAATCCCAGGCGCTGCTCGACCATATCCAGCAAGTGGCGCCCAGCGAAGCGAGTGTGCTGATCATCGGCGAGACCGGCACCGGCAAAGAGCTGGTGGCACGCCATATTCATAACCTCAGTGCGCGGCGCAACCGACCCTTTGTGGCGGTGAACTGCGGCGCGTTCTCCGAATCCCTGGTGGAAGCCGAATTGTTCGGGCATGAAAAAGGTGCGTTTACCGGCGCCCTCAGCGCCAAGGCCGGCTGGTTCGAAGAGGCCGACGGCGGCACCTTGTTCCTCGATGAGATCGGCGATTTGCCGATGGCGATCCAGGTCAAACTGTTGCGCGTACTACAGGAGCGCGAAGTGGTGCGCCTGGGTTCGCGCAAGAGCATTGCGATTGATGTGCGCGTGCTGGCGGCCACCAACGTGCAGCTGGAAAAAGCCATCAACGCGGGGCACTTTCGCGAAGACCTCTACTACCGCCTGGATGTGGTCAGCCTCGAACTCAGCCCATTGCGCGAGCGCCCCGGCGATATCCTGCCGCTGACCCGGCATTTTATCGAAGCCTATAGCCAGCGCCTGGGCTACGGCCCGATCACCATCAGCCGCGAGGCCGAGCACAAGCTCAAAAGCTACAGCTGGCCGGGCAATATCCGCGAGCTGGAAAACGTGATTCACCACACCTTGCTGATCTGCCGTAATGGCGTGATCGAGCGTGATGATCTGCGCCTGTCGAACATGCGCATCGAGCGCCAGGACGACAGCCAGCATGGCACCGACAACAGCGCCGACGCCTTGCTGGCCCGCGCCTTTCAAAAGCTCTTCGAAGAACAGGCCGGCGCCCTGCATGAAAAGGTCGAAGACGCGCTATTGCGCGCCGCTTACCGTTTCAGCCATTACAACCAGGTGCACACCGCGAACCTGCTGGGTTTGAGCCGCAACGTCACGCGCACGCGCCTGATCAAGATCGGCGAGTTGGCGGTAAACAAACGCCGCCCCGGCGAAAACGTGCAGGGCGAGCGCATGCTGCATTTATCCATTTAGACGGCAGTGCAACGCGTTGTCATGGCTGCGCTCGAAGCTGCGCAGCACCTGGAACGAACCGAAGGTCACCGCCGTGGCCTGGTGGGCGCGAATCAGCATCCAGAAGTCTTCCTCGCCGTGCTCAAAACACTTGAACGCCGCCTCGCCGTCCTCACGCGAGCGCCATTGCAGGTAATTGAGCACCCGCCGCCCGTCGTCGCTGACTTGCACACTGGCATTGATAAAACCGCCATGGCCCTGGGCCAGACGCTCGCTCTGGGTGGACAAGGCCGCTACCAGGGCAAATTGCTGCCGGGGCTCGATCTGAAACTCGATCAACTGAGTGAAGCTGCGATTTTTCTCTGATACCTGCATGAACACTCCCCTCTCTCTGTAGGCAGAATCTTGCGATTCGATGCCACGCAGGGTAAAACCTCTAGTTAAGTCAAGGTCAAGCGCTTATCTGGAGTTTTTTATGCTTACCAAGGAACTCACCGTTGGCCAACTCGCCGCTCGCAGTGGCGTGGCGGTTACGGCGCTGCACTTTTATGAGTCCAAGGGGTTGATCAAGAGCAACCGCAACGCCGGTAACCAACGGCGCTACCCACGGGATGTGTTGCGGCGCGTGGTGGTGATCAAAATCGCACAACGTTTGGGGATTCCATTGGCGACCATTGGCGAGGCGTTGCAGACCTTGCCGGACGGGCGCACGCCCACTGCACAGGACTGGGAACGCTTGTCGGCGCTGTGGCGCGAGGATCTGGATGAACGCATTAACAAGCTGATGCTGCTGCGCGACAAACTCAGTGGTTGTATTGGTTGCGGGTGTTTATCGCTGGAGGCGTGTCCCCTGCGTAATCAGGATGACAAGCTGGGGGAATGTGGGCCCGGCGCGCAATTACTTGAGCCCAGCCCCGAAACCTGACCTGAAAACCCAATCAATGTGTGTGGCTTGCCTGCGATGCAGACAACCCGGCCTGTCAGTTAAACCGAGTTGCCAACACCTCGTCGGTTACCTGCAAGCCACGGCGGGCGTGGCCTATAGTGAAAAGGCCGGACCTTCACAACCCCACCTGAGGAGAACGATATGAGCGTTAAGCCAATCCCTGAGGGTTATCACAGCGTCACGCCGTATATGGGCATCGATAACGCCGCCGAGGCTATCGAGTTCTACCAGAAAGCCTTTGGCGCTACCCAGGTCATGCGCCTGGACATGCCCGATGGCAAGGTCGGCCACGCCGAGCTGCGCATCGGTGACTCGGCGATCATGCTCGGCTCGCCTTGCCCCGAAATGGCCTTGCGCAACCCTGACGAACACACCAGCGTCGGTTTGCACCTGTATGTGAGCGACGTGGATGCGCAGTACCAACAGGCCATTGATGCAGGCGCCCTTTCGGTGTCTGAGCCAAAAGATCAGTTTTACGGCGACCGCTCGGCTAGTGTGAAAGACCCCTTTGGTCATCTGTGGTTTTTGGCTACGCGCAAGGAGGACCTGACTGAAGCGCAGATTCGCGAACGAGCCACGGAAATGTTCAAGCAAGGCTGAAGTTTCAATAACCCTGCACATCCAATGTGGGAGCTGGCTTGCCTGCGATAGCATCAACCGGTTGTACCTGATGTACCGAGGTGTCTGCATCGCAGGCAAGCCAGCTCCCACAGAAAAGCAGATCTTCGGTGTATGCGGATCCGCTTTAGCTTTTGATCTAACCACTCAGG
>NZ_JACAQL010000002.1:13020-162939 GCF_013385245.1 Pseudomonas sp. IPO3747
CGAACGCAGGCTTGAATCCGTGACCCGCCGTAAGGGCGGAACCCTAAGTAGCCGTTACCGCAGCAACGGATATGTACCCCGCTCCTACACACTTCATGAACAACCCCTCCACGCTTTCCCCCTTGCCCCAAACCCCGCGTGATTCCACGATGCAAGCACTTACAAAGAGGAGTCATTCCATGTTCGCCGGATTCCAAAAAGACCAGTGCCACGTCAACGGCGTGGACATCAGTTACCGCAAAGGCGGTACAGGTCCCGGTCTGCTCCTGCTGCACGGGCACCCGCAAACCCACGTCATCTGGCACAAAGTCGCCGAACAGTTAGCCGAACAATTCACCGTGGTCGCCGCCGACCTGCGCGGCTATGGCGACAGCAGCAAACCACCCGCCAACGACCACCACACCAACTACTCCAAACGCGAAATGGCCCGCGACGGCGTCAAGCTGATGCAAGCCCTGGGCTTTGACACCTTTTCGGTACTGGCCCACGACCGTGGCGCTCGTGTGGCCCACCGCCTGGCCCTGGACCACCCCGCCGCCGTTCAGCGCATGGTGCTGCTGGATATCGCGCCCACCTTGTCGATGTACGCCCAGACCGACGAAGCCTTCGCCCGCGCCTACTGGCACTGGTTCTTCCTGATCCGCCCGGCGCCGTTGCCCGAAGCGCTGATCGAGAGCAACCCCGAGCTGTACCTGCGCAGCGTCATGGGCAGCCGCAGCGCCGGGCTCAAGCCATTCACCGATGAAGCCTTCGCCGAATACCTGCGTTGCCTGCAACTGCCAGGCACCGCTCGCGGTATCTGCGAGGACTACCGCGCCGCCGCCGGTATAGACCTTGAGCACGACCAGGCCGACATCGACGCCGGCAACCACCTGAACCTGCCGTTGCTGGTGATGTGGGGCGCCGAAGGCACTGTTGGCCGCTGCTTCGAGCCACTCAAGGAATGGCAGAAAGTCGCCACCGACGTGCGTGGCAAAGCCCTGCCGGCTGGCCACTACATCGCCGAGGAAGCACCTGAGTTATTGCTTGGCGAAGTCCTGGCCTTCCTTCGCTGAGTGCACTGACACCGTGATCTGAAACACCCGCCTCGCAGGCTGCCAATGGCCTGCGACGGGTTCGCTTTGCCCAAAAAACATCCCGAGATAATAACAATGACAATCCGAAAACTGCTGGGAACCCTGTATATCCAGGTGCTCATCGCCATCGCGCTGGGTGTGTTGATCGGCCATGTCTGGCCGCAAATCGGTATCGACCTCAAGCCGCTGGGCGACGGGTTTATCAAGCTGATCAAGATGATCATCGGCCCGATCATCTTCTGCACGGTGGTGTCCGGCATCACCAGCATGCACGATGTGAAACAGGTGGGCCGGGTCGGCGGCAAGGCGCTGCTGTACTTCGAGATCGTTTCCACCATCGCCCTGCTGATCGGCCTCCTCGCCGCGCACCTGCTGCAACCGGGCGTGGGTTTCAACATTGACGTGAAGACCCTCGACAGCTCGGCCATCGCCGGTTTTGTCGGCCAGGCCGAACATGGCGAAGGCATCACCGGGTTCCTGCTGCACGTGATCCCCACCACGTTTTTTGATGCGTTCTCCAAGGGCGAAATCCTGCCGGTCCTGTTTGTCTCGGTACTGTTCGGTGTCGGCCTGGTGATGGTCGGGGAAAAAGGCCGGCCACTGGTGGGCGTGATCAACCAGGCCAGCGAAGTGTTCTTTCGCATCGTCGGCATCATCAGCCGCGTGGCGCCCATCGGCGCGTTTGGGGCGATTGCCTTCACCATCGGCAAATACGGCGTGGGTTCATTGCTGCCGCTGCTGAAGCTGGTGGGTACGTTTTACCTCACCGCGTTTTTCTTTGTGGCCGTGGTGCTGGGCAGCATCGCGCGCTACGCCGGCTTCAGCATTTTCAAGCTGATGGGCTATATCAAGTCGGAGCTGTTGATTGTGCTCGGCACCAGTTCGTCGGAGTCGGCGCTGCCGCAACTGATCCAGAAACTCGAAAGCCTGGGTGCGTCCAAAGGCGTGGTGGGCATCGTGGTGCCGACCGGCTACACCTTCAACCTCGACGGCACCAACATCTACATGACCCTGGCGGTGTTGTTCCTGGCGCAGGCCACCAATATCCACTTGCCGCTGGAGCAACAATTGACCTTGCTGGCGGTGGCCATGCTCACCTCCAAGGGCGCCGGTGCGGTGGTCGGTGCAGGTTTTGTGGCACTGGCCGCGAGCCTGGCGGTGGTGCCCACGGTGCCGGTGGCGGCGATGGTGCTGATCCTGGGTGTCGACCGTTTTATGGCCGAGTGCCGCTCGCTGACCAACATCATCGGCAATGCCGTCGCGGCATTGGTGGTAGCCGCATGGGAGGGTGAGTTGGACCGCGAAAAAATGGCCCCTATCGCCCTCAAGCATGGCCGCCATGCGCGGGCTGCCGCGCAGGCGAAGATCGCCGCCGAGTAAGCTTTAAAGACAATCACCTTGCTCCCGCTGGGCTGCGCAGCAGCCCCAGAATCCTGGGCACACCCACCAGGTCCAGCGGCAGCAAGCTCCCTCACCACACCGGTGCTATTCTGGCAGCTCATGCCGCCACATCTGTCGCTGATGACTCATAAGAAAGATACCGTGCCCCTACCCGAAGACCTGCGGGTGTTCCTCACCGTGATCCGCAAGGCCGGCTTCGCAGCCGCCGCCGATGAACTGGGGCTGTCGCCTGCGTATGTGAGCAAGCGCATTCAGATCCTCGAAACCACCCTGGCCACGCGCCTGCTGCACCGCACCAGCCGCCGCATCGCCCTGACCGAAGACGGCGAGCGAGTACAACGCTGGGCTGTGCGTATCCTCGAAGATTTCCAGCAACTGTCCGATGAACTCAGCGATGCCCACGACAGCCCGCGCGGGCATCTGCACCTGTGCAGCAGCTTCGGTTTCGGCCGCAATCATGTGGCGCCGGCCCTGTCGTTGCTGGCCGAGCAGTACCCGGACCTGGAAATCCGCCTGGACCTGTTCGACCGCGTGGTGGATATCGTCAGTGAAGGGTTTGACCTGGAGATTCGCGTCGGCGATGACATCCCCGGCCAGCACATCGGCAGGCGGCTGGTGAGCAATCGCCGCGTGCTGTGCGCGGCACCGGAATACCTGCAACGCAAAGGCACGCCGCAACAGTTGAGCGACCTGGAGCAGCACGACTGCCTGGTGCTCAAGGAGCGCGACAATGCGTTCGGTATCTGGAACCTGGAGCGTGACGGCGCGCCCGAAAGCGTGCGCGTGCGCGGGCCGCTGTCATCGAACAATGGCGAGATCGTGTTGCAGTGGGCGTTGGACGGGCGCGGTGTGTTATTGCGCTCGATGTGGGACGTAAAACCGCTGCTGGAACAGGGCAAGCTGGTGCAGGTGCTGCACACCTACACACAGAGTGCCAACGTGTGGGCGGTGTACCCGACACGTTTGGCCTACTCCGGTAAATTGCGCGCCTGCGTGGAGTTTTTGCAGGAGCACTTCAAGGGGTTGTCGATCTGACGCCCCGCGTGGCGCTGACACCCAGCCATACCGTCATGATCACCAGGGCGGTCAATGGCAACCCGTGGAACAGCACGATCACCTGGGCCGGCGTCCACGTCAGGTAGAACGGCCCCACCACCAGCATGCCCACGCCAAAGCCGGCCATCTGGATCAGCGTCAACAGGCTGAACAGCGGCAGGCGCAAGCTATCGGGTTCGCTTTGCGCACGGGAAACCAGCGCCACCTCGGAGATGCCATCGCCCAGCCCGGCCCACACCACCAGCAGCAGCGCCAGCCACAGTTCGGTTTGCTGGAAGGTCAGGATAAAGCCGCTGGACATCAGCGCCACACCCGCCATGAACCAGCGCTCCATGCCTTGGGTGCCACGGCCCTTGAGCAACGCACTGGCCAGGCGCGCGCCGATGAACTTGCCGCAGGCCCACACCGCCAGCAAGTAGCCCATGACGGTTTTCGCAGTGTCCGGCGAAATGTATTGCGACAACACCGGCCAGCCGACGTTATGTGCCGCGCTGCCGAGGGTGTCGAGCATGCTGATCAACAACATCGCCGCCAACACCGGTGCACCGCGCAGGCCTTTGGTCAACTCATGCCATTCGGCCGCAAGCCCACGATGCGCGGCAACGGCGACTGAATACAAGGCGCGCAACGGCAGGATCAGGCAAGCCGCCACCACGTAAGTGCCGATGTTGACGGCAAACACCGTCTCGAATCCGCCCGTGGCGATCAGCACACCGGAAAGCAAGCTGCCAAACACCGCACCGGTAGCCGCCGCCGAGGTGATCCAGGCATTGGTGCCCACCCGCTGTTCAAGCGCCACCCAGGTCGGCAACTGGCTGTTCAGGCCAATGGCAAACAGCGAATTGCACAGGCCGATGCCGAACGCGATAAACGGCAACACGTTGAGTTGATGCGCCGGGATCAGCACCAGCAGCGGCACCAGTAACAGCGCGCGGGCCAGGTCCAGCCCGGCCAAGGTACTGCGCCCCGGGAAGCGCCGGAAAAACGGGATGCCGAACAGGCTGGCGACAATCCCGCCGGTCACCCGGCACGCCAGGAACACACTGACAAACACCACGCTTTGGCTGAGCCAGTAAACGTAGGTGGAGAGCGCCACCATATTGAGGAATGCGCCAAAGTCCGAAACGCCCCGCGCAAAGATGATCAAGCGGGCGTTGCGGGTCGACAGGCCCAAGGGCTGAACGTCGCTCATGCCGGTTGTACCTCGTCTTCTACCCGTGCGTCATCAGCCGCCACGCCGCGCAGGCTCACCAGCAGCACATCGCGCCAGGCCGGTGCCGAATCGGCCTGCGCCCGCACGGCGCCGGCGCGGTGATATAGCCCACGGTCGTTGATCACGATGGTTTCCAGGAACTGCTCCATCGCCAGGTCCAGCACGCGGCTATGCTCCGCCTCACCGGTAAACACCTCGGACACCACCGGCACCGTGTTGCTCTGGCCAATGAAGTGCATGAACACCCAGTCCAGGCCATCCTGATGAATACCCGAGGTGGTGGGGCTGGCTGATGGCCCCTCTGCACGCACGCGAAACTGGTGGATATCAATGGTGTAGGCATGCGGGCCAAGGTGCGGTTCGAGCACCGCCAGGTCGGTGGCGAGCAATTTCTGCATCAGTGGGTGCTCGATAAAGCCCTCCTCGCTGTAGCTCAAGTGGTTGACGCCCTGGCGATAGTTGACCGCATAGGTGACCGGCGACTTGAACGCGCTATTGCGGTCGATCTGCAACTGCCGCGTCGGGGATAAACGATAGCGCAGGATCCGCCGTTCGCGATGCGTGTATGCCTTGAACGCCTCATCGCGCACCAGGTTCGCCCAGTAGGCGCGAAAGCTTTGCTCCTCGCCGGGCTCAACCTTGAGCAACTGGCCAAAGTCCCGACGGTGACAATAGTGGTGCTCGCGCAAGTACGCGCCAATCTGTGGGATATCCATATCGCTAACCCTTATTGTCGATAATCACGCGCAGATTGTGCCGTATTGCATCATGCACCGCATGGGCGTGGGCAGCATCGTCGACCCTGGCCCAGCACTTGAGCAAGTAATGCTCTTCGATATCGGCATCAATAGAGTGACCGGACTCCTGTTGGGCATATTCCAGCACCGCCGGCTGTTGAGCGAGCCATTCAAGGCCTTCAATACCCTTGAAGTGGCCACTGTGCTCCGGATAGATCGCCAGCATCGAGTAGTGTTGCGAGGCCTGCGCGACCTGGCGTGCGCCGGCGTCCAACTGCGCATTCACACCTGGCTCACCCAGCAGCAGCGACAGATACAGCTGGTACGGGTCAATGCCTGCCAAGTCACGGAACGCGGCATTGACGTACAGCCCGCCGACGCGTGGGTTGATTTCGATCACCACCGGCCCCGCGTCCGTCATGCGGAACTCGAAATGCACCACGGCATTGGTCAGGCCCACCGCGCGCAGGCACTCCACGGCGTACTGGCGGATCTGCTCACACTGGGCGTCGGTAAAGGACGTCGGCGGCGAAATCAGCAGGTTCTCCAGGACGGTGCCACTGCGCTCGGTCAACATCAGTTTTTCATTGATCAGCAGCGCATGAACCTGCTCGCCCGCCACCACACACTCCACACTGCCTTCAATACCTGGGATGAACCCTTCAAGCAAAAGGCTACGCCCCGGCAGGTATTCTCGTCGCTGCCCATCGTTCTCCGGCAACGTGTGGGCGCAGCCGTAGAAATCCGCATAGGCTGCGCTGGCATGATCTGCCAGGAAATGCGCGTAGTGGCTGCGCAACTGCGCCCAGTCAGAGCATTTCTTGATAAATGCCGACGCGCCACCAAAGGGTGGCTTGGCGATCAGCGGGTAACCGACTTGCTCGGCACCTTCGCGCAGTTGCTGTTCGTTGTTGCACAGCGCAAACGGCACCGAACGCACGCCGAGTTTTTTCAGCGCGCGGCGCATCAGGAACTTGTTGTTACACGCAGCAATGGCGAGTGGGTCGCTATGCACCAGGCCCAGCCGCCGAGAGGCCTGCGCCACGATGCAGCCGACTTCGCCCTGCGCAGACGGGTGGCCGGCCTGGCAGAAGATTGCGCGGATCTGGTACTGCCCATCCAGCCGCCCCACCAAATCCAGAATCGATTGTTCATTCAACGCGTCGAGCAGGAACACTGCATCACTGTCGTCCCGCAGCCGTTGCAGATGCTCGCGTCCGGCCACACCCGCCGTCAAGCAGGCCAGGCCTTGGGCACGGGCCACCGCGAAGTGCGGCTCGCGGTAGCAATAGCGAACAGAGGCACTGTCATCAACATCAATAAAAAGAATGGCATCTTGTTTCATCATTAATACCGCCTCATGCGTCAGTCACTTCAGGCATCCTGCCAACTGCACCACTGCCCTTCCCAATTACGGAAGCGGTAATGACGTTGCCCATCGCGCACTTCAAAGTGCGGCAAGTCGTGTGGCTTTTCAAAGTCCAGCAGCGGCACGGTAAACTTGCCCTGTGCATGCGGCAGCACATATTCCGGCATGGCTATATTGGACACGCGCCGCTTGAGGCGATCCATAATAGCGATGGCGTGGCTGATCGATGCTTTATATTCCGACGCCCCCGGAGAAAACGGCATGAAGTGGTACAAGTAATATGGCTTTACGCCCAACCGATAAAGATCAATAAACAGTTTATGCAAGGTGGCTTCATCATCATTCACGCCCCGCAACAGCGGCATGTTGGAGAACACAATCGGCACTACACTTTGGATACGTTTAACCGCCACGGCAAAGTCCGCACTCAGTTCCAGCGGGTGGCATACATGCACGCCAAACGCATTGACCTTGTACTTTTCCAGCATGGCCAATAACTCATCGGTGACGCGAAACGGGTTAAAGCTCAAGGCCCGTGTGTGCAGGCGAATCAGCAGGTCGTCGCGGATGCCACGCAGGGCGGCGAGGTTCTCTTCGAGCTTGCGGTCGGCGAGCATCAACGGGTCACCGCCGCTGAGAATCACCTCTTCGATGGCCGGGTTGTTGCGGATGTACTCGAGCGAGTCCTTGAACGAGTCGGCGCTGGCATTGGCCTTCTCGGTACCCACTTGCAGGGTGCGCAGCGCTTCGAAGCAGAACTGGCAATAGGCGTTGCAGGTGTTGGTCATGCGCAGGATCACGCGGTTGTCGTATTTGTGCTGGCAAATCGGCGTTTTCATTTCGTGGCCAAGTTCCCAGTTCTCCGAGGTGCCGTCGTAATCGCCAGCGACCTGTTCGCTCCAGTAGGGCACTACTTGGCGCCACAGCGGATGGTCCATCACCTCGCCATCGGTGAGAGAGCGCTTGATCAAGTCAATGTAATAAGGGGTTATCTGCAGCTTGCGGTCTTGCAAGTTGTGTTCGATATGCGCGCTGGTTTCCTCGCTCCAGCCACCGCAGGCAGCCCGCAATGCCGGTTCATCGCGGATGGCATTCTTCTGCTGCCAACGCCAATCCTGCCACTGTAACGAACGGTGGATCGCTTGATCAAAAATCGACATGAGTTTGAACTCTCTGTGTTCTGAACGAATGTTAAGGCATCGGCATACGTGCCTTTTCACACTGGAAAAGACCGTAATATCCGCAACAACGACAACTGATTGACAGGTGGCAGAAGTCGATCAAGTTACCCACTCGATCACCGGCACCAGAGAGATATAAATGACCACTAATTCACGGGGCATGGCATCAACTTCCTTTTCTTATAATGTGCGACTTTCCAAGTCAGCATCCACTTAAGCCGATGACCTACAAGGTGTCAACAAATACCCTTGTATTTTTTCAGGGCTTCATCCACTAACGCTACACCGCCCTTGCAATCACTGAGGTTACGCGGTGCAACCGGCGTTATTTGAAAAGTAAATAGCCCCCCAAAAAAACGCCCCCCCAATAACTGGAGGGCGTTTGCTCTACTTATATAACTACGTAGTTACCCCATTAAGGTTTTCAACCAAGCCAGGGGTTGGCCGCCAAATGCTGGCGCTCGAACGTTTTGATCTGCTCACTGCGCTGCAACGTGCTGCCAATTGCATCCAGGCCGAGCAACAACGCGGTCTTGCGCAAGGTGTCGATCTGGAACGAGATCACCTGGCCATCGGCCAAGCGAATCTGTTGCGCCTCAAGGTCCACGCTGATCTGCGCCTGCGCAGGCTGGCTGACCGTCTGCCCGAGTGTGTGCAGCACCGCCTCGTCCAAGGTGATCAACAACACCCCGTTGCGCTGGCAGTTGTCATAAAAGATCCCGGCAAAGCTGCTGCCGATCAGCGCGCGAATGCCCATCTGCTTCAAGCCCCACACCGCGTGTTCGCGGCTCGAACCACAGCCGAAGTTCGGCCCCACCACCATGAAACGTGCGCCCAGCCAGGCCGGCTGGTTCAATACGAATTCGGGGTTGGGTGCGCCATTGGGCAAAAAGCGCAGGTCGAAGAACAGCCCGCGATCGAGGCCGGCGCGGTCGATGCCTTTGAGAAATTGCTTGGGCATGATCACGTCAGTGTCGATATTCGCCGCCAGCATCGGCGCGGCCTGGCCGGTGACCTGGGTAAACGGTTGCAGGCTCATGGGCGGTCTCCAAAATGACGGATATCAGTGAGGCGGCCGGTGATGGCCGCGGCGGCGACCATCGCCGGGCTCATCAAGTGAGTGCGCGCCCCGGCGCCCTGGCGGCCTTCGAAGTTGCGGTTGGTGCTGGACGCGCAGCGATCACCGGGCGCCAGCACGTCATCGTTCATCGCCAGGCACATCGAGCAGCCTGACTGGCGCCATTCGAAGCCGGCGTCGATAAAGATCGCCGCCAGCCCTTCGGCTTCGGCCTGGTCGCGTACCTCGGTGGAGCCCGGCACGATCATCGCCCGCACATGCTCGGCCACCTGCCTGCCGCGCACCACACTGGCGGCGTCGCGCAGGTCTTCGATGCGCGCGTTGGTGCAAGAGCCGATAAACGCGTGGCTGATCACAATGTCGCTGAGCGGCATGCCGGCTTCCAGGCCCATGTAGTTGAGGGCGCGGCGCATGTCCTGGCGCAGGATCAGGTCGCTGACGTCTTGCGGGTCCGGCACGCGGGCGCCGATGGGCGCGGCCTGGTCGGGGCTGGTGCCCCAGGTAACCATAGGCTCCAGGGTGCTGGCGTCCAGCTGCACTTCCTGGTCGAACACCGCGTCGGCGTCGGTGTGCAACGTGCGCCATTGCACCAGGGCTTGTTCCCACAACTCGCCCTTGGGCGCACGCGGCTTGCCTTTGAGGTAGGCGAAGACTTTTTCGTCGGGTGCCATAAACGCGCCCCGCGCGCCAGCTTCCACCGCCATGTTGCAGATGGTCATGCGCGCTTCAACACTCAGCGCATCAATGGTGGCGCCGCGAAACTCGATGGAGTAACCGGTGGCCCCGGACGCGCCGATCTTGCCGATCAGCGCCATGATCACGTCCTTGGAGGTCAGGCCGTTGCCCAGGGTGCCCTCAACCGTCACGCGCATGCTTTTCAGGCGTTTGTACACCAGGGTCTGCGAGGCCAGCAGGTGCTCGATTTCCGAGGTGCCGATGCCAAAGCCGAAGGCGCCGAGGGCACCGTAGGTGGTGGTGTGGCTGTCGCCGGCGGCGATCACCATGCCCGGCAGGATAAAGCCCTGCTCCGGGGCAATCACGTGTTCGATGCCTTGGCGTTTGTCGAGGATGTCCAGCAGCTCGATACCGAAGTCCTGGCAGTTTTCCGCCAGGTACGAGACTTGCCGCGCGCCGCCTGCGTCAGGCATCGCGGCAATGCGCGTGGGCGTGGTGGGGTTTACGTGGTCGACCACCGCCAGCGCGGTGCCGGGGCGCCATACGCCACGCTTGGCCTCGCGCAGGCCGCTGAACGCCTGGGGGCTGGTGTATTCGTTGATCACCTGGCGGTCTATATAAAGCAGCACATGGCCCTGGTCATCCAGGGCGCACACCGTGTGGGAGTCGATGTGTTTGTCGTAGAGGGTTCTGGCAGTCATGTTTGTGGACTCACTTTTATAAGCGCTCGCTCAACGGTATGACCCCATCCTACGCAGCCCCCCGGCCCCATCAATGGCACCTGGGTGATGGCTTGGAACATGTTTCGTGTTCAATCCGGCAACGCTGAAACATTTTCTTTCATATCCCGCTTAGGGATTTCTCATTCTCATCCGTCTTAACTTAGATACAGCCCGTCGCGTCAGCAAAAGCTACGACTGGCCTTTTCCGGGCCTCCTTCGCCCTCCTCCGATCAAGACCCGCATTCACATGTCGAAGAAGTCACGCTCAAAACTCTGGTTTCTGGTTCATAGCTGGTTGGCGTTGCCCATCTGGTTTTTTGTACTGATCGTCTGCGTCACCGGCACCCTGGCGGTGGTCAGCCAGGAAATCGTCTGGCTGGCCAACCCGGACATCCGCGCCAGCAAGCCGTCGGACGATGCCGAACGGCTGAGTTACGACCAGGTCATCGGCGCCATCAAGCGCAACGAACCCCAGGCAATCGTGCAGTCGATCACCCGCCCGGACGAGTCGCACTTCGCGCTGAGTGTCGACCTCAGTTACCCCGACGGGCGCTCGGTGGAGGTCTACGTCAACCCGTATACCGGCGTGATCCAGGGCATCAGCCCAGCGTTCAACTTCCAGCAATTTACCCGTGCCTTGCACGGTTGGTGGCTGGTGCCGTTTACCAATGGCTACAGTTGGGGCTGGTACCTGGTGTCGGCGCTTGGCATACCGCTGCTGGCATCCCTGGTCACCGGGCTGGTGGTGTACAAGCGTTTCTGGAAAGGGTTTCTGCGCCCGACCCTGCGAATCCGCCATGGCGCGCGGATCTTCTGGGGTGACTTCCATCGTTTGAGCGGTATCTGGTCGATCTGGTTTATCGCGGTAATTTCCATCACCGGCATCTGGTTCCTGATCCGGGCAATTCTGGGCGACAACCAGATTTCCATCTCCAGTGAGCCCATCGTGCCGGTGATTGCCCGGGAGAAGGTGCCTGTGTCGGCACCGGGCGTACCGGCACCAATGATCCCGATCGATCGGGCCATCGAGATCGCCACGCAGCGCATTCCCGGGCTGGAGGCCAGTTTTGTGTTCCTGCCCAGCAACGCCTATAGCCACCTGCAGATCGGCGGGCGCGGCTGGTACCCGTTGATGTTCCAGACGGCGCAGCTCAACCCGTACGACGGTGAAATTGCCGTGTCGCACCTGCTGTCCGACCGCTCGACACTGGAGTTCGTCACCGAATCCATGCGTCCGCTGCACACCGGCGACTTTGGCGGCCTGTGGGTCAAACTGATCTGGGCATTCTTCGGCCTGATCATGAGCATGATGGTGTTGAGCGGTCTGCTGATCTGGACCAAACGCACCGCGCTGGCCACCCTCAACGCCTTCAAGCGCGAGGCCAAGACGCAACGCGCGCCGGCCCCCGCCACGGCCAGGCAGGCTGAAACCTCGGAGGCCAATTGATGAGCAAACGTGCGACCACCACACCACCTTCGCCGCTGCGGGCCTTTTGGCTCAAGTGGCGCTTCCACATCAATGTCCTGCTGTTGCTGGTGCCCCTGGGGTTCATGCCCAAGTACTTTGCCGACGCTGCACTGTTTCGCGGTGACAGCGGCATTGGCGAGCGCGTGGCCGGCGAAGTGCAGGTGGGGCCGTGGAGCCTGACCCTCGCAGAGTTTCGCAACGAAGGCCCGCGCCCGGACCCGGCCGGCCCGATGAAATTTTTCAACGCCGCCCTGTGCGACACCTGCGCCGAGCAGGTCAAGGCCACTTACCTGCGTATCGGCAAACCGCGCAGCCTGCGCGCGGCCGGGGTGATTTTCTTCGGCACGCCGTACCGCATGGGTGCGGTGTTGCCGGTGCCGGAACGCACACCCGTGGACGCCGAAGTATGGGTGACCATGGAAGGCTGGGACGGCTCCATGCACCAGGGTTCCATCCCGCTGAGCCAGGCTTCGCCTGCCACCATTGCCTGGTTGAACAAGCAAGGAGTTAAACCATGACGTTAATGCGCCTGACTCGCGCCGCTTTATTGCTCTGCGCCGGCTTCAGTGGCGTCGCCCTGGCCCATAACCCGATGTGCGAATGCAAGGAAATCCCCGGCGAACAGATCCAGTGCACCGGCGGTTTTTCCGACGGCAGCGGCGCGCCGGGCGTGACCCTGGATGTGATCGGCTACGACGAAACCATCCTGCTGCCGGGCAAGCTCGGTCAGGACTCGACCCTGACGTTCAAAAAGCCCTCGGCCGAGTTTTACGTACTGTTTGATGCAGGCCCCGGCCATGTGGTGGAAATCGACCAAGCGGATATCCAGCCCCAATGAGCACCACACAGGTTGTACGCCCTGCCGGGGCCGGCCATGAAACCCTTTACGTGTTGCTGCTGTGCCTGATCATCCTCGCGGTGGCTGGCACGGTGGTGGCGCTGCACGGTGAAACCCAGGAGGTCGCCGCCGTGCCCAGCCACCAACTGGACGCACGCCGTGACCTGAGCGCTGCCGAGCAAGGCATCTACGCCGACCTGCGCGTGACCCTGGATGAAATCCAGCTGTTGCAGCAGGAGCAAAACGCCCTGCCGACGCCCACGCAACTGGCCGAAGAAGGCTTCGCACCGTTTGCCCAGGACGCCAGTTCGGTGAGCCGTGGCGACCATCGCTGGCAGCTGCTTGAGCCTGTGGCCTACCTGGGCTTGAGCCAAGCGCCAAGCACCAGCGGCTCGGTGCTGATGCGCGTGCAAGGTGACGAGCCGGATGTGTGGCTCAACCGCCAGGCCAACCTCGCCGCCCCTGCCGACCTCACCGACGCGGCGCTGATCGCCGCCGGCTGGCGCCAGGTGGTCACGCAATTCGATGCCGGCGTGACCCGCCAGCACCGTCACTGAACCAGAAGACCGAGTGCCCATGTCTATTTCATCGCCCCTGTTACGCCTGTTGCTGGTTGGCCTGTTCAGCCTGATGCTCGCCCCGCTCGCGAATGCCGAAGCGGCCAAGCGCCTGCGCATCGGCATCACCCTGCACCCGTATTACAGCTACGTGGCCAATATCGTCGGCGACAAGGCCGAGGTGGTGCCGCTGATTCCCGCCGGTTTCAACCCCCACGCCTACGAACCGCGCGCCGAAGACATCAAGCGCATCGGCACCCTGGACGTGATCGTGCTCAATGGCGTCGGCCATGATGATTTTGCCGACCGCATGATCGCCACCAGCGAGCGCCCGGACATCCCGGTGATCGAAGCCAACGCCAACGTACCGCTGCTGGCCGCCACCGGTAACGCCGCGCGCGGTGCGGGCAAGGTGGTCAATCCGCACACCTTCCTGTCGATCAGTGCGTCGATTGCCCAGGTCAACAACATCGCCCGCGAACTGGGCAAGCTCGACCCGGACAACGCCAAGACTTACACCCAAAACGCCCGCGCCTACGGCAAGCGCCTGCGCCAGATGCGTGCCGATGCCCTCGCCAAGCTGACCAGCGCGCCGAACCCGGACCTGCGCGTTGCGACCGTGCACGCGGCCTACGACTACCTGCTGCGCGAATTCGGCCTGGAAGTCACCGCCGTGGTCGAGCCCGCCCATGGCATCGAGCCCAGCCCCAGCCAGTTGAAAAAGACCATCGATGAACTGCGCGCACTGGATGTGAAGGTGATCTTCTCGGAGATGGATTTCCCGTCTACCTACGTCGAGACCATCCAGCGTGAATCCGGGGTCAAGCTGTACCCGCTGTCGCATATTTCCTACGGCGAATACACGCCCGAGAAATACGAAGTGGAAATGACCGGCAACCTCAACACCGTGGTACGGGCGATTCAGGAGTCGGGGGCATGACGGCAGCGCAGCAATTGAAGGTGGCCAGCATTGGCCCGACCCTTGAGTTCGACACGGTCTCCCTGACCTTGGGCCGCACAGTGATTCTCGACGCGGTGAGTTTTGAGGTCGAACCGGGCAGCATCCACGCCCTGGTCGGCCCGAACGGCGGCGGCAAAAGCTCGCTGATCAAGACCTTGCTGGGGCAGACCCCGCACCAGGGCCAATTGCGCCTGCACTGGCCGAACACGCCAGGCACGGTCGGCTATGTGCCACAGGCGCTGGAATTCGATCGGGGCCTGCCGATGACCGTCGACGATTTCATGGCCGCCATGTGCCAGCGGCGCCCGGCATTTCTGGGCCTGTCCCGGCATTACGCCGCCTCGATTGGCGAAGCGCTGGAACGGGTCGGCATGCAGGACAAACGCAAGCGCCGCATGGGCGCGTTGTCCGGCGGTGAGCGTCAGCGCGTGCTGTTGGCCCAAGGCCTGATTCCGGCGCCGCAACTGCTGGTGCTGGATGAGCCAATGTCAGCGCTTGATGAGGCCGGTATCCAGGTGTTCGAACGGCTGCTCAATGACTGGCGCCTGGCCGGGATCACCGTGCTGTGGATCGAGCATGACCTGGAAGCTGTGGGCCGCCTGGCCGATCGCGTTACCGGCCTGAACCGTCGCGTGCTGTTCGACGCCACACCGAAAGAAGCGCTGACCCCGGACCGCCTGCTGAGCCTGTTTTCCACCCATCCTCGGAGCGCGGCGTAATGAGTTATGAAGCCTTTCGTTTGATGGTCCAGGGCTGGGCTTCATCCGGGTACCTGCCGGAAGCACTGGCCTATGGGTTTGTGGTCAACGCCTTGCTCGCCGGCTTGCTGATCGGCCCGGTGCTGGGCGGCCTGGGTACACTGGTGGTGGTCAAGCGCTTTGCGTTCTTCTCTGAAGCCGTCGGGCACGCCGCGTTGACCGGCGTGGCCGTGGGCATTCTGCTCGGCGAGCCCTATACCGGGCCTTACGGCAGCCTGTTCGGCTACTGCCTGTTGTTCGGCATCCTGCTCAATTACCTGCGCAACCGCACCGGCTTGGCGCCAGACACCCTGATCGGCGTGTTCCTCTCGGTGTCGCTGGCGTTGGGCGCGAGCCTGCTGTTGATTCTGGCAGGCAAGATCAACGTGCACATTCTGGAAAACGTATTGTTCGGCTCGGTGCTGACGGTGAACGGCAATGACCTGCTGGTGTTGGCGGTCGTCGGCTCACTGGTGATGGCCCTGGCGCTGCCGCTGTACAACCGCATCATGCTGGCCAGCTTCAACCCGCAATTGGCCGCTGTGCGTGGCGTGGCAGTGAAGACCCTGGATTACCTGTTCGTGATCCTGGTGACCTTGATCACCGTGGCGGCGGTCAAGGTGATCGGCGCCATTTTGGTCGGCGCCCTGCTGGTGATTCCGGCGGCGGCAGCGCGCCTGTTGAGCCAGTCGCTCAAGGGGTTTTTCTGGGTCTCGGTGGTGATCGCCACGCTCAGCACGCTGTGCGGCATTCTGCTGCCGATCATCTTCGACCTGCCCATCCCGTCCGGTGCCGCGATCATTCTGGTGGCCGGTATCGCCTTTGCCGTTGCCGCCATCGCGCGCGGCACCGTGCCCAGCCTCAAAGGGAATCTTGGATAATGCGCTCTGTTTTTCATCCGCTGGCCCTGGCCATTGCCTGTTTATTCACTGCGCCGTTGATGGCCGCTGAAGCCGCAAAACCTGCGGTTCACGCCGCCAAACCGGTGAAAGTGCTGGCCTCGCTGCCCATCACCTACGGCCTGGCCGAGGTGCTGCTCAAAGGCACCGATGTACAGCTTGAGCGCGCAGCACCGGCCAACCTGCCCGGTTCGCGGCAGGTGTCCTACTTCACCGGCCGGGGTGCGCCGGCCTTGGGCAGTTTGGCCCAGGACGCCGACGCGGCTATCGGCCTGCGCTCGCTGTGGGCGGATGACCCGCTCTACCCCGTGGCGCGGCGCAGCAATATCCGTATCGTCGAAGTGGACGCCGCGCGCCCGGTGGACGGCGGCTTGCCGGGTATTGCTGTGCAACCAGGCGGTGCCGATGGCCTGAACAGCCAGCCGTGGCAGTCGAGCAACAATATGGGGCGCATGGCCGATGTGATGGCGGCCGACCTGAGCCGCCTGGCGCCCGCAGCCAAACCCAGGATCGACGCCAACCTCGCGGCGCTCAAACAGCGCCTGCTCAAGCTCAGCGCCGACAGCGAAGCAAGACTGGCCAAGGCGGACAACCTGAGTGTGGTCAGCTTGAGTGATCACTTTGCTTATCTGGTCAGCAGCTTGAACCTGGAAGTGCTCAGCACCGATGCCCGGCCGGATGCGCAGTGGACGCCTGAGGCCTTGCACACCCTCAGTGCCGACTTGAAAAGCAACGACGTGGCCGTGGTGCTGCATCACCGCCAACCGAGTGAGGCCGTTAAAACGGCGGTGACGGCAGGCGGTGCGCAATTGCTGGTATTAAATGTCGACGGAGCTGACCCGGTGGCGGAGCTGGAAGGCAATGTGGATCAGGTGATCAAGGCACTGACGCCCTGAATGTGGGAGCTGGCTTGCCTGCGATGCGGGCAACTCGGTATCACTGTCAGATCGCGGTGATGCTATCGCAGGCAAGCCAGCTCCCACATTCAGTGTGTGGTGCATCCGTTGAATGTCCGGCGGTCAAACCACATCCACACCCACGTGAATCGCATCATGGCGCCAGAATTCCAGGTCGCAGTCGATCAAGCGCTCATGCTGGTCATAGTTGACCCGGGCGATCCGCAAGCCGGGGCTGCCCACCGACACACGTAATGCGCCAGCAGCCTCCACCGGCAGTGAAGTCGGCACAATCTCGAAACGCACGCGGCCGTAGTGCAGGTCGTACTTGCGTGCATACAACTCGGTCATCGACTGGTTAAGGTCGCACGCCAGAATCCCCGGAAAATATTGCGGGTTCAGGTAATGCTCCACATACAGCACCAACCGCCCATCGATCCGCCGGCCCCGGCAGATCTGGATCACACTCGACAACGCCGGCAACTGCAACCATGCACACACCGCTGCCGATGCCGGCTGCAGCCGCGCCGAAATCACTTCGGTCGAGGCTACGCGCCCTTGCTCACTGACCATCGCGTGAAAATGGCTGCGTTGCATCAGGTTATAAGCCAGGCGCGGCGGCGAGACGAACCAGCCACGCCGCTCCTCGCGATAGATCTGGCCCTGGGCCTCCAGTTGTAACAAGGCTTCCCGCACCGTAATACGCGTGGTACCAAACAACTCGCTGAGCTTGCGCTCGGCGGGCAGTTTGCTCGCGGGTGGCAACAGCCCGTGGCCGATCTGCTCTTGCAGTGCCAGGCCGATGGATGTCACCGCCTTGATTGCCTCATCACGCATCAACGTTACCTATCTGGACTAGACCAGCACCGTTCAGGTGCACAAACCGCGCTGTATTCGGGCGTCTGCCGTTACCTGCCAGCCTAGGCATTACAGATGACCGACAGATGACAGCCCGTGCCGCCGCCCCACTCCACACCCTGCAATACATCGGCCAAGTCCAGGGCCTGCGGGCGCTTGGGCATGGTCTACGCTGAGTCTGAAGTCAGCGACATAAACGATTTAAAAACGACATCGACATGAAACTGTCATCCACCGAGCCTAAATTGGCTCAGGTATTGCTGACCTAGACCAACACCACCGCAAACGTCGATAAAAACGCAGCGTTGAAAACGCCCAAAGGAGCTTCGGATGAAACAGCTTTTCCTGGCATCACTGTTAGGCTCGACCATTGCCATGTGCACCGCCGCCATGGCTGCTGATACCGATCTAAAAACTCTGGAAGCCGCCGCGAAAGCGGAAGGCGCCGTCAACAGCGTCGGCATGCCCGATGACTGGGCTAACTGGAAAGGCACCTGGGACGACCTGGCCAAGACCTACGGCCTCAAGCACATCGATACCGACATGAGCTCGGCCCAGGAAATCGCCAAGTTCGCCGCCGAAAAAGACAACGCCAGCGCCGATATCGGTGACGTCGGCGCTGCCTTCGGCCCGATTGCGGTGAAACAGGGCGTGGCACAGCCGTACAAACCGACCACTTGGGCACAAGTGCCGGATTGGGCCAAAGATAAAGACGGCAACTGGGCCCTGGCCTACACCGGCACCATCGCCTTTATCGTCAACAAAAAACTGCTGCACGGCTCTGAAGCGCCAAAAAGCTGGGCTGATCTTAAAACCGGCAAATACAAAGTCTCTATTGGTGATGTGAGCACCGCCGCCCAAGCCGCCAATGGCGTGCTGGCTGCCGCCCTGGCCAACGGTGGCGACGAGAAGAACATCCAGCCTGCACTGCTGATGTTCGCCGAGATCGCCAAGCAAGGCCGCCTGTCACTGGCCAACCCGACCATCGCCACCATGGAAAAAGGCGAAGTCGAAGTGGGCGTGGTCTGGGACTTCAACGGCCTGAGCTACAAAGCCAAAATGGCCAACCCGGATGACTACGTGGTGCTGATCCCGTCGGACGGCTCGGTAATTTCCGGCTACACCACCATCATCAACAAATACGCCAAGCACCCGAACGCCGCCAAGCTGACCCGTGAGTACATTTTCAGCGACGCCGGCCAGACCAACCTGGCACGTGGCAACGCACGTCCAATCCGCGCCGAGCACCTGACCTTGCCGGCCGATGTACAGGCCAAGCTGCTGCCGAACGAGCAGTACAAGAAGGTCACGCCGATCAAAGATGCCGACGCTTGGGAGAAGACCTCCAAGGCACTGCCGCAGAAGTGGCAGGAAGAAGTCATCATCAATATGCAGTAAGGCTCCCGGGTCTTATTTAGACCCAGAGCTGTGAAAGCGGTCAGTGTGGGAGCCAGCTCCCACACAATCCCGCTCCCACAGTTTTGACCCCGTTCCCCAAGTGAAATTGAGTCAAGCCTATCGTCGCGGAGCGTCTCCCCCTATGAAGCACAACGTCATCCTTGTGGTGCTCGACGGCCTGAACTACGAGGTTGCCCGACATGCCATGGGGCATCTCCAGGCCTATATCGGCGCAGGACGCGCAGCGCTTTACAAACTGGAATGTGAACTGCCGGCCCTGTCCCGGCCCTTGTATGAATGCATCCTCACCGGCGTGCCCCCGATCGACAGCGGCATTGTCCACAACCATGTCTCGCGCCTGTCCAACCAGCGCAGCATTTTCCATTACGCCACCGACGCAGGCCTCACCACCGCGGCGGCGGCTTACCACTGGGTCAGCGAGTTGTATAACCGCACGCCCTTTGTCGCCGCGCGTGATCGTCATACCGACGACAAGGCGCTGGCGATCCAGCACGGGCATTTCTACTGGAATGACCACTACCCGGATTCCCATCTGTTCGCCGACGCCGAAAGCCTGCGCCGCAAACACGCGCCGAATTTCCTGGTGGTACACCCGATGAACATTGATGACGCCGGCCACAAGCATGGCCTGGATACCGCGCAATACCGCAACAGCGCGCGCTCGGCCGACATCATCCTCGCCGACTACCTGCAAACCTGGCTCGACGCCGGCTACCAGGTGTTGGTGACTGCCGATCACGGCATGAATAACGACCGCTCGCATAACGGTGTGCTGCCGGAAGAGCGCGAAGTGCCGTTGTTCGTAATGGGCTCGGCCTTCACCTTTGACCCAGGCACCATCCCGAAGCAAACCGACCTGTGCGGCACCGTCTGCGAACTGCTCGGTGTGCCCCACGACAAACCTGTATGCCGGGAGCTGCTCAAGTGAACGCCATAACCCGTGGCAAATGGCTGGCGATCCTGTGCCTGGTGCCGTTTGCGCTGTTCTTTATCGTGTTTGAAATCGCCCCGCTGCTGTGGGTAATGATCAACAGCCTGCAGTCGGAGGAGTTCGGCTGGGGCCTGGCCAACTTCACCAAAATCTTCAGTTCGAAGTTCTACCTGCAAGCCATCCAGTACAGCCTGGAGATCAGCTTCTACTCCAGCGTGTTCGGGATCATCATCTCGGTGCTCGGCAGCTACTCATTGCGCCGTGTGGATGGGCCACTGCGTAACTTCGTGACGGCTTTCGCCAACATGACCAGCAACTTTGCCGGCGTGCCCCTGGCCTTCGCGTTCATCATTTTGCTGGGCTTTAACGGCAGCATCACCATCATGCTCAAGCAGGCGGGGATCATTCAGGACTTCAACCTGTACTCCAAGACTGGCCTGATCATTCTGTACACCTACTTCCAGATTCCGCTGGGTGTGCTGCTGCTCTACCCGGCCTTCGACGCCTTGCGCGAAGACTGGCGCGAATCGGCCTCGCTGCTCGGCGCCAGCAGCTGGCAGTTCTGGCGGCACATCGGCCTGCCGGTGCTCACTCCGGCCCTGCTGGGCACTTTTGTGATCCTGCTGGCCAACGCCCTCGGCGCCTATGCCACGGTGTATGCATTGACCACCGGCAACTTCAACGTGCTGCCCATTCGTATCGCGGCAATGGTTTCCGGCGACATCTCGCTGGACCCGAACATGGCCAGCGCCCTGGCCGTGGTGCTGGTGGCGCTGATGACGGTGGTCACCGTCGTCCATCAACTGCTGCTCAAGAGGAGCTATCATGTCTCGCGCTGAAGCTGGCTCGGCCTCCCTCTACCATCGGGCAGTGGTGTACCTGTTGTTTGCGATCCTGGTATTGCCGCTGGTGGGCACCTTTGTCTACTCCATTGCCAGCAGTTGGTCGGCCACCATCCTGCCCGCCGGTTTTACCCTGAAGTGGTACGTGCAGCTGTGGAGTGACCCGCGCTTTCTGGCCGCCTTCGGTCAGTCATTGCTGGTGTGCGTGGGTGCGCTGATCCTGTCGGTGGTGCTGATTCTGCCGCTGCTGTTCGTGGTGCATTACCACTTTCCCAAGCTCGACGCGCTGATGAACATCCTGATCCTGCTGCCCTTCGCGGTGCCGCCGGTGGTGTCATCGGTGGGCTTGTTGCAACTCTACGGCTCCGGGCCATTTGCGATGGTGGGCACGCCGTGGATCCTGATCGGCTGCTACTTCACCGTGGCCTTGCCGTTCATGTACCGCGCGATCACCAACAACCTGCAAGCGATCAACCTTCGCGACCTGATGGACGCCTCGCAGCTGCTGGGCGCCAGCACCTGGCAGGCCGCAATTTTTGTCGTGCTGCCGAACCTGCGCAAAGGCCTGATGGTGGCGCTGTTGCTGTCGTTCTCGTTCCTGTTCGGTGAGTTCGTGTTCGCCAACATCCTCGTGGGCACTCGCTACGAGACCCTGCAGGTGTACCTGAACAACATGCGCAACACGAGCGGCCACTTCACCAGTGCCATCGTCATTTCCTATTTCTTCTTTGTGCTGGTGCTGACCTGGGCCGCCAATATCTTGAACAAGGACAAAAGCCAATGAGCTTCGTCAGCGTCCAACACCTGCAAAAAGGCTACGCCGGCACGCCGGTATTCAGTGACATCAACTGCGAAATCGCCAAGGGTGAATTCGTCACCCTGCTCGGCCCGTCGGGTTGCGGCAAGTCGACCCTGCTGCGCTGCATCGCCGGGCTGACCTCGGTGGACAGCGGCAAGATCCTGCTGGATGGCCAGGACATCGTGCCCTTGAGCCCGCAGAAACGGCACATCGGCATGGTGTTCCAGAGCTACGCCCTGTTCCCCAACATGACCGTGGAACAGAACGTCGCCTTCGGCCTGCGCATGCAAAAGGTCAACGCCGACGACAGCCACAAGCGCGTGCAGGAAGTGCTGCAACTGGTGGAGCTCAAAGAACTCGCCGGCCGCTACCCGCACCAGATGTCCGGCGGCCAGTGCCAGCGTGTGGCCCTCGCCCGCTCGCTGGTGACGCGTCCGCGCCTGCTGTTGCTGGATGAGCCGCTGTCGGCGCTGGATGCACGGATTCGCAAGCACCTGCGCGAGCAGATCCGCCAGATCCAGCGCGAACTGGGCCTGACCACGATTTTCGTGACCCATGACCAGGAAGAAGCGCTGACCATGTCAGACCGCATTTTCCTCATGAACCAGGGCAAAATCGTACAAAGCGGTGATGCCGAGACCCTTTACACTGCGCCCGTGGATGTATTTGCCGCCGGCTTTATCGGCAACTACAACCTGCTTGACGCCGACAAGGCCAGCCAGTTGCTGCAACGGCCTATCAGCGGGCGCATCGCGATTCGCCCGGAAGCCATCGAACTGAGTCGCAGCGGCGAACTCGACGCGCTGGTACGCAGCCACAGTTTGTTGGGCAACGTGATCCGCTATCGCATCGAAGCGCGTGGCGTGGAATTGGTGGTGGACGTGCTCAACCGCTCGGCCGACGATCTGCACCCGGATGGTCAGCGCCTGGCACTTTCCATCGACCCCAGTGCGTTGTGTGAAGTAGCCTGACGCAACGATTGATTTGAGAGAGCGTGACAGATGGCATTGGTAATTTTTGATCTGGACGACACCCTGATCCACGGCGACTGCGCCACCTTGTGGAGCGAACAGATGGGCCGCCTGGGCTGGGTTGACCCAGAGTCGTTCATGCGCCAGAACGACGAACTCATGGCCGCCTACAGCCGCGGCGAGCTGGCCATGGAAGACTTCATGGACTTCAGCCTGGAGCCGATGATCGGGCGCACGCCGGAAGAGATCGCGCATCTGGTCGAACCGTGGGTAGAAGGCATCATCGAGCCGCTGATCTACAGCGACGCCACCAAGACCATCGCCCGCCACCGCGCGAAGGGTGACCGGATCCTGGTGATCTCTGCCTCGGGCACGCACCTGGTCACGCCGATTGCGGCACGTATCGGGATTGATGAAGTGCTGGGCATTGACCTGGACCTCAGCCATGGTGTGTACAGCGGCAAGACCGTGGGTGTGCTGACTTACCGTGAAGGCAAGATCACGCGGTTGCTGGAATGGTTGAAGCAGGAAGGTGAAAGCCTGGAGGGCGCGTATTTCTACTCGGATTCGCGCAATGATTTGCCGCTGTTGCTGAAGGTGGATCATCCACAGGTGGTGAACCCGGATCCGGTGTTGCGCGAGCACGCTGAAAAGGCTGGCTGGCCGATTCATCATTGGGTCTGACAGTTTGAATTGAAACCCAATCAACGGTGGGAGCTGGCTTGCCTGCGATAGCGGTGTATCAGATGAAACATTCTTCATTGATGCACCGCTATCGCAGGCAAGCCAGCTCCCACAGTGGCTGTATTTCAACTTGAGATCAGATCAGGGTCTCGTCTATCACCAACACCAACTTGCCGGAAATCCGGTTGGTCGCCAGCTCAGCAAATGCTGCCTCGGCATCCTTGATCGCAAACGTCCTGGCCAGTTGCGGGCTCAGGCGACCTTCAACAAACAGCGGCCACACATGCTGGCTCAAGTCGCTGAACAGGTCGGCCTTGAACTGATCGCTGCGGCTGCGCAGGGTCGAGCCCAGCAGCTGGATGCGCTTGCCCAGCACCTGCGCCAGGTCCAGTTGCGCATCACGGCCGCCCATCAAGCCGATCAATACCCAACGCCCATCGAGGGCCAGCAGCTTCAGATCCATCGCCGCATAATTGCCGCCGACCGGGTCGAGGATCACGTCGAACGGCCCGAAATCGCGCAGCCCTTCAATGCCGTCGGTACGCACCACGCCGCCCTGGGCGCCGAGTGCTTCGCAGTAAGCCAGGCGTTCTGCCGAGCCGACGCTGACCCAGCACGGGCTGCCAAACGCCTTGCACAACTGGATCGCTGCCGAGCCCACGCCGCTGGCGCCGGCATGCAGCAAGACTTTTTCGCCGGGCTTGAGGCCCGCCAACTGGAACAGATTCAGCCACGCAGTGCCGTACACCTCGGGCAACGCCGCCGCTTCGGTCAACGTCAAACCTTCAGGCACCGACAGCACATGGCGGGCATCCACCACCACTTCCTCGGCCATGCCGCCCCCGGCCAGCAGCGCACAGACGCGGTCGCCGACTTGCCAGGAAGAACCCGCGCCTACCTCGCTGATCACCCCGGAACACTCCAGGCCCAGCACTTGGCTGGCGCCAGGAGGTGGCGGATAGAGCCCCGCACGTTGTAATAAATCGGCGCGATTAAGGCCCGCTGCCGCCACCCGAATGCGAACTTGGCCTACATCGCAAGTAGGACTGGGTTCTTCCATCCACTCCACATGACCTTCAACGCCTTGCAATGCTTTCACAGTGCCTCCATAGTGAGTCTGGACTGAGCCCGTAGCTGTAGCGCCGGGCTTTTTGCATTATGCGACCGGATCATATGGAACCGGCTCCCTCAAAGACGGCCTAATATGCGTTATCAATTGCCCCCGCGTCGAATCAGCATGAAGCATTTGTTCCCCAGTACCGCCCTCGCTTTTTTCATTGGTCTCGGCTTTGCGTCGATGTCGACCAATACGTTCGCAGCCAATAGCTGGGACAATCTTCAGCCTGATCGCGATGAGGTGATTGCCAGCCTTAACGTCGTCGAGTTGCTCAAGCGCCATCACTACAGCAAGCCGCCGCTGGACGACGCGCGCTCGGTGATCATCTACGACAGCTACCTCAAGCTGCTGGACCCGTCGCGCAGCTACTTCATGGCCAGCGATATCGCTGAGTTCGACAAGTGGAAGACCCAGTTCGACGACTTCCTCAAGAGCGGCGACCTGCAGCCTGCGTTCACCATCTACAAGCGCTACCTGGATCGCGTCAAAGCGCGTCTGGACTTCGCCTTGGGTGAGCTGAACAAAGGCGTCGACAAACTCGACTTCACTCAGAAGGAAACCCTTCTGGTGGATCGCAAGGACGCGCCTTGGCTGACCAGTACCGCCGCCCTCGACGACCTGTGGCGCAAACGCGTCAAGGACGAAGTGCTGCGCCTGAAGATCGCTGGCAAAGAGCCCAAGGCCATTCAAGAGCTGTTGACCAAGCGCTACAAGAATCAGTTGGCACGTCTGGATCAGACCCGCGCCGAAGATATCTTCCAGGCCTACATCAACACCTTCGCGATGTCCTACGACCCGCACACCAATTATCTGTCGCCAGATAACGCCGAGAACTTTGATATCAACATGAGTCTGTCGCTGGAAGGCATCGGTGCCGTCCTGCAAAGCGACAATGACCAGGTCAAGATCGTGCGTCTGGTGCCGGCAGGTCCGGCCGACAAGACCAAGCAGGTCGCACCGGCCGACAAGATCATCGGCGTCGCCCAGGGTGACAAAGAGATGGTCGACGTGGTCGGCTGGCGCCTGGACGAAGTGGTCAAGCTGATCCGTGGGCCGAAAGGCAGCGTGGTGCGCCTGGAAGTGATTCCGCACACCAATGCGCCGAACGACCAGACCAGCAAGATCGTGTCCATCACCCGTGAAGCGGTGAAGCTCGAAGACCAGGCCGTGCAGAAGCAAGTCCTCAACCTCAAGCAGGATGGCAAGGACTACAAACTGGGCGTGGTGGTGATTCCTGCGTTCTACCTGGACTTCAAAGCGTTCCGCGCCGGTGACCCGGACTACAAGTCCACCACCCGTGACGTGAAGAAAATCCTGACAGAACTGCAGAAAGAGAAAGTCGACGGCGTGGTCATTGACCTGCGCAACAACGGCGGCGGTTCCCTGCAGGAAGCCACCGAGCTGACCAGCCTGTTTATCGACAAAGGCCCAACCGTGTTGGTCCGCAACGCGGACGGCCGTGTCGACGTGCTCGAAGACGAGAACCCGGGCGCGTTCTACAAAGGCCCGATGGCGCTGCTGGTCAACCGCCTCTCGGCCTCGGCTTCGGAGATTTTCGCCGGCGCCATGCAGGACTACCACCGCGCGTTGATCGTTGGCGGCCAGACCTTCGGTAAAGGCACCGTGCAGACCATTCAGCCGCTGAACCATGGCGAACTGAAGCTGACCATTGCCAAGTTCTACCGGGTTTCCGGGCAGAGCACCCAGCACCAGGGCGTATTGCCGGATGTGGACTTCCCGTCGATCATCGACACCAAGGAAATCGGCGAAAGCGCGCTGCCTGAGGCGATGCCATGGGACACCATCCGCCCTGCGATCAAACCGGCTTCGGACCCGTTCAAGCCGTACCTGACGCAGTTGAAGGCTGACCACGAGACGCGCTCCGCCAAGGATGCCGAGTTCGTGTTTATCCGCGACAAACTGGCCCTGGCCAAGAAGCTGATGGAAGAAAAAACCGTCAGCCTCAACGAAGTCGATCGTCGTGCGCAGCACACCAGCATCGAAAATCAGCAGCTTGTACTGGAAAACGCTCGCCGCAAGGCCAAAGGCGAAGACCCGCTCAAAGAACTGAAGAAAGAAGATGAAGATGCGCTGCCGGCCGAGCCGGAAAAAACCAAGCCGGAAGACGACGCCTATCTGTCCGAGACAGGCCGGGTTCTGCTGGACTACCTGAAAATCAGCAAGCAGGTGGCCAAGCAGTAAATGATGGCAATTTAATGTGAGCGCTCCACGGAGTGTCATCATATAGACATCATTCTGTCGTGAAATAAAGGGACCGCTGGCGTTAGCCTGCGGTCCTTTTTTTTCGATCGAGATCGCCATGACCATGACCGAACAGCTGAATGCATTGGGCTCAATCCTGGCTCAAGGCAGTTTACACAGCCTGTTCCAACCGATCATTTGCCTGTCCGAGCGACGAATCCTCGGCTACGAAGCGCTCAGCCGTGGCCCGTCCAATAGCCCCTTGCACTCCCCCGTCGCCCTGTTCAGCGTGGCCAGCCATGCCGGGCGCCTCAGCGAACTGGAAATGGCCTGCCGCGAAAGTGCCTGCCGACGCTTCAGCGAGCAAAAGTTGCCGGGCAAGCTGTTCCTGAACATCTCGCCGGAGTCCTTGATGGAGACAGCGCATCAACCGGGCCGCACCTTGCAGTTGTTGCGCGACTTCGGCATCCCGCCGAGCCAGGTGGTGATCGAACTCACCGAGCAAACGCCCACCGACGACTTCGACCTGCTGCAAACCGCGCTGCATCATTACCGCGACATGGGTTTTGCCATCGCTCTGGATGACTTGGGCGCCGGGTATTCCAGCCTGCGTTTATGGTCTGAGCTGCGCCCGGACTACGTGAAAATCGACCGGCACTTTATCGACGGTATCCATCAGGATGCGCTCAAGCGCGAGTTCGTCGGCTCCATCCTGCAAATCGCCAAGGCATCCCGCGCCCAGGTGATTGCCGAAGGTATCGAGCTGCCGGAGGAGTTGGCGGTGTTGACGGAAATGGGCGTTGACCTGGTCCAGGGCTACCTGCTTTGCCGCCCCCAGGAACAACCGCCCCAGGAAGCGCGGTTGATGTTGCCCAAGCAGGACCACACCAACATCACCCTCAACGAAGAAGGCAGCGACCTCAGCGCCTTGCTCAACGAGCAACCGGCGGTGGATCAGGACACCGCCACCGCCCAGGTGCTCGAATCCTTCCGCCGTCAGGCCAACCTCAACTCGCTGGCCGTGCTGGATGGGCGCGGTCACCCGGTCGGCATCGTGCACCGGCATTCGTTGTCGGATGCGCTGCTCAAACCGTTCGCCACCGACCTGTTCGCGCGCAAACCCATCAGCCGCTTGATGAGCGATGACTTCCTGGCGGTGGAGTTGAGCCAGTCCCTGCAACAGGTCAGCCGCCTGCTCACCAGCCGCGCGCGGCAACGGATCGAGGAAGACTTCATCATCACCCTCAACGGTGACTACCTGGGCCTGGGTCGGGTGATCGATGTGCTCAAGTTGATCACCGAGCTGAAGATCCAGCAGGCACGCTATGCCAACCCACTGACGCTGCTGCCGGGCAATGTGCCGATCCAGCAATGCCTGACGCGGTTGCTGCAGCAACAACGCGAGTCGGTGATCTGCTACGTGGATATCGACAGCTTCAAGCCGTTCAACGATATCTACGGCTACGGGCGTGGGGATGAGGTGTTGTTGTGCCTGGCGCAGTGCCTGAACGATCGGGTTGACCCTAGCCGCGATTTTGTCGGGCATATCGGCGGTGATGATTTTTTGCTGGTGCTCGGCCCGCAGGATTGGCGCAAGCGGCTCAACCAGTTACTGGATGACTTCCACACCCAATGCCGACGCTTCTATCGTGCCGAGCACTTGGACGCCGGTTGCTTCGTGGCCTTGAACCGTCAGGGCGTGCGTCAGGAATTCGCTTTGCTGTCGTTGTCGATCGGCGTGGTGCATTTATATCCACAGGCCGGTGCACAACTGGATGCCAGCCAGTTAGCGGAGCTGGCCTCGCAAGCCAAGCACCACGCCAAAGACATCGCCGGCTACAGCATCCATGTGATCGACAGCATGGACAACCTGCCCGCTTAGGCCTCGGCGGACTCCGGGTACTCGTACTCGAACACCCGCACCACTTCCGAAGCATGCCAGGACGCAGCAGCCACACCATCGGACGGCCCGCTGAAACGCCCCAGGCGCTCCACACACTCAAAGAAACCGGTACGCGGCAAGCGGCTGGCGCCCTGGCTGATCACCAGGGAGCTGCGCAACGGCTGCTCGGCCTTGGCGTCCAACGCGGCCAGGTGCTCAAGGGCAGCGGCCAGGGTTTGCATGGCCGGCGTGGGAAATTGCAGGCGCTCCAGCAGCGCGCGGTAGGTGAGCAAATGGCGCTGGCGGCGCGCCTGGTCCAGTTCGTTGAGTAACCCATCCCAGTGTTGACGACTGATTCGTAGACTCAAGATTCATCCCTCCAACCTGCAACGCCCAATTCCCAGGCCAGGCTGCGGCGGATGGCGGCATCCGGCTGGCGTTCACCACTTTCAATCAATCCGAGGTACGAAGGGCTGATGCCCACGGTGCGGGCCAGGCTTTCAATAGCCAAGCCCTTGGCCTCACGCAGGCCGCGCAGGTCCGCGAGCGGGCGTAAAGCCTGATCGGGCGCGACCTGAGCGGTAGAAGAAGGAGTGGCGACAGGCTGTTGCTGACCGGCTGCTTTTAGTAGCGCCTGGTACTGGTCCCATGGCAGCACCGCATACTCGGGTGCGCCATCGCGTGAAATTATCTGAATATCCATGACTGCCCCGTAGGATAACAACACTTACTAAGTAAGTTCTTTCCTTAGAAGTGTAATCCTAACAGCCACAAAGGTCGCAGGGGGATATAAGCGTGTTCAGTTTTTTTGCGGGTTTTCCTGGGCCAACAGCGCAGGCGTCGCAGGCAGCCGCTCAACCACCGCGAGTTTTTCCGGGCGCTGGGCGTCGCGCCAGGCGCGAAACGCGCTCAGTTCGCCGTCCAGGGTCTTCATGACCCATGCCAGCACGGCAATGTCATCGAGCATGCCGAACACCGGGATAAAGTCCGGGATCGCGTCAATCGGGCTGAGGAAGTACATCAGCCCCGCCACTACCGAGATCAGCGCCTTGGGGCTTATGGCGCGATACTCACCGCGCCAGTAAGCCAGGCACAAGGCCTGGAGCAATTTGAGATCATCCTTGAGTTTACCCAGCCGATTGCCCTGGCTTGAGCCTTTGGCGGCCACGGCGAACAGCAGGGTCGGCAACCGGCCACGACCAAGCAAGCGTGCGGCCATGGGCAGGAAACGGGTGAAATTGAAGGGTGGTTTCATCGGTCACTCCAGTTCCAGGCGACATAAAAGGTTATCCACACAAATTGTGGATAACCTTGTGAACAGAGCCTGTTTTATCGGCTGAAAGCCGCGATTTACAAGGCTTGCAGTCAGATCGGGCGTTTTTTGCGCACATAAAAAAAACCCAAGAATTCATTGACTTGGCATTGATGTGCGGCTACCCGTGCTCGAGTCTTATATCAGACTGTGACAGTTTCCAGGGGTTCGGTCGGATTTGCGATCCTTACCACGCTCTGGGTGGGAATGCCGCCCCAAGGCACATGTGACGCAGAGCGTCACCGGATGTGTTCCCACGCAGAGCGTGGGAACAATCATGCAAACGCCAGAAACAACAACGCCCCGTAAAAACGGGGCGTTGTGTGTTCAGGTGCCGATTACTTCTTGGCAGCTGGCGCCGCAGGTGCGTCAGGGGCTTCAGCCTTGGCTGGGTCCTTGATGGCCAGCAGTTCCAGGTCGAATACCAGCACGGAGTTGGCTGGAATCGCCGGGCTCGGGCTCTGTGCGCCGTAGGCCAGGTCGGACGGGATGTACAACTCGACCTTCTCGCCCACGTGCATCAGTTGCAGGCCTTCGACCCAACCCGGGATCACGCCGCTGACCGGCAGGTCAATCGGGCTGCCGCGATCTACGGAGCTGTCAAAGGTGGTGCCGTTGGTGAGCTTGCCGGTGTAGTGAACAGTCACTACGTCGGTCGGCTTAGGCTGAGCGCCGTCGGCCTTCTTCACGATCTTGTATTGCAGACCGGAAGCGGTAGTGACTACGCCGTCTTTCTTGGCGTTGTCTTCGAGGAATTTCTTGCCGGCGGCTGCCGACTCTTCGCTCATTTTGGTCATGCGTTCTTCAGCACGCTTTTGCAGTGCGGCAAACGCTTCAACCAGTTCGTCGTCCTTCAGCTTCTGTTCTTTCTTGCCGACGGCATCTTCGATGCCTTGGGCTACCGCTTTGGAGTCCAGGTCATCCATGCCTTCTTGAGCAAGGCTTTTGCCCATGTTCAGGCCGATGCCGTAGGAAGCTTTCTGCGCCGGGGTTTTCAGCTCTACGCTGGTCTGCGAATCACAACCCGCAAGTACCAGGCTAACCAGGGCCACCGCCGCCGCCAACCGATGCTGTTTCATGCTATTTCCTTGTTCGTGCGCCAAAAGGGCATTCGAGTAAAGTCGCGAGCTTATCAGGCGGCCACGACCAATGGCTACCGGCATGTGAGCAGGAAACTTCTGATAAGTTCACGTGTTTAAAAGCATTTTCATTCATTATGGAGGCCCGCGAAGGATCGCGGGACCATTCGCAACCAGGCTGCTGGCCACTTGCCGCACCTGTGACGCAATGGCATAAGAACGCTACAACTCGACAAGGCCGAGACAAGGATAGCCATCTTGCGCATTTTTTCCCGTGTTTTACTTCTGATATTGCTCGCCCTGGGTTTGCTGCTGGGCGTGGTCCTCTATTACACCCTCAACCCCAAGCTGCCGGACTACGTGCCCGTGGAGCAGGTGCACTATCAGCAACAATGGAGCGAAGCCGATCGCCAGACCTACTACTTCACGCCCCAGGGCACCCAGGTAAAAGGCCTGCATTACGACTGGTTCACCGCCCTCGAACTGCCCTTTTCGGACCGGCGTTTTGCCACACCCGACTACCTCGCGCGCTTCGGCTTTCTGGTCGATCCCAAGCAGGTGCCCAGCGCACAAAACCCCGGCAACCTGCCGGTGGGTTTCGCCCGGCACCAGAACGCCGGCAGCCAGGTGCAGTACCTGGACATCACCTGCGCCGCCTGCCACACCGGCGAGCTGCACTTCAAAAACCAGGCGCTGCGCATCGACGGCGGTTCGGCCCAGCATGTGCTGCCGTCCAGCGTACCGACCCTGCGCGGAGGCAGCTTCGGCCAGGCGCTGGTGGCCAGCCTCGCCGCCACCTATTACCTGCCCTGGAAGTTCGATCGCTTCGCCCACAACGTGCTCGGCCACGACTATGACGATCACAACAAGCAACAACTGCGTCAGGACTTCAAGCAGTCGCTGAACCAGTTCCTTAAAGTTGCCTGGAACGACACGCACCGTGGCCTCTACCCCACCGAAGAAGGCCCGGGCCGCACTGACGCATTTGGCCGCATCGCCAATGCCAGCTTCGGCGACGCTATCTCGCCGGCTAACTACCGGGTCGCCAATGCGCCGGTGGACTACCCGCACCTGTGGGATATCTGGACCTTCGACTGGGTGCAATGGAACGGTTCGGCCCAGCAGCCCATGGCACGTAACATCGGCGAGGCCTTGGGCGTGGGTGCGACCCTGGCCTTTTTCGACGCGGCCGGCCAACCCCTCCAGGGCGATGCCCGTTACCCTTCCAGCGTGCGCGTGCGCGACCTCAACCGGATCGAAGAAACCCTGCAACGCCTCAAGCCGCCGACCTGGCCGCAAGACCTGTTCGGCGCCATCGACAAGCCCCTCGCCGCCCAAGGCCGCGCGCTGTTCGCCGAGAACTGCGCCGGTTGCCATGTGCCTGCAGTCACGCAGGAAAACGGCCGCCCGGTGCAGCAACTGAAGATGTTGCCCGTGGACTACATCGGTACCGACCCAGGCACGGCCAATAACATCGCCGACCAGCGCTATGACCTCAGCGCCCTGCAGTGGGACCCGGAGGAACTGGCCAGGCTCAATGTCGAGCTGCACCCCACGCCCACCGCACCGCTGGACCTGCACAACCTGTCGGTGGCCCAAGGCCTGGCCTACGTCACTGCCTTCGTCGAAGCACACGCCTACCGCGCCGCCGGTGTAACCCCGGCCGAACGCCCAGGCCTGGATGGTTTTGGCCTGCCCATCGGTGTGCGTGAATTGCGCGCCTATAAGGCCCGACCGCTGGCCGGCGTATGGGCCACACCACCATTCCTGCACAACGGCTCGGTGCCGACGATCTATCAATTGCTCTCGCCCCAGGACGAGCGCAGCACCACCTTCTACAAAGGCACGTTCAATTACGACCCGCGTCACCTGGGCTTTGAAACGGGTGCGTTCAAAAACGCCTTTTTGTTCGATACCAAAATAACCGGCAACCACAACAGCGGTCACGAATTCCGTGATGGCAAACGTGGCAATGGCGTGATCGGCCGTGGCTTGCTGCCGCAGGAACGCTGGGCGCTGCTGGAATACCTCAAAGTGCTGGGCGGCCCGCTGGAGCAACCACTGCCATGATTATCCGATCTCAATACAACCAACGTTCGCTGCTCGCACGCCTCTGGCTACGCCTGGGCGCCTTTCTCGGTAAAACCCTGCTGTGGCTGTTGGGTTTGGGGCTGCTGGGCTGGCTGTTCGCCACGGCCTGGTTCGCCTGGCAACACAGCGGCCCGGTGTCGCCGGATGAACAGATCCCGCCCGGCGAAACAGCCATGACCCAAGGCATCATCCAGACGGCAGTGCGCATCGTCGATCAGCATCGCGAAGGCACGCGCTACCTGCGTGACGCGCATGCCAAGGCCCACGGCTGCGTTAAGTCCGAAGTCAGCGTGCTGACGGACCTCGACCCGGCGCTGCGCCAAGGCGTATTCGCTGAACCTGGCAAGACCTGGCAGGCGCAGATGCGCCTGTCCAACGGCAACGCCTACCCGCAGTTCGACAGCATCCGCGATGCGCGAGGCATGGCGATCAAGCTGCTGGATGTGCCAGGCAAACAGTTGATGGCCGACCAACAAACGCGCACCGAACAAGACTTTGTGATGTTCAGCCACCCGAACTTTTTTGTCAGTGATGTGGCCGAATACGCGCAGAACATCGGTGCCCAGGCTGACGGCAAAAAGGTGTTGGCGTTCTTCCCTAAAGCCGACCCGCGCAGTTGGCAAGTGCGCCACCTGTTTATCGCCCTGGCCACCCTGGCGCCCGCTCCGGCGAGCCCGACGCAGACGACGTACTTTTCGGTTTCCCCCTACAAATTTGGCGCGGCAAATGCCAAGTTTCGTGTAGCACCCGACCCGCAGAGTTGCCCGGAATATGTGTTGCCCAAGCAGAATCAGGACCTGCCGAACTTTCTGCGCAGCGCACTGAACCAGCAACTGTCCACCGACCGTGTACCGGCGTGTTTTGTGTTGCAGATTCAGCGGCAAAATCCGCAGAAATTCATGCCGATCGAAGACACCAGCATCGAATGGAAGGAAAGTGATGCGCCCTATGAGACAGTGGCCAAGGTGCGGATTCCTGCGCAGGACTTTGATACGCCCGCGTTGAATCTTGCCTGTGATAACCAGTCGTTCAACCCGTGGTTCGGGCTGGAGGCGCATCGGCCGATTGGTGGGATCAACCGGTTGCGCAAGGCGGTGTATGAGGCGGTGAGCGACTATCGGCATAGTCGGAATTTGTGAGGTTATGATCGTTCCCACGCTCCGCGTGGGAATGCCGTCTTGGACGCTCTGCGTCCGCAGTTAAGGGGCGTGACGCGGAGCGTCACAGGATGCATTCCCACGCAAAGCGTGGGAACGATCGAACAGAAAAGCCAATCACCGTAAAGAATCCGTATAAATCCGAAGTTCCCCATAACGATTACGTCGCCTCTATTGAACAACTAAGCCCTAAACTCTACCGTCACTTCCTACCTCCAAAACCCGTAGGAAGTCATCGTGGAAAGTTCAACTTTAGGCATGGTCGTCCTGTCAATGATTGCGCTCTTCGGCACCGCCGCGTTTTGCTTCGAACACCTCGCCACCCGCAGCGAGAAGAAAAAGAAAGCCAAATAAGCTGGTCAACGAAATCAGCAGAACCCCAGACTTTCAAGGGATCAGCCACCCGCGGGCTATCCCTTGTTTTCGTGTGCCCAGCCTAAAATCTTCTATATACCGTCTTAATACCGCCCGCCGTAATCAGTGCCCGAGCTTGATACAAGAGCGCCTAACCTCCCCGGCTTACTCAACAAGGGGAGTTACACCGTGCTGACACTAACGTTCATTTATGTGGCCAGCGGCGTTTGCGCCGTGGGGCTGTTCGCTTACTTGGGCTATGCCCTCATTCGCGCCGAAAAGTTCTAGGGAGCCCGCCATGTACGACGTGATGTTTATGGGCCTCTCCCTGGTGTTTTTTGTTGCGACTGCCATGGCCATTGTCGCCATGGGCAAGCTTTGAACGGAGCCACGACATGCTAAGCACTTTGCTGGAATTTGCGCTGGTCCTGGGGTTGATGACCGCGCTTGCCGTGCTCATGGGCAAGTGGCTGACCCGGGTATTCACCGGGAACCGCCATGCCCTGCCGGAACGTTTTACCTACCGCCTGCTGGGCATCAACCCATTGGAAACCATGAGCTGGGGCCGCTACGGTTCAGCGCTGTTGCTGTCGAACGCGGCGATGATGCTGCTGGGCTACAGCATCCTGCGCCTGCAGGCGGTAACGCCGATCAACCCCCTGGGGTTGGCTGCGCAAACCCCGGACCTGGCGTTCAACACCGCCGTGTCCTTTATCACCAACACCAACTGGCAGGCGTATTCGGGCGAAACCAGCCTGTCGAACTTCAGCCAGATGGCGGTCATTACCTTTTTGATGTTTGTCGGTGCCACCTCCGGCGTGGTGGCGGCCGCCGGTTTTATACGTGGCTTGAGCCGCTCAAGCGCGGCCGATATCGGCAATTTCTGGGTCGACTTCACCCGCACCCTCTACCGCGTGATGCTGCCGCTGTGCGTGGGCATGGCGCTGGTGTATGTATGGCAAGGCATGCCGCAAACCTTAGCCTCCCAAGCCCTGGCGACAACATTGGAAGGCGCGCAACAACAGCTGATCGTCGGCGCGGTTGCGAGCTTTGAATCGATCAAGCACATCGGCACCAACGGCGGCGGTTTCTTCAGCATGAACGCCGCGCACCCGTTCGAAAACCCGACGCCGCTGACCAACATCCTGCACATCCTCAGCATGCTGTTGATCCCCTCGGCGCTGACCTACACCTTTGGCAGCATGCTGTTGCAACGTCGTCAGGGCTGGGTGTTTTTCGGCACCTTCCTGGTGATGTTTATCGGCTTTCTTGCGCTTGTGTATGGCGCCGAGCAAACCGGCAACCCGTTGCTGACCCAGGCCGGCGCCAACCAGGTGCTGTCGATCGAGCAAAGCGGCGGCAACATGGAAGGCAAGGAACTGCGTTTCGGCATTGCCGACAGCAGCTTGTTTATCGCCACCACCACGGCAGCCACCACCGGCTCGGTCAATACCATGCACGACTCGCTGACGCCCATGGGCGGCTTCGTGCCCCTGGCGCAGATGATGCTCAACTGCGTGTTCGGCGGTGACGGCGTGGGCTTTATCAACCTGATCCAGTACGCGCTGCTCACGGTGTTTCTGGTGGGCATGATGATCGGCCGCAGCCCGGAATTTCTTGGCAAGAAAATCGAGGCCCGCGAGATGAAACTGGTGATGCTCTCGGTGCTCGCGCACCCGGTCAGTATCCTGGGTTTCACCGCCCTCGCCGCCCTGTGGCCAGACACCCTGGCCAGTCTCAACAACCTTGGCCCGCACGGTTTCAGCGAGGTGCTGTACGCCTACACCTCCGGCACCGCCAACAACGGTTCGGCGTTCGCCGGGCTGAATGCCAATACACCGTTTTTTAACACCACCATTGGCCTTGCGATGCTGATCGGGCGCTTCTTCACGATGCTGCCGATGCTCGCCGTGGCCGGTTCCCTGGCGATGAAAAAAACCGTGCCGGCCGGCGCAGGCACCATTCCTACCGCGACCCCGCTGTTCATGTTGCTCGTGGTGTTCGTGGTGCTGGTGGTCGGTGGCCTGACCTTCTTGCCCGCGCTCGCGCTTGGCCCGCTGGTGGAGCAACTGCAGTTGCTGTCCGGCCAGACCTACAACTAAGGACATGTTGATGACCACTCAATCGATCTTCAAAGGGCTGCTGCGCCCGGTGCTGGTGTCGGCGGTGTTTTTCATGCTGCTGACCGGGCTGGCTTACCCGGCGTTCACCACCGTGGCCGCGCAATGGCTGTTCCCGTTTCAGGCTCAAGGTTCGCTGATTGAACGCGATGGGCGGGTGATCGGCTCGGTGCTGATCGGCCAGAATTTCACCAAGCCGGAGTACTTCCAGGGCCGCCCCAGCATGACCCTCGGCGCTGATCCGCAAGACCCGAGCAAAAGCGTGCCGCAGCCCTACAACGCAGGCGCAAGCGGCGCCAGCAACCTCGGCCCCACCAGCCAAAAACTGCTCGACCAGGTGGCTGCCCGCGCCAAAGCCTATCGCCAGGATAACGGCCTGGCCGCTGACGCCCCGGTGCCGGTGGACGCAGTCACCGCCTCAGCCTCTGGCCTCGACCCGCATATCTCGGTGGCCAACGCCCGGCTGCAGTTGGCACGGGTGGCGCGCTTGCGGCACATCGCCGAACCCGAACTGCTGCAACTGCTCAACGACCACACCGCCGCACGCACCTTCGGCCTGCTCGGCGAGCCCCGGGTGAATGTGCTGCAACTCAACGTGGCGCTGGATGCGCGTCAGCCCTCTATTGCGCTCAGTGAGTAAGAGATTCCTTCATGAAAAATGCTCGTTTACCTCTGTTTGACCGGCGCATCGTGCTGACTGCCGGCGTCGATGCACTGAAGAAATTGCTGCCCCAGGCCCAGTGGAAAAACCCGGTGATGTTCGTGGTGTACCTGGGCAGCATTCTCACCACCTTGCTGTGGTTCCAGTCCCTGGGCGGCAAGGGTGAAGCGCCCAGCGGTTTTATCCTCAGCATCACCTTGTGGCTGTGGTTTACCGTGCTGTTCGCCAACTTCGCCGAAGCCCTGGCCGAAGGGCGCAGCCGTGCCCAGGCCGCGAGCCTGCGTGGCATGAAACGCCAGACCCTGGCCAAATTGCTGCAGCAACCGCGCCACGGCGCAGCGTGGCTGCCGTTGGAGGCGAGCCTGCTGCGCAAGGACAACGTAGTGTTGATCGAAGCCGGTGATCTGGTGCCGCTCGACGGCGTGGTGATTGAAGGCGTGGCGTCGGTGGATGAAAGCGCAATTACCGGCGAATCGGCGCCGGTGATTCGCGAGGCCGGTGGCGACTTTTCGTCGGTCACCGGCGGCACGCGGGTGCTGTCGGACTGGCTGGTGGTGCGCATCAGCGTCAACCCCGGCGAATCGTTCCTGGACCGCATGATCTCGATGGTCGAATCGGCCAAGCGCCAGAAGACGCCGAATGAAGTCGCGCTGACGATTCTGCTGGTGGGCCTGACCCTGTTATTCCTGCTGGTGATCGCCACGCTGAGCCCCTACTCGATCTTCGCCGTGGCCATGAGCGGCAATGGCAGCGTGATCAGCGCCACGGTGTTGGTGGCGTTGCTGGTGTGCCTGATCCCCACCACCATCGGCGGCCTGCTCTCGGCCATCGGCGTGGCGGGCATGAGCCGCATGATGTCGGCCAATGTGATTGCCACCTCCGGCCGTGCCGTCGAGGCGGCGGGTGATGTCGACGTGTTGCTGCTGGACAAGACCGGCACCATCACCTTGGGCAATCGCCAGGCAAGCAGCTTTTTGCCGGCACCCGGCGTGAAGGAAGCCGAACTGGCTGACGCCGCGCAACTCGCCTCACTGGCAGACGAAACCCCGGAAGGCCGCAGCATTGTGGTACTGGCCAAGCAAAAATTCGACATCCGTGCGCGGGACATCAACGCCCTGGGCGCACGCTTTGTGCACTTCACCGCGCAAACCCGCATGAGCGGCGTCGACCTGGCCGAAGGCCGGGCGATTCGCAAAGGCGCGGCGGATGCGATTCGCAGCCATATCGAAACCCTGGGCGGGAGTTTCCCGGCGGCATTGCAGGCCAAGGTCGATGAAGTCTCGCGGCGCGGCAGCACACCGCTGGTGGTCAGCGACGGTGCCAAGGCCTTGGGCGTGGTTGAGCTTAAGGACGTGGTGAAAGGCGGCATCAAGGAGCGCTTCGCCGAGTTGCGGCGCATGGGCATCAAGACCGTGATGATCACCGGCGACAACCGCCTGACCGCCGCTGCGATTGCGGTGGAAGCCGGTGTCGATGACTTCCTCGCCGAAGCCCGCCCGGAAGACAAGCTGCAACTGATCCGCGACTACCAGGCCCAGGGCAAGCTGGTAGCCATGACCGGCGACGGCACCAACGACGCACCTGCGCTGGCCCAGGCCGACGTGGCCGTGGCGATGAACAGCGGCACCCAGGCGGCCAAAGAGGCCGGCAACATGGTCGACCTCGACAGCAACCCGACCAAGCTGATCGAAGTGGTCGAGGTCGGCAAACAGATGCTCATGACCCGTGGCGCGCTCACCACGTTCAGCGTGGCCAATGATGTAGCCAAGTACTTCGCAATCATCCCGGCGGCGTTTGTCGCCACCTACCCACAGCTGGGCGCCTTGAACGTGATGCACCTGAGCAGCCCCAATTCGGCAATTTTGAGCGCGGTGATTTTTAACGCGCTGATCATTGTCGCGTTGATTCCGCTGGCCTTGCGCGGTGTGAAGTACCGGGCCATCGGCGCGGCGGCGTTGCTTAACCGCAACCTGTTGATCTACGGCCTGGGCGGCGTGCTGGTGCCGTTTGCGGGGATCAAGGTGATCGACATGCTGCTGAGTGGATTGGGCTTGGTGTAACACCACAAACCCAATGTGGGAGCTGGCTTTTTGGGGGTGCTTCGCACCCCAGCGCAAGCAAGCTTGCTCGCCACAACAAGCCAGCTCCCACAGTTAATCGTGTTGTATTCAACAGGAAGAACATGCCCGCACTCAACCACGAACGCCCCGACCCCGACGCCTTGCTCGCGCGGGTACAGCTCGAAGAACAGGCCGCCTTGCGCGGCAAATTGCGTATTTACTTCGGCTCAAATGCCGGGGTGGGCAAGACCTGCGCCATGCTCGCGGCGGCGCAACGCGAAGTCGCCCTGGGCCGTGATGTGCTTGCCGGCGTAGTAGAAACCCACGGCCGCACGGAGACTGCCGAGCGGCTCGACGGCCTGGAGCAACTGCCCCGCGCTGCCTTGCTGCACCACGATTTTGCGCTCAGCGAATTCGACCTCGACGCCGCGTTGCGCAGGCAGCCCGCCGTATTGCTGGTGGACGAGCTGGCCCACAGCAACGCGCCTGGCTCGCGGCATCCCAAACGCTGGCAAGACGTTGAAGAACTGCTCAGCGCCGGTATCGATGTATGGACCACGCTCAACGTCCAGCACCTGGAAAGCCTGAATGATCTGGTCAGCGGCATCATCGGCATTCGCGTGCGCGAAACCGTACCGGACCACGTGTTTGATAACGCCCATGACGTGGTGGTGATCGACCTGCCGCCCGACGATTTGCTGCAACGCTTGAAGGACGGCAAGGTCTATCTCGGCCCGCAAGCGGAGCGCGCCGCACAGCATTTTTTCCGCAAGGGCAACCTGTTGGCCCTGCGCGAGCTGGCGCTGCGGCGTACGGCGGATCGGGTCGACGCGCAAATGCGCGTGTACCGTCGCGAACAGTCGATCAAAGCCTTGTGGCCAGCCCGCGAACGCTTGCTGGTGGGTGTAGCGGGCGACGCCGGTGATGAACGTCTGGTGCGCGAAGCTGCACGATTGGCGCAAAAGCTCGAAGCTGACTGGATCGTCGTGCATGTCGCAACGGCCCAAGGCAACGGCGCCAAGCGTTACCTCACGGCGATGAAAACCCTGAGCCTGGCCAGCGAATTCGGCGCTGATACCGCGACGCTGCCGGGCATGGACGTGGCTGAAGCCCTAGCCGCCTGCGCCCGCGAACACAACGCCAATCGCCTGGTGCTCGGCCATCATCCGCGCCAGGCGTGGCGCTTCTGGCATCAGTCGGTCAGCGACCGGATCAGCCGACATCACCCGCAGATCGATCAGATCGTGATCGCTCACAGCGTCTTGCCCGGGCCTGCGCCTACCCTCGAAAAACCCTCGCTGCCCCCCGGCCGCGCCTTGGCCTACCTGTGGGCCACGCTTGCCTGTTTCAGTGCCAGCGCCGTCGCTGCATTGCTGCTGCAAGTGTTCGACCTGGCCAACGTGGTCATGCTGTTTTTGCTCACCGTGGTGCTGGTGGCCTTGCGTTATGGGCGCGGCCCCGGTGTGTGGGCGGCAATGCTGGCGGTGCTGTGTTTCGACTTCTTTTTCGTACAGCCGCGCTACTCGTTCACCGTCAATGACACTCAGTATTTCTTCACCTTTGCGCTGATGCTCGGCATTGCCTTGATCACCGGGCAACTCACCGCCCGCCTGCGCCATGAAGCACGCACGGCGGCCGCGCGCGAACGGCGCGCTACCTCTTTGGCGCGGCTGGCTCGCGACTTGTCGGCGGCACTGACCGTAGAGCACATCAGCGAAGTCGCGCTGCGCACCTTCAGTGGCGTGTTCGAAGCACGGGTCGGCCTGGCGTTGCCGGACGCCGCCGATGGCGTGCACAGCGTGAGTGCCAGCGGCTTGCCGATTGACGAAAGCATCGCCCAATGGACTTACGACCATGGCCAAGCCGCAGGTCATGGCACCGACACCTTGTCAGCAGCCAAAGGTTGTTACTTACCGCTCAAAGCGCCGATGCGCGTGCGCGGCGTGCTGGTACTGGAACTGGCCCAGAGCGAGCGCCTGAACGACCCGCAGGAGCGCCGTCTGCTGGAAGCCTGCATGAGCCAATTGGCGATTGCGCTGGAGCGCGTGCATTTCGTCGAAGTGGCGCAAAGCACGCTTGTGCAGATGGAAGGCGAGAAGATGCGCAACACCCTGCTCGCCGCTATTTCCCACGACTTGCGCACGCCCCTGACCACCCTGATCGGCGCCGCCGACACCGCCCTGCCCCATGCCCCGCCAGGTCCGCTGACCGAATTGCTGCACGGCATCCATGAACAAGCTACATCGATGCAGCGGCTGATCGAAAACCTGCTGGACATGGCGCGCATGCAAGAGCGCGGCGTGCGCCTGAACCGGCAGTGGCATTCGCTGGAAGAAATCCTCGGCAGCGCCCTGCGCCAGTTGCGTGAGCCGTTGGCACACCACCGCGTGCAAACCCTGTTGGATTCACAGTTGCCGCTGGTGGATATCGACGCCCTGCTGATCGAGCGGGTGCTGGTCAACCTGCTGGATAACGCCGCCAAATACACGCCGGCGGGCACCCTCATTACCGTCACTGGCAGCAAAGTTTCGGACAGCATCGTGCTGGAAGTCAGCGACAACGGCCCGGGCAAGGCTCCCGCCAACCTGTTCGAACCTTTCGCACGTGGCCAGCAGGAATCTTCCGTCACGGGCATCGGCCTGGGCCTGGCGCTGGCCAAACGCATCGTTGAAGCCCATGGCGGGCATATCCACACCCACCCGCTTGAGACGTGCGGCATGCACTTCATCATCACCTTACCGGCCGGCACCCCGCCGGCCATGGAAAACCTATGAGCACTGCACGCATTTTGATTGTTGAAGACGAAGCCAATATCCGCCGCTTTGTCGGGATCGCCCTGCAAGATGAAGGCTTTCAGGTGTTCGAAGCCGACAGCGTCAAACGTGCGCTGATTCATGCCGCCAGCCGTCAACCGGACCTGGTGATCGTCGACCTCGGCTTGCCCGATGGCGATGGCAAGCAACTGATCAGTGAGTTGCGTGGTTGGCTGGCGGTGCCGATTCTGGTGTTGTCGGCGCGTGATCGCGAAGAAGAGAAAGTCGCCGCTTTGGACGCAGGGGCCGATGATTACCTGACCAAGCCGTTCGGCGTGCCCGAATTGCTCGCTCGCATCCGCGCACAACTGCGCCGGCACGGGCAGACGGGCGCTGTGGCGGCGACCAGCAAGGTGGCGTTTGGCGAAATTGAAGTCGACCTGTCGACCCACGAAGTGTGGCGCCAGAGCCAGCCGGTGCACCTCACACCCATCGAGTACCGCCTGCTCTGCGCAATGATTCGCGGCCAGAGCCGGGTGCTGACACATCGGCAGTTATTGCTCGAAGTGTGGGGGCTGGACTACGTCGACCGCCCGCACTATCTGCGTGTACACATGGCGCACTTGCGGCAAAAGCTGGAGGCGGATCCGGCGCAGCCACAGCATTTTATTACCGAGTTGCAGGTGGGGTATCGTTTGATGGGGCTGTGAACAGGCGTTCAGCAACAAAGTCCACAAACACCCGGATCTTTGGCGACAGGTGCCGGCTGGAAGGCCACAGCGCCCAGAATTGGCCTTGGTCATCAGAGTGCCCGTCCAACACGGTTTCCAACTGCGCCTGGGCCAGCGCCTCACGGGCCAGGAAGTCCGGCACGTAAGCGATGCCATGGCCATCGATTGCGGCCCGAAGCATCGCTTCCATATTGTTCAACGTCAGCGCCGTGGGCAGCCGTAATTGGGTGATCGCCGGGTTGGCGGATAAGGTCCACTCCATGATTTTGCCGGTGGTGGCGAAGCGATAACGCAGGCATTGGTGGCGCTCAAGGTCACTGAGGGTTGCTGGCCGACCGTTCGCACGCAGGTACTCAGGCGATGCACACAACACAAAGCGAAATGGCCCGAGTCGGCGCGCCATCAAGGTCGAATCGGCCAGACCGCCGCTGCGGATCACCACGTCGAAGCCTTCCTCGATCACATCCACCAGGTGGTCGTTGAAATCCAGCTCCAACTCAATTTCCGGGTAGGCCCGCCTGAAGGCGACCATATGCGCAAATAGAAACCTGTAACCGATGGTGGGCAGGCTGACCCGCAACTTGCCGCGGGGGGCCTGCATGGCATGGGAGAGCATGGCGCGGGCGTCCTGCAGGTCATCGAGAATTTTCCGACAGCGCTCGTAGAACAACTGGCCTTCAGCAGTCAGGCTGACTTTGCGCGTGCTGCGGTGCAACAACCGCACATTCAACGACGCTTCCAGCTTGACCACATTTTTGCCCACCGCCGAGGCGGAAATGCCCATCGCCCGCGCCGCGCCTGTGAAGCTGAGCGCTTCAGCGGTTTTCACGAAGGCGATAACACCGCTGAGATTGTCGCTCATACCAATGCATCCAATTTGTCCGTTATGTGTGGAATGTAGGCCCATTTATCCGCCATTACATCCTGATTAGAGTCTTTATCTTTACAGGTCCACAGGAATCTCCCGATGAACACAGCCGACTCCGCCCATGGCCGCTATGCCATTCTTGCCGCGATCTGCCTGGCGGCTCTGGTGTTGCCCATGAGCTTTACCGGTGGCGCCGTAGCGACGCCCTTTATCGGCCACGCATTTGCTGCGCACCCCACACAGTTGGCGTGGATCACCAACGCGTTCATGCTTAGTTTCGGCAGCCTGCTGATGGCCGCCGGCACCCTTGCCGATCGGTATGGTCGCAAGCGTTTGTTCCTGTGGGGCATGGCGCTGTTTACAGGTGTCTCGCTGCTGCTGACCGTGGCGCCGGGCATACTCTGGCTGGATGTACTGCGCGGTGTACAGGGTGTTGCGGCGGCTACCGCATTGGCCAGCGGCTGCGCAGCGTTGGCGCAGGAGTTCGACGGCCATGCCAGGACACGCGCCTTCAGCTTGCTGGGCACCACCTTTGGCGCAGGCCTGGCTTTCGGGCCGCTGCTGTCTGGGTGGCTGATTGAACTGTGGGGCTGGCGTGCGATTTTCTTCACCACCGCATTGCTGGCGGGCCTGTCGTTGCTGTGCGCCGCACCCACAATGCGAGAGAGCCGCGACCCGCAAGCGCTGCAGTTGGACCTGCCTGGCGTACTGACGTTTTCGGCAATGCTGGTGAGCTTGACCACGGCGATCATTCTCGCGCCGCAGTTGGGTTGGGCTTCGGTGACGACCGGTTGTCTGCTTGCGGCGGCTGCGGCTTTCTTGCTGGTGTTTATCCTGGTTGAACAGCGTGCGAGCCAACCGATGCTGGATCTGCGCCTGTTTCGCTTTGCGCGTTTTATCGGCGTGCAATTGTTGCCGATTGGCACCTGCTACTGCTACATCGTGCTGGTGGTGTTGCTGCCGCTGCGGTTTATTGGGGTCGAAGGCGCCAGCGCGTCAGAGGCGGGCTTGATGATGCTGGCGCTGTCTGCGCCGATGCTGGTGGTGCCGTTACTGGCCGCAACGCTGACACGCTGGCTGTCGGCGGGGCTGTTGTGTGCCCTTGGCCTGTTGATCGCGGCGTCGGGGTTGTATGGGCTGAGCCTGGCCCAGCCCGGCCAGCCATTGCCGACTGTCGTGGCAATGTTGGTGATCGGGATGGGGACGGGCTTGCCGTGGGGCTTGATGGATGGCCTGGCGATCAGCGTGGTGCCCACAGAGCGTGCGGGCATGGCCGCAGGCATTTTCAATACGACCCGGGTTGCCAGTGAAGGTGTGGCGCTGGCCATCACCGTGGCGGTGTTGAGTGCGCTGGTTGCCCATCATCTGCCCGCAGACAGTTCGCAGGACATTGCTGGGGTTGCCCAGCAGTTGGTCATGGGCGACACCCGTGCAAACCTCCCGCTGGAATTGCTGCGCACGGCCTACCTCGCGGGCTTCAATACGTTGCTGCAATGGCTGGCCGGGCTCACCCTGTTTACGGCGGTGGTGGTGTTTGTGTTTCTGAGCCGACGTGAGATTGCACCCGCGCCTGTGGCGCTCGCCGCCGAAGCGCAAAGCTGAATCGCAGGCAAAAAAAAGCCCGCTCAATGAGCGGGCTTCTTGTGGTGACCTGGCGTTCAGTGTTCCAGGTTACCGAATATGGCGCAGCGGACGGGACTCGAACCCGCGACCCCCGGCGTGACAGGCCGGTATTCTAACCGACTGAACTACCGCTGCGCGTAACACTTGAAACGAATGGTGGGTGATGACGGGATCGAACCGCCGACATTCTGCTTGTAAGGCAGACGCTCTCCCAGCTGAGCTAATCACCCTTCGCTTCGGTGTGGGCGGCATAATACACCAAAAATCTGCAATGTCTTGATTTAAATGCAATTTATTTAAAATAATTTCTCTGGTGTCCTCCGCGCCCCGGAAAACGGGGCCTCAAGCCCCAAATGTGAGTCTATTGCGTTTATACGTTGCTTGGCGGCACTGTTAAAAACCATTATCAATGACACCTGAGCCGCGCAACGTGATGGTGACAACGCGTTGGGATTTCTGATCAGCCCATAAAAAAACGCCGCCAATCATCGGAAATGATCGGCGGCGTTTTTTTGGTTTTACAAACCCCGGACAGCAAAAAGCCCGCTCAATGAGCGGGCTTTCTGTGGTGACCTGGCGTTCAGTGTTCCAGGTTACCGAATATGGCGCAGCGGACGGGACTCGAACCCGCGACCCCCGGCGTGACAGGCCGGTATTCTAACCGACTGAACTACCGCTGCGCGTAACACTTGAAACGAATGGTGGGTGATGACGGGATCGAACCGCCGACATTCTGCTTGTAAGGCAGACGCTCTCCCAGCTGAGCTAATCACCCTTCGCTTCGGTGTGGCGCGCATTCTACGGAGCGACCTTAAGTCTGGCAAGCACTTTCTTAAATCTTTTTTTTCAGCCCTTCCAATGGCTTAGGCAGGGTTGGCCTCAGCCCGGATCAAGAGAATAATGCCCCCCTTTGTATAAAGGAGAGACTCACCCCATGTGGTTCAAGAACCTGCTTATCTATCGCCTGACCCAAGATCTGCCTGTTGATGCCGAGGCGTTGGAAGCGGCCATGGCCACCAAACTGGCGCGCCCGTGTGCAAGCCAGGAGTTGACCACTTACGGTTTCGTCGCACCTTTTGGTAAAGGTGAAGACGCTCCCCTGGTGCATGTCAGCGGTGACTTCCTGCTGATCGCTGCACGCAAGGAAGAACGCATCCTGCCGGGTAGCGTGGTGCGTGACGCGCTTAAAGAGAAAGTCGAAGAGATCGAGGCCGAGCAAATGCGCAAGGTCTATAAGAAGGAACGCGACCAGATCAAGGATGAAATCATCCAGGCCTTCCTGCCGCGCGCCTTTATCCGTCGCTCGTCGACTTTCGCCGCCATTGCGCCGAAACAGGGCCTGATCCTGGTCAACTCGGCGAGCCCGAAACGCGCCGAAGACCTGCTGTCGACCCTGCGCGAAGTAATCGGCACCCTGCCGGTACGCCCGCTGACGGTTAAAACCGCACCAACGGCGATCATGACCGACTGGGTCACCACGCAGAAGCCGGCCGATGACTTCTTCGTCCTCGACGAATGCGAACTGCGCGACACCCACGAAGACGGCGGCATCGTGCGCTGCAAGCGCCAGGACCTGACCGGCGAAGAGATCCAACTGCACCTGACTACCGGCAAAGTCGTGACGCAATTGTCCCTGGCCTGGCAGGACAAGTTGTCCTTCATGCTCGACGACAAAATGACCGTCAAGCGCCTGAAGTTCGAAGACCTGCTGCAAGACCAGGCTGAACAGGACGGCGGCGACGAGGCATTGGGCCAGCTGGATGCCAGCTTTACCCTGATGATGCTGACGTTTGGTGAGTTCCTGCCGGCGTTGGTTGAGGCACTGGGCGGCGAAGAAACCCCGCAGGGCATCTAAGCCATGTGAAGATCAAAATGTGGGAGCTGGCTTGTGTGGGAGCTGGCTTGCCTGCGATAGCATCAACTCGATCCAGCTGAAGACCGAGGTGCCTGCATCGCGGGCAAGCCCGGCTCCCACACAAGCCAGTCCTCACACAAACATCTCCCACACAAGCCCCACATTTGATTGCAGTTACACCCTCGAACTCTAATAACAAGGACTTCCCCATGCGCGCACTCGCCGCCTTGAGCCGCTTCGTTGGCAATACCTTCGCCTACTGGGTGTTGATTTTCGCGGTGCTCGCCTTCCTTGAGCCCGGCTGGTTCATTGGCCTCAAAGGCGCCATCGTGCCGCTGCTGGGCCTGGTGATGTTCGGCATGGGGCTGACCTTGAAACTGGAAGACTTCGCCGAAGTCGCCCGCCATCCCTGGCGCGTGGCCCTCGGCGTGGTTGCGCATTTTGTGATCATGCCGGGCGTGGCCTGGCTGCTGTGCCAGGCGTTCCACTTGCCGCCGGAAATCGCCGTCGGCGTGATCCTGGTCGGGTGCTGCCCAAGCGGCACGTCGTCCAACGTCATGACCTGGCTGGCCCGGGGCGACCTCGCGCTGTCGGTAGCCATCGCTGCCGTCACTACCCTCCTCGCCCCGCTGCTGACGCCCGCATTGATCTGGCTGCTGGCCTCGGCCTGGCTGCCGGTGTCATTCATGGAGCTGTTCTGGTCGATCCTGCAAGTGGTGTTGCTGCCGATCGTGCTGGGCGTGGTGGCGCAACGCGTGCTGGGCGACCGGGTGCGCCATGCCGTGGAGGTATTGCCGCTGGTCTCAGTGGTAAGCATCGTAATCATCGTCGCTGCAGTCGTTGCAGCGAGCCAGGCGAAGATCGCCGAGTCCGGCCTGTTGATCATGGCCGTGGTGATGCTGCACAACAGCTTCGGTTATCTGCTCGGTTACTTCACCGGCCGCCTGTTCAAACTGCCGTTGGCGCAGCGTAAATCCCTGGCGCTGGAAGTGGGCATGCAGAACTCCGGGCTGGGCGCCGCGCTGGCCAGTGCGCACTTTTCGCCCTTGGCGGCGGTGCCGAGCGCGCTGTTCAGCGTGTGGCACAATATTTCCGGGGCATTGCTGTCGACTTACTTTCGCAGAATGAGCGAAAAAGAAGACCATCGCGCCCTGGAGAGCGCGCCGTAAACTTGATCACCTGATCAATTTTCGGCAAGCTACCGGGCTTCGCGGGGACGACCTCGCGACGCTCTCAAGCGCTTAATCCGGGGACGACCCCAGCTATAGAGGGGAGATCAACATGTCCTGGATCATTCTGTTTTTTGCCGGGCTGTTTGAGGTCGGCTGGGCGGTCGGCCTGAAGTACACCGACGGTTTCAGCAAGCCGCTGCCGACAGCACTGACGATCGCCGCCATGGCCATCAGCCTCGGCCTGCTGGGCCTGGCCATGAAGGAGCTGCCGCTGGGCACCGCCTATGCCATCTGGACCGGTGTGGGTGCGGTAGGCACGGTGATCGCCGGGATTATCCTGTTTGGGGAGTCCATGGCGCTGTTCAGGTTGGCGAGTGTGGCGTTGATTATTTGCGGGCTGGTTGGGCTCAAGATCAGCGCCTGAGCCACTACCGCTATCGCAGGCAAGCCAGCTCCCACATTGGACGGTGTTCAGCGTTCAAATGTGGGAGCTGGCTTGCCTGCGATGAGGCCCTTACAGCCAGCAAATAACTACCTGACACTCCCGCGCAACACCCCTACCCGCGCCTGCAACTGCTCAGGCGTCGCGGCCTCCACCGCAACCGGCTCACCCGCCACCAACACCACCCGCGACCAGATCCGATGAAAGATGCCCTTGTTCGGATCGCGACTGAAAAAGCTCCCCCACAACCCCTGCAACGCCATCGGAATCACCGGCACCGGGGTTTCCTCCAGAATCCGCGTCAACCCGCTACGGAACTCATTGATCTCGCCATCGGCGGTCAGCTTGCCTTCCGGGAAGATGCACACCAACTCCCCTTCCTTCAGGTACTGGGCAATTCGCATGAAGGCCTTTTCGTAGATCTGGATATCTTCATGGCGCCCGGCAATCGGAATCGCCCCGGCCGTGCGGAAGATAAAGTTCAGCACCGGCAAACGGTAGATCTTGTAGTACATCACAAAGCGAATCGGCCGACGTACCGCGCCGCCAATCAACAGTGCATCGACAAACGACACGTGGTTGCACACCAGCAGCGCCGCGCCTTCATCCGGAATCAGCTCAAGGTTGCGATGCTCCACGCGGTACATGGAATGGCTGAGCAGCCAGATCATGAAGCGCATGGTGAACTCGGGGACGATTTTGAAGATGTAAGTGTTGACCGCAATGTTGAGCAGCGACACCACCAGGAACAACTCGGGGATCGACAGCTTGGCCACGCTCAGCAGCAGGATCGAAACGATGGCCGAAACCACCATGAACAACGCATTGAGAATATTGTTGGCCGCAATGACCCGCGCGCGCTCGTTCTCGGCCGTGCGCGACTGGATCAGCGCGTAGAGCGGCACGATATAGAAACCACCGAACACACCCAGGCCAAGGATATCGAACAACACCCACCACGCCTGACCGTAGCTGAGTACCGCCAGCCAACTATGTTCCTGGGCCGATTGCGGAAAGCCGCCCGAGTGCCACCACAGCAGCAGGCCGAAGACCGTCAGGCCAAACGAGCCAAACGGCACCAGGCCGATCTCGACCTTACGGCCCGAGAGCTTTTCGCAGAGCATCGAGCCAACGGCGATGCCCACCGAAAACACCGTAAGGATCAGCGTCACCACAGTTTCGTCGCCGTACAACCATTCCTTGGCGTAGGCCGGGATTTGCGTGAGGTAGATCGCACCGACAAACCAGAACCACGAGTTGCCGACAATCGAGCGCGACACTGCCGGCGTCTGCCCCAGGCCCAGGCGCAAGGTGGCCCAGGATTCGCTGAAGATATTCCAGTTCAGGCGCAGCTCGGGCGTGGACGCCGCCGCCCGCGGAATGCTGCGGCTGGCCAGGTAGCCGAGCACCGCCACGCCGACAATCGCCACCGCCACCAGTGGCGCGTAATTGCTCGACGACATGATGATCCCGGCGCCAATGGTACCGGCCAGGATCGCCAGAAACGTGCCCATTTCCACCAGCCCGTTACCGCCCACCAGCTCATCGTCGTGCAGCGCCTGGGGCATGATCGAGTACTTCACCGGGCCAAACAGCGCCGAATGCGTGCCCATTGCAAACAGCGCCAGCAGCATCAGTTCCAGGTGGTTGAACAGAAAGCCCGTGGCGCCCACGGCCATGATCACGATCTCGCCGATCTTGATCGCACGGATCAGCGCGTCCTTGTTGAATTTCTCGCCAAACTGCCCGGCCAGCGCCGAGAACAGGAAGAACGGCAGGATAAACAACAAGGCGCACAGGTTGACCCAGATGGAGCGGTCGCCCTCGATGGTGAGCTTGTAGAGAATCGCCAGGATCAGCGATTGCTTGAAGATGTTGTCGTTGAATGCGCCCAGTAACTGGGTGATGAAAAACGGCAGAAAGCGCCGTGTGCGCAGCAAGGTGAATTGTGAGGGGTGGCTCATCGTCCGTGTTCCTGCGTGGCCTGAAGGCGTGTAGTTTCTCAGGCCACGACTTTACCTAATCGCGCTTACTTATTCGCTAGTCCTGCAATGCATGGCGAAACAAAAAGCTCACCTTTATAGGCGCCCTGCACGGTGCGCTTGGCCACGATCAGCCACATCAGCGCCAATGCCAGCACCAGCACGCTGCCAAAGATGCTGAAAAAGCTCAGGTGCAGCAGACTCGCCAGCTTCAGCGTGGCTAACGCGTAAACCCCCAGCGGGAAGGTAAACCCCCACCAGCCGAGGTTGAACGGAATGCCGGCGCGCAGGTAACGCAGGGTGATCAGCACCGCGATCAACATCCACCACAAACCGAAGCCCCACAAGGTGATGCCGGCCACCACGCCCAGGCCATTGGCCATTTCACCCACACCCGGCAACCCATTGGCGGCGAAAATCGCCGGTGCGTCACCGCCCAACAGCAACATGCCCAGCGCACCAGTGCCGATGGGGCCAAGGGCCAACCAGCTCGATGCGGCCATATTGGCAGGCGGCAGTTTATGCAGGGCCATGCGCAACATCAGGATGGTCAGGATGCTGAACGCCACCGGCAGGGAAAACGCCCACAGCACGTAGCTGGTCACCAGCATCACCAGTTGCGCATGGGCGTCGGCCAAGTGCGGCGCCAGCAAGCCACCGCTGGCGGCAGCGACTTCGGCGGCAACCACCGGCAACAGCCAGACGGCGGTCATCTGGTCGATGCTGTGTTCCTGGCGGGTGAACATCATGAACGGGATCAACACACCGCAGGCCAGGGCCATCGCCACGTCCAGCCACCATAAGGCTTCAGCCAGCGGGATCACCTCACTGCCCCAGCGCGGCAGGCCGAACAGCAGCAGGCCATTGAGAATGGTGGCCAGGCCCATGGGAATGGTGCCGAAGAACATCGACACCGTGGAGTGCCCGAAGATGCGTCGCGCTTCGTGGAAGAACATCACCCAACGCGCCGCGTACAACAGGCTGAACAGCACAAACAGGCCAATGGTGAACAGCCACAGCCCTTCGGCAATGGCGTGCAAACCTGGCAGGTTGAACGGCAGTTGAGCCAAGGCCAGGGCCAGCACGCCGGTACCCATGGTCGCGGCGAACCAGTTGGGGGTGAACTGGCGAATCACTTCCCGTGGGCGGGTCAGATGGCTCAAGGGCTTATAGCTGGGGGTTTTGCAGCCTGGGGGCGTGCAACTGGGAGTCGTCGTGCAGGTCATGATGGCAATCCTCTTCCTCGTATGAGGTTGAAGCCATCATAGAACCTGATCGAATATCTATATAACGGGTAATATCTCTATAAGTTATCTACTTTACCAATATACAGCATCACTCTACTGCCGCCTTGGCCCGCACCGAGTTCTGCAGCATTAAACCGACCAAGGCACTCAGGGCCAGCAGTATCAGCGCCGCACCATAGCCTTCAGTCGTGACGATAAGGCCGTAAACCTGGCACAAGTAACCCGCCAACAGCGCTGGCAGGCAAAACGCCAAGTAGCTCAAGACATAGAACGCCGACATCAAACCGGCCCGCTCATGGGGCAACGCCAGTCCGACAATGCTGCGCACACTGCCCATGAAGCCGCCGCCAAAACCAAAACCTGCAATCACACTGGCGACAAAGAACAGCCACAAAATACCCATGTGGACGGCCACCAGCAGCAACGCGACGCCCACGGCCAACAGCCCTGCCGACAGCCGCATGATTTTATCGGCCGGGCGCTCGCGCACGCTGTAGATCATCACCGCGCCACTCAAGGTCACGACCGCCACCAGGCCGCCACCGATCAGGTGCGAAGTGGAACCGGTGGCAGCCTTGATCAGCGACGGCGCCAGGGATGAGAAGAACCCGCCCAGCGCCCACACCGCCACATTCAGCGGCATCACCAACCATAAAGCCCGGCGCGCTTGCTGCGGCACATGCAGGGTCGGCGCCAGCGACTTCAAGGCCCCCGGAATACGACTGACGGTTTCCGCCAGGCGCCACACATACACAGCCTGCAACACCATCAACCCCAACAGCGTGAAGTAAATCAATTGGGTAGGACGCGGCGCGAACTCCACCAGTAGGCCACTGCCCAGCCCGCCGCTGGCCATGCCCAACAGCGGCGCCAGGCTATTGAGCATCGGGCCGCGCTGGCGGTCGGTGTCGAGCAAGGTCGCACTCAGCACCGCCGTGGCCATGCCGGTGGCGAAACCTTGCAGCGCGCGGGCGGCAATCAGGTGCGCGGTGCTGTCGGCGTTGATAAACAGCAGCATCGCCGCAATATTGAGCAGCAATGCGACGAAAATCACCGGCTTGCGCCCCAGGTGATCCGACAGTGAACCCACGGTCAGCAACGCTGCCAACAGGCTGACGGCGTATACGCCGAAAATCACCGTGAGCATTGTCGCGGAGAAATGCAGGTTTTCCTGATACACCTGATACAACGGCGTCGGCGCGCTGGACGCGGCGAGGAAGGTCAACACCGTGATGACCAGGAACGCCAGGCTGGACCGCTGGGAAATAACGCGAGACATGGGCACACTCCACTAAAGCTAATACTTTGCTTTTGCGCAGTGTGCTACCGGCGCGCGCTTAAAGCAAATTCTTTGTGTTAAGGTTTTACGCATGGCGATAAAAGAAGGCCTTCGCCCGGGAGGCCGCAGTGCCCGGGTCCAAGAATCGGTGCATTCGGCAGTGCGTGAGCTGTTGGAAGCCCATGAGCGCTCCAGCGTTACCGTACCGATGATTGCGACGCGCGCAGGCGTCACGCCCTCGACCATTTACCGGCGCTGGGGCGACTTATCCGTGCTGTTGGCCGATGTGGCCCTGGCCCGCATGCGCCCCGACTGTGAGCCGGCGAATACCGGCAGCCTGCGCGGTGATCTGCAGGCCTGGGCCGAGCAATACCTGGATGAAATGAGCTCCGAGCCAGGGCGCAACATGATGCGTGACCTGCAGAGCATGATCACACCGGGTTATTGCGTGAGCATTCTGAGTGGGCAGCTTCAGACGATTATCGATCGCTACCCACAGAGTACGCCGCCGAGCGTGGACCATTTGATCAACCTGCTGGCGGCGCCGACGGTGTTTCGCATTTTGTTCTCGACCGAACCGCTGACGGTGCAAGAGCTGCACGGACTGATCGAGCTGGCACTTAAAGGTTAAACCTCTGCACAAAACCAAAGGTGGAGCTGGCTTGCCTGCGATGGCGGTCTGTCAGTTAAACAATGGCTGCCTGACCCATCGCTATCGCAGGCAAGCCAGCTCCCACATTGACCCTGCCTGCAGTCAATAAAAAACGGCCTCACTTGGAGGCCGTTTTTTATTGCAGCTAACGGCTTAGGTACGCATCCCGCGCCCACTCACCAGCAACCGCGCACAGCCGACATACAGCACCACGGTCGCCACCAGCATAAAGGTGATCGCCACGCTGATCTTGATATCCGACACGCCCAGGATGCCGTAGCGGAAGGCGTTAACCATGTGCAACACCGGGTTGGCCAGCGACACGGTCTGCCAGAACGGCGGCAGCAAGGTAATGGAGTAGAACACCCCGCCCAGGTAGGTCAGCGGCGTCAGCACGAACGTCGGGATGATCGAAATATCATCGAAGTTGCGGGCAAACACGGCGTTGATGAACCCCAGCAGCGAGAAGATCGTCGCCGTCAGTACCACCACCAGCAGGGTGACCCCAAGGTGATGCACTTGCAGATGGGTGAAGAACAGCGACAGCAAGGTCACGATCACCCCGACCATCAAGCCGCGCAGCACGCCACCCAGGGTGTAGCCGATCAGGATGGTGTGCGGCGACACCGGCGAGACCATCAGTTCTTCGATCGAGCGCTGGAACTTGCTGCCGAAAAAGCTCGAGACCACGTTGCCGTAGGAGTTGGTGATCACCGACATCATGATCAGGCCCGGCACGATGTACTCCATGTAGGTGAAGCCACCCATGTCGCCGATCTGGCGGCCGATGAGGTTACCGAAGATCACGAAGTACAAGACCATGGTGATCGCCGGCGGCAGCAGGGTCTGCGGCCAGATCCGGGTAAAGCGCTTCACTTCGCGGTAAACGATGGTCTGCAGTGCGACGAGGTTGGGTTGCAGTTCGGAACTCATACCGCCACCTTCGCCAGATTTTTCTCCACCAGGGACACGAACAACTCCTCAAGGCGATTGGTTTTGTTACGCAGGCTCAGCACTTCGATGCTCTGGGCCGCCAACTGGGTGAACAACGCGGTGATGCCCATGGCCTTGTCCACCTGCACTTCCAGGGTGTGGTCATCGACCAGGCGGCTTGGGTAGCCGAGCAGTTGCGGCGCCACCGACAGGTTGTTTTTCAGGTCCAGCAAGAAGGTTTCCACATGCAACTGGCCCAGCAGGTTGCGCATGCTGGTGTTCTCGACAATGGTGCCGTGGTCGATGATGCCGATGTTGCGGCACAGCTGCTCAGCCTCTTCCAGGTAATGGGTGGTGAGGATGATGGTGATGCCCTTCTCGTTCAGCTCGGTGAGGAAGGTCCACATCGAACGGCGCAGCTCGATATCCACACCGGCGGTCGGCTCATCGAGGATCAACAGGCGCGGTTCATGCACCAGCGCGCGGGCGATCATCAGGCGGCGCTTCATACCGCCGGACAGCGAACGCGAAGGCACGTCGCGCTTGTCCCACAGGCCCAACTGAGTCAGGTACTGCTCGGCGCGTTCCTTGGCGATTTTCGCCGGGATGCCGTAATAGCCGGCCTGGGTCACGACGATGTCGAAGGTCTTTTCAAACTGGTTGAAGTTGAATTCCTGGGGCACCACGCCGATGGAGCGCTTGAGCGCCGCCGGGGATTTGTCCAGGTCATGGCCAAAGATATTCACCGAGCCACTGGTTTTGTTGACCAGGGTCGAGAGGATGCCGATGGTGGTGGATTTGCCAGCACCGTTGGGGCCGAGCAAGGCGAAGAAGTCACCTTCGGCAACGTCCAGATCGATACCACTCAGGGCCTGGAAACCGTTGCCGTAGGTTTTGGTTAGCTGCCGGATGGACAGAGCGGAACTCATATCGGATTACGCACCAGAGAAGGGAATAGAAAGAGTAGATGAGCGCGCAGCGCATGTAGTTCAACGGCGGCGCATGACAAGCATGGTGCTTGCCCGCGCCGCACAAGTACAGTCACCTGTATTAATAGTCAGTATTAAGTCAACGCGGTCATCACGGCCTTGCGGTAGGCCGGGCGATCTCTGAGGCGCTGGTACCAGGCCTCTAGATGGGGCATTGCCGGGCGCTCGATGGGCATCTCGAACCAGGCGTAGGCAAAGCAGCCCAAGGGGATATCGCCCATGCCGAAATGCTGGCCGCTGAGGTAGGGTTGCTCGGCGAGGGCCTGGTCAACGGTGTTAAGCGCATCGATACAGGCTTGGCGCCCGGCATTGATGCTGTCCCAGTTCTGTTTTTCCGCCGGGGTACGCAGGATGCCCCAGAACACCGCCTTGAACGGATCGGCGAGCGTCGACGTGGTCCAGTCCATCCACTTCTCGGCGCTGGCCCGGGCTTGCAGGTCGCTCGGGTAAAAATCCGACGCGCTCTTGGCGCACAGATAACGCACGATGGTGTTGGATTCCCACAACACAAAGTCGCCGTCTTCGATCATCGGCACCCGGCCATTGGGGTTCAAGGCCCGGTATTGCGGCGTGTCGACCACACCAAAAGCCCCGCCCGCATCAATTGCCTCATAGTCCAGGCCGAGTTCCTCGGCGCACCACAGTGCCTTCCTGACGTTTGATGAATTTTTACGACCCCAGATTTTCAGCATGACCGCGCCTTATCGTTGATGAACATGGCTTGATGAACGCAGCAGCATACGCCGGTTCACCCGCGGCTTAAATCGCTGTGCATATCGCTGTGCATGTCCTTCAGCGAGATCGGCATGTCGTCGGCAAACAGGTGCGGATAACACTGCTGAATATGCGCGAAAAAAAACGCTTCGGGCACGTCGCTGAACTGCCCGTGGTCCAGCACATATTCCATCGAGCGCCGGCCCTGGCGGTTGAAGGCGTGGAACACGCTGTCGTTGACCCCATCGAACGCCAGCGGTGGCACGTCGAACAACTCGCACAGTTGACTGTTGAACGCCGGCGTGGCCTTGACCCAACGGCCGTGCAGGTACAACTCGGTATAGCCGTGCATGGCGAACACATCACTTTTGAGCAGCGCGAGCAGGCGCGGTGTCGATAAATGATTGCGCACGTCCGCCAGGCCAATGCGCGCCGGGATCCCGCAATGACGGGCACAGGCGGCCAATAAGGTGGCCTTGGGTACACAGTAGCTCTCGCCGGTGGCCAGGGCAAAGCTGGCACTGAGGGTATTTGGATCACGGCTGAAGGTGTACGGGTTGTAGCGAATCGCCTCACGCACGGCGTAGTAGAGACTGACCGCCTGGTCACTTAAATCCGGGCGGGTTCCGCGATGTTTTTCGGCGAACTCCACCACCGCAGGGTGGTCACTATCGATGAAGCGGCTGGGATTCAAGTACGTATCCATGAGCTTTATCTCCAAGGGAAGCCTTGAGTCTAACGACAGGCCTGCCGTGGAGATAACGACGATTCGGCCAAATGTCGGCGTGCGCCAGCACAACTCGTTACACCCTCGCCACCGCGCTTTTTCGGATGCCGACTAAGCTCCATGGTGGTTTCGCCCTTGGTTTCACGGAGGATTGAATATGCTGTTGTTGTGGATACTGGTTCTGGTGGTCGGCATTGCCTACCTGGCACACCGCCGCACCGCGCCCCTGCCCGCGCTGGGCGTGGTTGCCGTCTACCTGCTGGCGATGGGCGCCTGGAGCCATGCACCGGGTTGGCTGCTGGTCATCCTCTGGGTGCTGATCGCCGCCGTGGCCGTGCCCCTGTTGCTGCCCGACCTGCGCCGCCAATACTTCACCAAGCCGCTGTTCAGCTGGTTCCAGAAAGTCCTGCCGCCGATGTCCGAGACCGAGCGCGACGCCATCGACGCCGGCACCGTGTGGTGGGACGGCGAACTGTTCAGCGGTCGCCCCGATTGGGATAAATTGCTGGCCTACCCCAAGGCGCAACTGACTGAAGAAGAACAAGCGTTTATCGACGGCCCTACCGAAGAACTCTGCGCGATGGTCAGCGACTGGGAAATCGGCCAGGCCATGGACCTGCCGCCCGCTGCCTGGGAGCACATCAAAACCCACGGTTTCTTCGCCCTGATCATTCCCAAGGAATATGGCGGCAAGGGTTTCTCCGCCTATGCCCACTCCCAGGTCGCGATGAAACTCGCCACCCGCAGCGGCGACCTCGCCTCCACCGTGATGGTGCCTAACTCCCTCGGCCCGGCCGAGCTGCTGCTGCATTACGGCACCGACGAACAACGCAACCACTACCTGCCACGCCTGGCCCGTGGCGACGATATCCCCTGCTTCGCCCTCACCGGCCCACTGGCCGGCTCCGACGCCGGCGCCATGCCCGACACCGGCGTGATCTGCAAAGGTGAATGGGAAGGCAAGGAAACCCTCGGTCTGCGCCTGAACTGGGAAAAACGCTATATCACCCTCGGCCCGGTCGCGACCCTCCTCGGCCTGGCCTTCAAGGCCCATGACCCGGACCACTTGTTGGGTGAGGAAGAAGACCTGGGCATCAGCCTGGCGCTGATCCCCACCGACACGCCCGGCGTGGAAATCGGCCGTCGCCACCTGCCGTTGGGCGCCGCCTTTATGAACGGCCCCAACTCCGGCAAGGACGTGTTCATCCCCCTGGAATTCCTTATCGGTGGCCAGGAAATGCTCGGCAAGGGCTGGATGATGCTGATGAACTGCCTGTCGGTCGGCCGTTCGATCTCCCTGCCTGCGGTCGGTACCGGCGCGGCCAAGTTCACCAGTTTGGTGACCGGCCAATACGCTCAAGTGCGCGAGCAATTCAACGTGCCGCTGTCGGCCTTTGAAGGTATCCAGGAAGCCCTGGCGCGCATTGGCGGCAACGCCTGGCTGATGGACAGCGCGCGCATGCTCACCGCCAACGCGGTCGACCTGGGCGAAAAGCCTTCGGTGTTGTCGGCGATTCTCAAGTACCACCTCACCGAGCGCGGTCGCGAGTGCATCAGCCACGCCATGGATGTGCACGGCGGCAAGGGCATCATCATGGGGCCTAACAACTACCTGGGCCGCAACTGGCAAGGCGCGCCGATCTTCATCACAGTGGAAGGCGCGAACATCCTCTCGCGCAACCTGATGATCTTTGGCCAGGGCGCGATCCGCTGCCACCCGTTCGTGCTTAAGGAAATGGCCCTGGCCGGTCGTGAAGACCATGACCAGGCGCTCAAGGAATTTGACGGCCTGCTGATGCAACATATCGGATTTGCCGTGAGTAACGCCGCCAGCACGTTGGTGCTGAACCTCGGCATCGGGCACTTTGAAAAAGCCCCGGGCAACCGTTTGAGCCAGGGTTATTTCCGTGCATTGAACCGTCAGGCCGCAGCATTCGCCCTGCTCGCCGACTTGAGCATGATGTTGCTCGGCGGCGAGCTGAAACGCCGCGAACGCCTGTCGGCGCGCCTGGGTGATGTGCTGAGCCATATGTACCTGGCCTCGGCCGCGCTCAAGCGTTACCACGACCTGGATTCGCCGGATCACCTGGAGCCGCTGTTTGCCTGGGCCATGGAAGAAAGCCTCGGTGAGTCGGAGCGTGCCCTGGATGAGCTGCTGAGCAACTTCCCGAACAAGGTCCTCGGTTGCCTGCTGCGGGTGATCGTGTTCCCGTTCGGCCGTCGTCACACCGGGCCGTCCGATGCTTTGGACGCCGAAGTGGCTGCGGTGATTGGCCGTGCCAAAGGCGACCCGACCCTGGAAGAGTTGCTGGCGGGTTGCTATCGCCCGCAATCGGCAGAAGACCCGGTGGGTGCCCTGCAACATGCCTACGACCTGCTGGGTGCCAGCCACCCCTTGCAGAAAAAACTCCACACCGCGCTCAAAAGCGGCCAGGTCAAACCGGCCGCCGGCGAGCATGCCATCGACGCGGCGCTGCACGCGGGCGTATTGCAACCGGCCGAAGCGCAAACCCTGCGCGACGCCGAAGCCGCGCGCCGCAAGGTGATCGATGTGGATGATTTCAGCAAGGAAGAGCTGACCCAGGCCGAGGGTAAAGTGCGCTGACCGCTCACACCCTATAAAGCTAAGGTCATATAAATACGGGCGCGAGAGGCATATACTCTCGCGCCCGTTTTTGCTTTAGAGGACTTATCTCGTGTCCAACGTCGTTGCCGATCATCTCGTCTTGCTCGACCACTTGCGCAGCATCCTGGTTGCCGTCGGCGAAGCCGAACAGGTGCCCGAGGAAAGCCACACCCTGTTCCTGGAGCGCTTCGACGAATTGCGCGCCCTGCTGCCGATCGACCCGATCGAGAGCCAGTACCTGGGCCAGGACCTGATGAGCCAGGTCATCCTGCGTTACCCGCAAATCGCCCACCTGGTGCCACGCGACCTGCTGTGGTTCTTCGGCGGTGATTGCCTGCACTTCATGCCCGATGAAGAACTGGACCTGTACCAGGCCCTGGAAGAACGTCGTTTTGAAGCCGAACAGAACGATGAACCGTTCGACTGGAACCAGGAAAAACAGCTGCTGGCCATGCCGCAGGATCAGAGTAAGCACTGATTTTAAATGTGGGAGCTGGCTTGTGTGGGAGCTGGCTTGCCTGCGATGCAGGCGACTCGGTCTATCAGTTAAACCGAGGCGATACAATCGCAGGCAAGCCAGCTCCCACACAAGCCAGCTCCCACAGTTGGACCGCACTCCTACCTTCGGCGCAGTGTCGGCTCCTTCGCCATGCACTCCACCAGATAATCAATAAACACCCGCAACTTCGGTGGCAGATACCGCGTGGGCGAATGCAGCAACCACGCCTCACCATGGTAGGACGCAATAAAATCCCACTCGGGCAATACCTGCACCAGGCTCCCCGCCGCCAAGGCGTGGCGCGCCGTGAAGTACGGCAAGCTACCAATCCCCACATGCTGCAACACCGCATCCAGGCGCACGCCGGTGTGGTTCGCGGCGTAGCGCCCGCGCACGCCCACGGTCACCGCCTTGGCACCCTGACGAAACTTCCAGCGTGAATCCCCCGGCGTTTCTCCCAGGTAGATGCAGCTATGTTCCAGCAAATCATGGGGATGTTCAGGCGTACCCTGCTCGGCCAGGTACTGCGGTGTGGCACACAGCAAGTGCTCGATGGGCAACAGTTGGCGGCCGACCAAGCCCGGCGGCGGGCTGTCGGTGATGCGGATGCTGAGGTCCACATTGTCGTCGATCAGGTCCACATGCCGGTCTTCCAGGATCAATTGCACATCCACCTTGGGATAGCGCCGCAAGAACTCCGACATATGCGGGTGCACCACAAACCGGCCCACCGCCTTGGGCACGCTGACCCGCACCAGGCCTTCGGCTTCATGGGTGAACTGGCCACTGATCTCCATCACCGAGCGCGCCGCGTTGACCATCTCCTGGCAACGCTTGAACACCTCTTCGCCGCCTTCGCTCAAGCGCAATTTACGCGTGGTGCGTTGCAGCAAGCGTGTCGCCAGCGCCTGTTCGAGACGCGAGATACTGCGGCTCACGGCCGAGGGCGAAACGCTCAGTTGTCGCGCCGCTTCGGAGAAACTGCCGGTCTCCACGACTTTGACGAAAATCGCCATTTCACCCAGCAGTGGCAAAGGAAGATTGATGCTCATGACGCACAGGTCCATTGATAATTGAACGGATTATCACCCATCCACGCACTATTTATACTGCCCGTAGAACCCTGATGCGGATGTAAATGATGACCGAGCGCCTGTTTTTCACCCACGACCACCTGACCGCCGAGCTTGAAGTGCTGAGCTGCACACCCCACGAAGGCCTGTTCGCGGTCACCCTGCAGTCGACGATTTTTCATCCCCAAGGCGGCGGGCAACCCTTTGATACCGGTTGGCTGGGCGACAGCCAGGTGCTGCGCGTGACTCAGGAGGCTGACCGTGTGGTGCATTACGTGGACCAGCCTGTGCAGCCCGGCCCGATCAGCGCACGGGTCGACGCACAACGCCGTGCCCTGTACACGCGCCTGCATTCGGCCGGGCACCTGATCGGCAATGCGGGAGAAAGCTTCGGTTGGATGCCGATCAAAGCCCACCATTGGCCGGGCGAGTGCAAAATCACCTTTATCCGTGGCGAAATGGCCCAGGCCATCGACGCCGAGGCGATCCAGCAACAGGTCAACCAATGGATCGCCGCCGACTACCCGCGCCATATGACCCTGGAAGACGGCGCCCGCGAAGTGGGTTTCGGCGAACTGCCCGCCTACGCCTGCGGCGGCACCCATGTGCAAGCCCTGAACGAGCTCGGCCAAGTGACCATCCTGGCCTTGTCGGAGAAAAAAGGCGCGCTGTCGGTGCGTTACAGCCTGGACTAAACCGCAATCGCCCCCGCCCGCCCCGGCTCCACCACAAACGACTTGAGGGTCGACACCGTGGCGTTGGGATCGCGCGGGTCAGTTATCACCCGAAAGTTCGTCAGCATCTTCTGAGCCGTAAGCTCTACCGACACATACCCACGCTGGCGGCTGTCGAAAAACTTCACATGCGGATTAAGCGGCAGGATCTTGCTGAACGCTTCAAAGGGCGGGCCATCGGAGGTCACCGAGCTGCCGACAAACTCAGTGGCGATCACTGGCGAGTCCGGGTTGTTGGCGTCGGCATGCAGGTCAGTGGTCCAGAACGAATGGATATCACCGCCCCAGAACACCGGGTTGCTGACCTTGTGACGCCCGATGGACGCCAGCATGCGTGAACGATTGGCCACGTAGCCGTCCCAACCATCGGTCCAATGGCCCACCTTGTGGTTGCTCAGGTCGCGCTGGAGCAAGGGCGCCACCAGCAAGTCCTGGGCGATCACATTCCACTGTGCCTGCGACTGGGCAAAGCCCTGGTCCAGCCAGGCTTCCTGTTGCCAACCCAGCATGGTGCGGCCGAGATCACGCAGGTCGCTGCAAGTGTTGGCGGCGATATGCCCCTGATGGCTGCCGTTGGCCTGGATGCAGGGTTGCTCGGAGCGATACTGGCGCCCATCCAACACATGGAAGCGCGCCAGCCGACCGTAATCCAGGCGCCGGTAAATGCGCATGTCCGGCCCCTTCGGCACACTGCTGGCGCGCAGCGGCATGTGCTCGTAAAACGCCTGGTACGCCGCCGCCCGCTGCTGAAGAAATTGCGCCACGGGAATCTTCGGGTCCTGGGACCAGCGGTTGGCGTAGTCATTCTGCACTTCGTGGTCATCCCAGGTCGCCACGCTGGGGGCGGCCGCGTGCAGGGCTTGCAGGTCCGGATCGGTTTTGTACAGCGCGTAGCGGTTGCGGTAGTCGCTCAAGCTCACCGCGTTACCGCTGCCGTGGGCCCGAAAGACTTTCCCCGAGTCGGCGGCGTAAGAGCTGTCGTAAATGTAGTCCCCGAGAAAAAACACCAGGTCAGGTTGCTCTGCGGCTAAATGGCGATAGGCGCTGAAGTAACCGCGCTCCCAATGCGAGCAGGAAACAAACCCCAGCCGAGCCGAGGCCATCGCCTGCAAAGGTGGCGTGGTACGTGCCTGGCCCACCGGGCTCTGCGCGCCGAGGCCTTCGAACTGGTACCAATACGGCCGGCCCGCCGCCAGCCCGGCCACTTCAACATGCACCGAATGGGCGAACCGCTCCGTCGCCAAGACTTCGCCCTGCTTCACGATGCGCGTCATCGCCGCATCACTGGCCACCCGCCAACGCACCGGCACCGCGCGCTTCAACCCACCGCTGCCATCGGCTGCATTGAACAACGGCGCCAGGCGCGTCCAGATCACAAAACCATCCGGCAGCGGGTCGCCCGAAGCCACGCCGAGGGTGAACGGGTAATCCACCCCGGCACTGCGCGCAAATGGGCTGAGGATTGAAAACGCGGTAGCGACCGCCAGCCCGCTAAGGACTCGCCGCCTGCCTTGGTCCACTGCGTCATTCACAACGCGCGCTCCCAGTCCTCACGCACGGTGGCAAAGCCCAGCAGGTCTTCGTACACGCCATTTTTGAGAAACGCCTGACGCAGGCAACCCTCGTAGCGCAGGCCGATTTTCTGCATGACCCGCGCCGATTCCTTGTTGCGGCCAAAGCATTGGCTGCCGACACGCTGCAGCCCAAGCTCGGTGAAGCCAAAACCCATCATCGCGCTCGCCGCCTCAGCGGCATACCCCAGGTTACGCGCATGCGCCGCGACCCAGCCGCCCAAATGCCCTGCGTGATGACGAGCGTTAAGGCGCAGGCTGACCATGCCAACCAACTCACCGGTTTCACGCACATGCATGCCCAGGTTCAACAACTCGCCCGCCCGATATTTGTCTGCGGCCCCGGCAATAAAACTCTGTGCAGTTTCCAAGGTATAGGGCGACGGAATGTTGGCCGTGTTGTCAGCGATTTTCGGCCCGTTGGCGAGCATGAAGAGCACCTCGGCCTGGTCCATTTCCAGCGCCCGCAATAGTAGTCGCGGGGTCGACAATTGAGGCAGTGCAGTGGGCATACGCGGCAGCTCTTCAAGTAAATTCCCCCAGAATGTACTGCCTTCGTGTCAATTGCATTACGTCATGAAACCGCAAGGTAAAATCTCTGAGAGACGCGTCCTAGAGCCTTTAAAACGTCAATTAAAGTTAACCATTCGGTCATTTTTGGTTGTTAGCGTGTCGCCCCTAATTCAACGACGGGGTAACAGAATGAGAACCTGGGATGAACCCAAGAAACGCAAGGCACATATCGAGTTGATCCCCATGATCGACGTGATGATGTTCCTCCTGGTGTTTTTCGTACTGGTGAGTTTGAACGTGATCCCCGCACTCGGCATGAAGACCCAACTGCCCAGCGCCAGCAGCTCGCAGCAACTCAAGCCGCAGAATAAATTCATCCTTACCTTGGGCCTGGAAGGCCAGTTGCAACTCGACGGCAAGGCCATCACGGTCGATGCGTTGGTGCCGGCACTGAAGGCTGCAGAAAAGCCTGATACCAAGTCGACCATCATCGTCAACAGCGACAAAGGCGTAGAGGTTTCGCGCCTGGTGGAAGTCATGGACACCCTGCGCCTGGGTGGCTTTACCTCCGTGTCCATTGCCACGCGTAAGTCTTGATCATGTATGTATTGTTTCGTGCGCGTCAGCTGCTGGGCAGTGTCCCGGCCCTGATCGCCCTGGTGCTGATTGCACTGGGTATCCAGTCCCAACCGTTGAAAATCCAGCCGCAGTACGACGAGTCGGCGGTCGAGCTGGCCCTGGTCGAACCCGAGCCTGAAGTGGTTCCCGAGCCTGTGGTCGAGCAAGAGCCGCCACCGCCGGTGATCGAGGACGAAGAAGCCGAACCGGCCCCGCCGCCACCACCGCCCAAACCCTTGCCAAAACCTGAACCCAAGCCCAAGCCGGTGCCCAAACCCAAGCCCGTGGTGGCCGCCAAACCGACTCCCACGCCAGCGCCAGTCGCACCAGTGGCGGCCAAGCCAGTACAGGCCGCTGTCGCGCCAACACCTGTGCCGCCCGCGCCACCAGCACCGCCCAAAGTAGATGGCCAGGCACTGGAAGGCGGTTACCTCAAGGGGCTGCGCAACGAGCTGGACACGTACAAGCAATACCCCACCGGGCGCCAGGCGTCCCTCGAGCGCCCCAGTGGCGAGGTGGTGGTGTGGTTGATGGTGGATCGACAAGGTCGCGTCCTTGATGCCGGGATCCAGACCCCGGCGCCGAGCATGCTGCTCAATCGGGCCGCTACCAATAGCTTGCGCCGCATCAAGCAGGTCAAGCCGTTCCCCGAACAAGCCTTCGGTGGACGTAACGAGCAACGCTTCACCGCCACCTTCAACTACAGCGTGCAATAAGCACCCGACACCAGGACGACAGTGATGAGGTTCACACGTATTCATCTGGCACTCGTTGCCGCGACAAGCATGACCCATGGAGTGGTCATGGCTGATACCAGTGACAGTGACGTCGGCACGATCGGAGTTCAGGGAGGCAAGGCAACCGCGGGGGGCGGTTACATGGTCCAGGAAGAGAGCGCCAAGGGCCGCTCGACCATCACCAAGGAAGCGTTGGACAAACAAACCGCCACCGGCAACGCCATCGACAAGCTCAAATACACGCCGGGCCTGAACATCTCCAGTGAGGACAACACCGGTCTGTCGGGCTTTCGCTTCACCATGCGCGGCATGAACTCCGACCAGGTCGGTATGTCGGTCGATGGCATGCCGATCAATGACTCCGGCAACTACGCGCTGTACTCCAACCTGCTCGGCGATCCGGAAAACATCGACCAGATCTTCGTCACCCAGGGCTCGTCGGAAGCCGACGGCCCGCACATCGGCTCCAGTGGCGGCAACATCGGCATCGTGACGATTCGCCCGACGAAGGAAACCGGTGCGTTCGTTAAACAAGTGGTGGGCAGCAACGCTACCCGCAAGACCTTTGCGCGCCTCAACACCGGCGAAGTCAACGGCCTCTCCAACTGGCTGTCGGCGTCCCACACCGAAGGCCAGATGTGGCGCGGCTCGGGCGCGGTACGTGCGGACAAGGTGGAGTGGAACAGCTTTTTCGACGCCGGCAACGGCAACACCGCCAACCTGATCCTCAAGTACCACGAGCAGGACAACAACAGTTACAGCCAATTGACCAAGGCGCAGTTCCAGCAGTTCGGCCGCCAGTATGACCCGTACCCGGCCAAGCCGGCGCTGGGCTCCAACGGCAAGATCAGCAGCTATTACGACCTGGCACAGAACCCGTTCCAGACCTTCACCGCCGTGCTCAACACCCAGTACAAGCTGAGCGACAACCTGTCGCTCTCGGTGATCCCGTATTACTACTACGGCAACGGCAGCGGCGTGGGCTCCTCCGCCTATGCGCTCAACAGCGGTTCCAACAAAGGCGGCGTATTCGACCTCGGCAACCTGCCGACGCAGGCCCAATACAACGCTGACGGCTCCGCGACGACGGGCGTCTACTACCGCCCTTCGCGCACCCAGACCTGGCGCCCGGGCATCACCACCAAGCTGAACTGGGACCTGGGCGACCACAGCCTGCAATTCGGCTACTGGTACGAGCGCGCCCGCCAAAGCCAGACCCAGCCGTTCATTGCCCTCAAGAACAGCGGCAAGCCCAGCGACACTTGGCCGGACGCCAGCTCCGTGGTCGACGCCAATGGCAACACCGTACAAGGCCGCGACCGCTACACCGTAACGCCAGCGCAAAAAGTCTGGGCTCAGGACACCTGGTACATCAACTCGGACTGGACCCTGATCGCGGGCCTTGCCTACATGAATGTCGAGCGTGAGGGCACCAACCACGGCAGCCTCACCGAACAACCGGGCAAGGCCAACCAGACCTACAACAAGCTGCTACCCAACGCCGGTCTGAAATACCAGCTCGACGAACGTGACCAGTTGTTCTACAGCCTTTCGCGCAACATGCGTATCCCGCAGAACTACGTGCTGTACGACAAAGGCGTGGGCTCCCTGGACTCCAAGCCGGAACTGAGCTGGAACCAGGAACTGGGCTGGCGCTACACCGGCGAAGACATGACCCTCGCCGCCACCCTGTTCTACATGCAGTTCAAGAACCGCCAGCTCACGTCCCTGGACAGCAACGGCGATTCGGCCGACATCAACGCCGGTACCGTGATCAACAAAGGCCTGGAACTGGAGTGGAGCGGCAAGCTGCCGCACAACTTCAACTACTACACCTCCTACACCTATACCAGCTCCAAGCAGCAGGATGACCTGACCGTCTTCAGCGCCGGCAAACCGATCGTATTGCCCACCAGCGGCAAGCAGTTCGCCAACGTGCCGACCAACATGCTGGCGGCCAACATCGGCTACGACGACGGGCGCTTCTACGGCACCTTCGGCGGCAAATTCACCAGCAAGCTCTACGGTGACCTGACCAACGACGAAGCCATTTCGGCGCGCACCGTTTTCAACCTCGGCGCCGGTATCTACCTGCCCGTGGACAAGAAAGTGGTCAAGGACGCCACTCTGCGCCTGAACGTCGACAACCTGTTTGACAAGAAGTACCTGGACGGCGTGTACACCACCAAGACCAACGCGGCGAGCTACAGCGGTTTCCGCGATGGTGACCCGGCTTACATCGTCGGCCTGGACCGTACCGTCACGGTTTCCCTGGAAGCGAATTTCTGATTAATCACCTGAGAGGAACACACTCATGGACATGGACCTGCTGCACCAAATCACCTTCTATGTGATGTACGCCGCGATGGCGATTGCGATCTTCATCACCATCGAACGGGGCATCTACTTCGCTTACGTGCGCCGCCAGGCCCGCGCCCTGACCGACGTGCTGGGCGCCAACGTGCACAGCGAGCGTGACTTGCCAGAAAGCCTCACCCGCCGCGACAGCCTGCCGCTGAACATGGTGCTGCCGATCCTCGCGCAGAAGGCCTCCAACGGCTCGCGCAAGGACCTGGACGACGAAATCGAAACCCAGTACCTCAAGACCCGTGCGCCGCTGTCGCGCAGCCTGTGGATCATCGAGACCATCACCACCGCCGCGCCATTGCTGGGCCTGCTGGGCACCATCCTCGGCATCATCGACACCTTCAAGGCGCTGGCCAGCGCCGGCGTGTCCGACCCGGGCCAGATCTCCGGTGGCATCGGCACGGCTTTGTTCGCCACCGGCCTGGGTATCGCCATCGCGCTGTTCTGCGTGGTGTTCCACAACTTCTTCCAGGACAGCCTGGAGCGCATCAACGACCAGTTGAAAATCCTGCTGATCCGTGCGGCCACCGGCGCCCGTGTACAGGGTGAAGTACCGCATCTGGTGCCAACGCCGTTGCACACCCGCACGGCATGACCTTCAGGGCGGGCGCATGATGCGCCCGCCTTTCTTTTTGCCCCGATGAGACGCCTATGTCCCTCTCGATAAAGTTGCGTATCGCAGGCCTGACCGGCCTTCTGTTGAGTCCGCTTGCCCAGGCGGACTTTTCAATTCCAGGGTTTGAATTGGTACACACCGTACCGGTGGACACTGCGCTGGGGACTGCCGACTTGCGCCAGCCAGGGCCGGTGTGGATCGAGCTGTTTGACGGCGCAAAAAGCAGCATTGATATCGGCCAGTTCTACGCGGCCGACCATCCCGGTTCGGTGATGGACAAGGTGATCGAGCATCTGGAAGCTGCCGGCAAACGGGGTGTGAAGATTCGCTTTCTGCTGGAGGAAAAAGGTATTCGGCTGTCGGAGGCGTCTACGCTGGAACGCCTGCGCGCAATTCCTAACCTGAGCTTTCGCGTGTTGGCCTATGGGCAGTTGAGCGGTGGGATCATCCACGCCAAATACATGGTGGTGGACGGCAAGCAGGCGTTTGTCGGCAGTCAGAATTTCGATTGGCGCTCGCTGGAGCATATCCATGAAACCGGGTTGCGCATCAGCGATGCCAGCGTGGTCAGCCAGGTGCAGGCGATCTTCAACCAGGACTGGCAAGCCCAGGCCGCCTTGGCGGATAAGCAACCGGTGCCACTGCCCGCTGCGGCCCAGGAGCCTGCGCGCACCGGCAACTACCTGGTGGCCAGCCCGCAACGCTACAACCCGCCCGGCGTGGGCGACTCACAACTGGAACTGCCGCGCCTGCTAAGCGAAGCCAAGAAAGAAGTGCGCGTGCAATTGCTCGACTACGCGCCACTTTCCTACGGACCGGACCGAACCCGCCCCTACTACGCGGTGATCGACAACGCCGTGCGCGCCGCGGCTGCGCGTGGGGTATCGGTCAAGCTGATGGTGTCCAACTGGAACACCGACAAACTGGAACTGCCCTACCTCAAAAGCCTGGCCGTGCTGCCCAACGTGGAGGTCAAGATCGTCACCCTGCCCGAGGCCAAACAAGGGTTTATTCCGTATGCGCGGGTGATCCACAGCAAGACCATGGAGATCGACGGGCAAGTGGCCTGGGTTGGCACCAGCAACTGGTTGGGCGGGTATCTGGATAACTCGCGCAACCTGGAAGTGGTGATGCACGACGCGGCGATGGCCAAGCGCATCGGGCAGTTGCACGAGCAGTTGTGGGAGGGGCCGTATGCCAAGGCATTGGACGTGATTGCACCGTATCCGGAGCCGCATCCGGGTAAGCCTTGAGCACTCATTTCAAACTTCACTGTAACCCCCTGTGGGAGCTGGCTTGCCTGCGATGGCGGACTGTCAGTCGACAACTTCATTGCTGATCCACCGCTATCGCAGGCAAGCCAGCTCCCACATTTTGTTACTGGGCAACCCTGATACTTGAGTAGGACATTTCCCATATCGAGGCTCCCTATCCCGGCCTTGGTGATGGTAGTGTGTGGAAATGTTTCTGACAGATCGATCAGAAACCTCTTACTCACCGCCTGCAAAGGAATGCCTCTAACCATGCACTTTCCACTCAAGAAACTGGTGGCTGCCACCCTGTTCGCCGCCAGCTTTGCGGCCGTCGCCACGCCTGCGTCCGCCAATATCAGCGTCGAACAAAGCACAGCCATCATCAAGCACTTTGGTGAAACCCCAACCACCGATTTCCGTGGTTTCCTCGCCACCCTGGCCAAGGGCGACCTGGCAAAAACCGACGACGTCGGCCCGGCCATCGAAGCCTTCCTCGCCAGCAAACCCCTGAGCGCCGACCAGCAGAACGAAATCAATCGCCTGCTGGGGATTTATACCCGCGTGAAGTACGGCAAGGCCGCCCTGGAAACCCTGCGCGAGCTGGTCGAGATCCCAACCTTCAACATCGACGGCCTGCCGCAGTACAAGAACCCGGAATTCCTCAAGATCGCCGACAAGATCCAGGGCCTGGCCAAAGCCTTCAACCTGAACTTCCGTAACGTCGACAACCGCGTCTATGAAATCTCCCTGGAAGGCAGCGGCGATGAAGTGGTCGGCATTCACGCCCACGCCGACGTGGTGCCAGTGACCCCGGAAAACTGGGTGCTCAAGGACGGCACCAAGCTTGACCCGTTCAAAGTCACCCTGATCGGCGACCGCATGTACGGCCGTGGCACCGAGGATGACAAGAACGGCATCGTGGTGACGATGTATGCGATGAAGGTCATCAAGGAAGAAAAGCTTCCACTGGCGCGCAACTTCAAGCTGCTGGTGGACACCACCGAGGAAACGTCCGGAGACGCCATTCCTTACTACTTCGAGCATAACCCGACGCCGCAATACAACCTGGCGCTGGATGGCGGCTACCCGGTGGTGATTGCCGAAAAAGGCTACGGCACCGTCATGGCAAGCTTCCCGGTGCGCAAAGGTGACGGCAAAGGCGCAGAAATCATCGCCATGACCGGCGGCGCGGCCACCAATCAGATTCCTTCGGTGTCGGTGGCCACTCTGCTCAGCGACAAGCCTGCGGAGCTGGCGGCCAACCTGCAAAAAGCCGGCGACGAATACGCCAAAAATAACGGCGCTGACTTCACCGTGGCGGCCAAGGTGGTGGGCAAAGAGGTCAAGCTGACGGTCACTGGTGTGTCCGCGCACTCGTCCGAGCCGGAAACCGGCGTGAACCCGGTCGCACGCATGCTGGAGCTGATCCACAGCGTCGACGGCAAGATCGCCCTCAAGCACAACCACATCACCGACGCCGCAAAATATGCCGCCGACAACTGGGGCTTGGATTACCTGGGCGGCAAGTTGGGTGTGGGCTTCTCCGATGCGTTCATGGGGCCGCTGACCACTTCGCTGACCTTTGTTGGCCAAGACGCCAAAGCCTTCAAACTGGCGGTGAACTTGCGCATTCCCAAGGGCAAGTCGCCGGAAAAACTCAAGGCCGAGATCGAAGAGAAAATCAGCGCCTGGGACAAACACACCAAAGTGGCCATGGACGTCACTTACTCGGTGGCAGAACCGATGTATCGCAACCCTGAAGGTGAGTGGGTCAAAGCGCTGTTGGCCGTGGCCAGCGAAAACCTCGGCATGGAGCACAAGTTCGGCACCTCAGCCGGCGCGACCTCCGTGCATGAGCTGCCCAATGGCGTGCAATTCGGCCTGGCAAAGCCGGACGTGAAGTACACCGGGCACACCGACGGTGAGTTCAAGACCGTCGAGCAGTTCCTGTTGGACCTGCAGATCGTCACGGAAATGATCGGCCGTGTGGGGCAACTGCCGAAGCTCTGATAAGCGCAGGTAAAAACCACAACGCCGATCAACATTGATCGGCGTTGTGGTTAAACAGGTCTGGCTTGCGGCCTAAAACATATCCATCGCATTGCACAGCTTGGCCTTCTCTACCGGCACGTTCTGCGGTTTCCCCGTCGGGTTCAGGCGCTGCAATGCAATCAGGCACTGGCCACCGTCCAGCAGGATCAGTTCGTAATCTTGCCCGGCCTTGGGGGTGAAGTGAAAGCTCTGCCTGCAGCTGTAGGAATTGCCGCCAGAAACATAGCCCTCACTCTGGAAGTTCATGGCAAAAGGCTTGTTCGCCGGCACCTTCAGTTCGCTACGCGCCGAGCCTTGCGCCTCCACCCGGCGGTTGCTCTCGGGCATGCCCAGGCTGCGGCCATTATTCTGACCCGCAAAGCCGGATTCGGACACGGCCATCACCCCGGCGCCAGGCACACGCCAGTCGATGCAATCACGGCCCGGCACGCCGCGCGCCATGCCATTGGTGATTACACGCAAACGTGCGGTATCCCCGGATGTGGGTTCAACATAGGCCGTGTTGTAAGCACGGATATTGGAAATATTGCCGCAGCCACTTACGGCCACGGCCAGGCCTGCTATCAGAAACGCTCTCATGGAAATCCTTTTTTTGAGGCTTAACGGCAGTGATAAGGGCTTTCGCTGCGCAGTTCCTCGCCGGTCCGGGCATCGCGAATGATGACCGTCGCCCCCGGCGCATTGAGGCAGAACGCATTGCGTATGGGGTAAATGTTATGGCCCTCGGCGGTGAAGGTGCCGAGCCTGGTTAACGGGGCGCCGGAGGCGTCCTGAGCCGTCACGGTGTATTCACCCGACATGGTCAGGCAGCCGCTCAGTGACAGCAGCAAGGTGGCGCAGATTGCATATTTCACAGGTGATGTCCCTATCGCACAGAAATAATTGCCGTGATTGGCAATGGCTGTATGAGCCGACTGCGCCCATATAGTTCAGGGAAACTCGGGAAACCTCCTACCTAACACCTAGAGTGCCTCAGCCCTTCAAGCTTCAAGCATCAGGATATCTTCAAAGAACCCACCAACCGGCTCGGTGGGGTGGCAGAGCTGGATCTCCAGCACCCACACCATTTCACTCGGTGTGATCTCAAGCTCGGCCAATTCCGTGGTGCCGAACAGTGCGTGGGGGAAATCCGCAATACGGTGGCCGGCCAGGTTGCGCGACAACCGCCAGCCCTTGGAAACGGCCCGTTCCTCGGCAAAGTCATAGAGTTCACAGCCGGTCATGCCACGCTTCCAGGCCTCGCGGGTTTCATCGAACACTTCATGCACGGCCTTGAAGCAATCGCGGTGCAGCGCTGACTCGCCGAAAACAAAGGTGTCGCCATAGTCGCCCTCGTAGCCGTCCCACACCGGGCCGAGGTCGACCACCACGATATCGCTGGCACGCAGCGGGCGCAGTGGGTCAATGCCTTCTCTCGGTGGGCGAACCGTGTCGTCGCCAAAACGGATGTACGTCGGGTGCCAGGTGTGGGAGGCGCCCATGGCCTGCAACTGCTCGGCGGCCATGTCGAGAGCTTCCCCGGTGGTCATGCCGACCTTGAGCTGGCTGGCAATCGCTGCCAGGGCGCGGATGGTTTTTTCACGAGCGGCGAGCATGCCGTCCAGCGAATACCTCGGGCCGACCTTTTCCCAGGTGTCATCCAGGGTCTTGAGCAGCGCGTCGGCGCTCGACTGGCCGCTGGGCACAAAGGCTTCGGCGATAAACCGATGGCTCGGTAAACCTGCTTCCAGGCACTTGGCACGCGTCTGGCTGATCATGCCGCCATTACCGCAGGCATACACCTGAGCGGCTTCCCAACGGTGCCCGTGGCCTAGCGCGACTTCCTGCACCTTGCCCTGCGAGGCCAATACTGGGTGCCAGTGGAAACGCGGGTGGTCGATGACCGCCTGGTCCAGGAATGCGCGGTCGTAAAAATCTGCTGCTTGCGCGCCGCCCCAGTAAAACGTCACCTCTACATCACGCTTCAAGGCGGTCAGCAAGATCGGCTTGATACCCGCATAGCCGGTGCCGGTGGCAAACAGGACGACCGGCGCAGCGTCATCGTCCTGCCAGGTGCAGGCACCAAAAGGCCCTTCCAGCGGCAACAGGTCGCCGGCCTCAAGGCTGCCCAGCAGGGTCTCGGAAAACAGCCCGCCGCTCACCTGGCGAATCTGAAACACCAGCCGCCCATCGCCGTCGGCCGGCAAGTTGGCGATCGAGAAGCACCGCGAATCACCATCGACCAGGCGGACCTTGAGGTACTGGCCTGCCCGCACGGCCAATGGCATATCCGGCATCACCACCAACTCGATGATGTCGGAGCTCAGTGCGCGCTTGCTCAGCACTGTCGACTCGACGACCAGCGCGGGCGTGTCCAGCGACCAGCCGGGAATTTCCAGGCGCATGTCGGCGCAGGCATGGCTTTGGCACAGCAGCATTTCATTGGCCGCCAGCGGGTAGCTCGGCGCGGGTGCGCCGGGGGCCAGTTGCTTGGCGCGGTATTCACCTTGGGTGACCACCACCTTGCACGACCCACAGGCACCGCGTCGGCACGAGAACGGCACTGACAAACCGCTGGCGAGCATCGCGTCCAGCAACAGCTCATCACCGGCTTCAAAGGTTTTACCCGAGGGAGAGAGTTCGATTACATGGCGTGTGTTCATAAAGACCTCGGAGTAAGTGAGGCCTGATTGTTGCGCTAGACTAGGCCCATTAAAACCTCCAGTTTTGGATACTTCAGATGGTCCAGATGCGTAAGTGGCGCCCCTTGCTCAAACTTGATGACGGTTCAAGCCAAGCCTCCTATCGCAAGATTGCCGAAGGCCTCGTCGCGGCCATCCTCGAAGGGCGGCTGCCGCCCGGCACGCTGCTGCCGGGCACTCGGGAGATGGCGCACCTGCTCGACGTCAACCGCAAAACCGTGATCCTGGCCTACGAAGAGGCCATGACCAAAGGCTGGCTGATCAGCGAGCCGCGCCGTGGCACCTTCGTCAATGCGCAACTGGCGCCCAAGCCCGTGCCCAGTCGCTCGCAACCGTCTTTCGCCCCAGCGCTGGTGCCACAGGCGGTCGTGCCCTACTTCGCCCAGAACGCCCAGGTGATTGCGCTGGAGCACCGGCATGACGCGTTGTTTTTCGATAACGGCGCGTGCGATCACCGCTTGCTGCCACAAGCCGTGCTGCATCGTTACTACCGCAACGCCTTGCGCAGCAGCTTTACCACCAACACGGTGCGCTACGGCAGCGAAGGCACCGGCTATTACCTGCGCTGCGCGCTGGCCGACATGCTGCGCAACAATCGCGGGCTGATGATCAGCGCCGAGAATATCTGCCTGACGCCAGGCACCCAGGTGTCGCTGTACCTCACGGCCAGCCTGCTGATCCAGCCCGGTGACGTGGTGTTGGTGGAGCGCCTGAGTTACCCGCCGGCGTGGGAGATTTTCCGCAAACTCGGAGCGCGTTTGATCACGGTCGACATGGACGATGAAGGCTGCCGCACCGACCATATCGAGCAGCTCTGCCAAACGCATAAAGTGCGCATGATCTATCTCACCCCGCACCATCAATTCCCCACCACCGTAAGCCTGCATGCGGCACGTCGGCAACAGCTGCTGGCCTTGGCGGCGCTGCATGATTTTTGCGTGATCGAAGAAGACTACGACCACGAGTATCACTTTAACGGGCGGCCCTATTTGCCGCTGGCCAGTGACAGCGCGCAACGCCATGTGATCTACATCGGCTCGCTTTCAAAGGCATTGGGGTCGACGTTTCGTTGCAGCTATGTGGTGGCGCCTGCCCATGTGACTGAAGTGCTGCAAAAAAGCGCCGCATTGGTAGTGGGCGACACCGATGCCGTCGCGCAGAAAATGTTGGCGGACCTGATCAATGAGGGTGAATTGAAGAAGCACTTGCGCCGTGTTTCGAAAGAATACGCCGCGCGGCGGGAAGTGTTGCAGAGCTGTCTGCACGAGGCGTTCGGCGAGCGTATGCAGGTGCGTACGCCCGAGGGCGGGCTGGCGCTGTGGGTGCGTTTCCAGGATGAGACGAATGTTGACCGGTTAGTGGAGGATGCCCTGGGCCAGGGAGTTGTGGTGCGCAGTGCGCGTCAGTTTTCGCCTGAGGGCTTGGCGGAGAACGCGTTGCGCCTGGGCTTTGCTTCGCTCAATCGGGATGAGATCCGCCAGGGTACGTTGCGCTTGGCGCGGGCCATGAAGATGTGTTGAACACAGGCCGAACGCTATGTGTGGGGGTGGGTTGTTGAATACATATCCGTTGCTGCGGTAACGGCGGCTTATGCTTCCGCTCTTACGGCGGGTCACTTTTGCAAGGACCGGAATGCCGGCCCAGTCAAAAGTAACCAAAAGGTCCTCGCCCCAACACTCGGTGCCTCGCTGTGGCTCGGCATGCCCGCAATCCGCCAGTGATTTGGGGGGCGATTTCAGATCAAGATCANNGCCAGAGCAACAGCAACAGCAGAGCCATACTCGGTCTAATGTGGGAGCTGGCTTGCCTGCGATGGCATCAACTCTGTGTGCCTGACACACCGAGGTGCCTGCATCGCAGGCAAGCCAGCTCCCACAGAAAAGCAGTTTTTCAGTGTATTCAGTGGTTACTTTTGGCTGGGCCGGCATTCCGGGCGTTTGCCAAAAGTGACCCGCCGTAAGGGCGGAACCCTAAGCCGCCGTTACCGCAGCAACGGATATACACTCAAAACCACCGCCCCTAAGACCGCCTCAAAAGACCTGAAAAAGCACCACCCTCAAAGAGGAAGCATCAAACGAGACCGCTCTTGCACCCGCGCCAACTCAGGAAACTCCAGCAGCAGCGCCCGATTACCCCTGCCGATATGCTCCATGACCGCCCGCGTAACGTATTCACGCACCATCCCGGTCGAGACGTAATACATGGCCCAGGCCTGCTCCGGCGTACAGTGACCGATCTGCTCCTCAATCTCCTTGTACGCCTGATAATCGTCCGATTTCACATCGCACGGGTCATCACGTCGGGCCATGATTTATCTCCCTCTCTGGGATCTATGCGAAAGCACTCGGGCCTCACTCAGCCAGTCACGTACCGCTCTTCACCTTGGTCCACACACGTGTACGGATACGCTCCAGCTTCAAGGGCAACGGCTCAAGCGGCACCAGCGTGGCGATGGTGGCTTTGGACGGATAAATCCACGGGTTATCGCGCAACTTCTGCTCAACCAGCGCGGTGGCGTCCTTGTTGGCATTCGGGTAAAGCGTGTGGTTGGAGCTCTTGGCAATCACATCGGGTTCAAGCATGTAATTGATAAACGCCAAGCCGGCCTTAGCGTTGGGCGCATCCTTGAGCAACACAAAGTTTTCCGACCAGACCAGCCCACCCTCGCGCGGCAAGCTGTAGGCAATCTTGCGGCCAGTGTGGTTTTTCTCATTGATGGCCTGGGCCGTCAGTGCCCCGCTCGCCCAACCAACGACCACGCAGATATTGCCATCGGCAAAGTCGGCGTCGGTTCTGGAGGAGTCGAAGTAGAGAACATAAGGGCGGATTTTCAGCAGCAGCGCCTGGGCCTTCTGGTAGTCCTCGGGGTTCTGGCTGTTGCTCGGCAGGCCAAGGTAATGCAAGGCGATGGAGATGATTTCACTCGGCGAGTCGAGCATCGCCACGCCGCAGGACTTGAGCTTGCTGATGTTTTCTTCTTTGAAGATCAAGTCCCAGCTGTCCACCGGGGCGTTATCACCCAGTGCCGCCTTGACCTTATCCACGTCATAACCAATGCCGGTGGTGCCCCACAGGTACGGAATCGCGTATTGGTTGCCCGGATCGTTAGTGGCGAGCAAGGCCAGCATTTCCGGGTCGATATGCGCATAGTTGCTCAGTTGGCTGCGGTCCAGCGGGGCCAGCACGCCCGCCTGGATCAGGCTTGGCAATACGTTGGAGGTGGCGACGACGACGTCATACCCCGTGCGCCCGGCCATGGCCTTGCTTTGCATGACTTCGGCACTGTCGAAGGTATCGATGTGCATCTTGGTGCCGGTTTTCTGCTCGAATTCCTTCGGTGTCTCGGGAGCGATCAACCCGAACCAGTTGTACAGGTTAACCCGGGGTTCTGCCGCCGCTGCGGGCGTGCTGGCCCCGACACAGACAAGCGAGGCTAAAAAAATGGCTCGCAAATGTGATTTATTCATATAACTATCCTTGTCAAAAACGACAGGCCTTCATGGCCATCAACGCTGGTGGGTGAATATACCCGGCGTCGTCGAATAGTAAATACCTACAAATACTTAGCTCAGCCCCATGAATCCCTAACCCAAAAGGGGTAGTCCATGTCACTCGACCTACACAATCTCGCCTGGCACCGGTCGGCCGGCAAGCTGATCATGGAGCTGAACCGCCCAGCCTTCTGGAGCTCGCTGGTTCGCGTCCTGAATGAGTATGTGCAGATCGACAATTGGGTGGTCCTGGTGTTCAGCAACCAGCAAGTCAACGTCGTCAGCGTGACCGAGGTTGCGGATGCCGACGAAGTCGACGCCCTGACGCAACTGTATGTAAAAGGCCTTTACCTGCTGGACCCGTTTTACATTGCCAACCGTGAAAACCCGCAGAGCGGTTTTTTCCATCTGTCAGACATTGCCCCCGAGCACTTCCTGACCACCGAGTACTACCATCAGTATTTCGCCCGGTACGTGTCCGTCGATGAGGTGCAGTACAACGTCCAGCTCGACGCGGATCGAACCCTGTGTATTTCATTTGGCAGTAACACGCGCTACACCCCGGAACAGATCACCACACTGGATATCATCAAGCCGTGGGTCATGGCATTGATGCATCAACGCATGTGTTTTGAAGTCGATGAAGAAAAAAACCTCAGTGAGCCGCCGCCCTGGTCCGAAGCCATTGTGCAGTTGGGCACACAGATCACCACGCGCGAGAAGGACGTGCTCAAGTTGCTGCTCAGTGGTTTTTCCAATAAAGAAATCGCCGGCAAACTGGCGCTGTCGACAGAAACCATCAAGGTGCACCGGCGCAATATCTACACCAAGCTCAACATCAAATCGCAGTCCGAACTCTTTTCGCGTTTTTTCATGCCTAAACAGGACGTTTACACGCTGAATTAGGCGCGCGATCACTCGCCATCCTCAAGAAGCCCCCGGGCGGTAACCTAGCCGTTCGGTCAGTTACCGCGCATGCCCCCTTTGCTTACCCTTTCCCCTGGTTTCTCTCGGAGGGGGCGTGATGTCCTTGATCAGCGATGTAGAACGCGCTTGCACACGCCTGGCCTCAGCAGGATGGCATGACCTATTGCTGCACCACGGCCTGGACATCACCTCGACAAGCCTGCGTGAGGAACTCGCCAGGCCTGTGCAGATTGATCGCACCCAGCCAGGCTTTGAGGATTTTTCCGCTGATGCCACACGCGGCATAGAGCCAGGGCACCCGGCCGACAGCCTGCTGTTTCATGCCTTCGCCTCGCCTCATGTGGTCACCGCTGTCAAGGGTAAAACGCTCACGGCCTTCCCCACAGCCGCTGAAATCGAGCACGTCCTCAATTATGTCTACGGCGCCGCTCCCCCGACCCTGGAGGCTTTGCAGCAACTGGCCGGTGAGGCGCAACTGGCGATTGCAGTGTTCGCGTATGAATACCGGCCCTACGCCGAAACTGTGCACAGGCGCCAGGCGGACCTGTGTTTCTCGCGTACCGGGGTGGCCCGGGTCGGCACGGCGGACGCGCTGTATAACCCGCAGCAAAGAGGTTTTTTGCCCTTTGTCGAGGGCCAGCCGAACCAGATGCGGGTGATACCCGCGCGCTACGGCGCGTTCATCGCTGCCCGGCACACCGGCCAACCGGCGCGGTTTGGCCCAATGGATGCTCAACCTATCGATGAGGATCTGGAGTTCTGGGTGCCCCTGCACAAAGTGTTCGATGGCAACGAGTGCCTGGCCGGAATGGACCTGACTGTGCAGTTGGAAAACCACCAGATCAATGAAAAAATCGGACAGATCCATAGGCGATTTCGCGATACCGGCTGGCAAGAGCCTGACATTCTCAACGCGCCTTTCGTCATTACCGAGGGCTTGTCCCATTGGGCGAATACCGATGAGTTCGCGCCGGGGCTATTGGTGCCCGACGCCAAAGAAGCGCTGGTGGAACTGGCCTATTACCAAGACCGTCCGCTGTCGTTCATGATGCCTCCCAATACCGGTGGGTTGGTGCATGGGCGCCATCATTTGCGCGACGACGGTTCGATCGAAGACCTCAATCAACGACAGGATGTCGACGCCATCGTCAAGGCGGGCGGCTACCGAGCCCTGCACTATCAGGATGCCATGGCCGACGGCTGGGTACGGGCCCACTGCCCTGCGCTGGAACTGGCGAGCATCGCCGCCTACTCCATCATCGGTGCGCCGGATTTTTTTCCGTTATGTGGGCAACGAGAGCTCAAGCAATGGTCCAGCGACCCGGCGGTTTTCCCTTGCCCTGCGCCGCCCTGCCCAGAGGTTTGGCATACACGGGTCAACCCACTGTCCGACGTGCGTTTTTTTATCAATCAGGCCCTTGCCGGTGGTTACTTCGCCCCTGAAGACCGTGGCGTCACCGCCATCGTCTCCCACCCACAGTCCTCCACAACACCCGACTTGGCCCTTCCTGTGCAGCGTGCTCAACGGCAATCCTGGCTACCGGATTTCGCCAGCGGGGTCTTTGGACCGGGCTGGGAAGTGGGCCGGGGCCTGGTAGACGCTCCGTTTACGAACATGCTGTGCGGTTATCAGTTAGCCAGCCCGTTTACTGAGGATGCACGCATCTGTGCGGCACTCGGCTCGTACTGGCCAGGGGTGGCACCTGACTCCACCCGCAGCTTTGAACCGCGCAATGTTTCGGCCACGGTCATTCCGCTGACAGACAGCGAAATCGGCCTGGGCGACAGCCCTGCCTGGGATGGCCGCGCCGGTCCCACCTTGATTGAGTCGCAGGGGCGCATGCTGGTGCAGTACCGTGCTTATGAGTACAGCGACTACACGCAGGCCGCATTGGATGGCCAACTGTCGCTGGCCATCACCGGGCAGACCAGCACCGCGCAGTACCACCAGAGGGTGCTGGGGATGCGTCGTGCTTATGAGGCAGTAGGGGTCGGATCAGACAAAGAACAACGAAAACGCTGGCCTCTGCTGGCGTTTTTTCAGGTGCAATTACCGGATCAAGCGTTCGAAGTTGCGCAGCAAGAGGCCGGCTTGCAACTCTCGGGTGAGGTGCATTTTTACACGCTGTACAAACATGGCGCGATAATCACCCCAACGCATGACTTCAAGCTTCGCCACGTGCAAATAGAGCAAGTCATCGACCTGTACATGAGCCACGACGCCGTACTGATCCGTCTGGACGGCGCCGCCTGGCGACCATTCGAAGGCCCCCTCAACCCGCCGCCCCCAAAAACGGCAACGCCAGGTACAGTTTGATCACCACCGCATTGGTAATGTCGATAAAAAACGCCCCCACCATCGGCACCACCAGAAACGCAATCGGCGATGGCCCGAAGCGCTGCGTGACCGCCTGCATATTGGCAATGGCGGTCGGCGTGGCCCCCAAGCCAAAACCGCAATGCCCCGCCGCCAGCACGGCCGCGTCGTAGTTGCGGCCCATGACCCGGAACGTCACAAAGATCGCAAACAGGGCCATCAGCAACGCCTGGGCCGCCAACAGAATCACTATCGGCAAGGCCAACGCCGCCAGATCCCAGAGCTTGAGCGACATCAGCGCAATCGCGAGGAACAACGACAAGCTGACATTGCCCAGCAGCGACACTTCACGCTCAAACACCTGATGCCAGCCAAGCGCCGACAAGCCGTTGCGCAACACCACGCCCACAAACAGCACGCATACAAACGTCGGCAATTCGAAAGCCGTACCTTTAATAAAGCCATACAGGAAGGTGCCGACCTGCAAGCTGATCGCCAATAACGCCAGGGTCTCGATAAATGAAAACGAGGTGATCATGCGTTCCTGGTTGGGCTGCTCAAAGCCTTTGGGCTGGGGCGGTTGCGCCAGCTCAACGCCGGGCACCTGCACACGTTTGATCAGCAAGCGGGCAACGGGGCCACCTATCAGCCCACCCAATACCAAGCCAAACGTCGCCGAGGCAATCGCCAGTTCGGACGCCGAAGCCACGCCATATTTTTCGCTGAACACCGCGCCCCAGGCTGCGCCAGTGCCGTGCCCGCCGGACAAGGTGACGGAGCCTGCCAACAGCCCCATCAACGGGTCGAGCCCCAGCGCCTTGGCCAGGGCAATGCCCATGGCATTTTGCACCACCAGCAGGGCCGTCACGACCAGCAGGAAGATGCCGAGGATGCGCCCGCCTTTCTTCAGGCTGGCAAAGTCCGCATTCAGGCCGATGGTGGCAAAGAACGCCAGCATTAAGGGGGCCTGCAATGAGGCGTCGAATCGAACCTCGATATCCGTTAATGCGCGCAGCAACAGCAGCAGCGCAGCCACCAATAAGCCGCCGACCACCGGCTCCGGAATACTGTAGGCGCGTAAAAAGCCGATACGGGCGACCAGCCAACGCCCCAACAGCAGCACCAGAGAGGCGGCGACCAGGGTTGAGTAAAAATCGAGTTGGAACATCTGGGCAGTTCTCTGAAGTGAACAGGCACACGGGGCTGGCCAGAGTAGAGACAGCAGAACCAGTACACACCCACCCGCTATTAACTACAGACTATTCCCACGCACTTCACAACAAGGCCTACACATGTCGCGTGCAGCCGCTATCGCTGGGTGGTCCCCGGTTTGATTTTCGTCATCTACGCCATTGCGGCGGCCGACCGCGCCAACCTCGGTGTGGCGATGCCATTTATTCGCAAAGAATTCGACATGAGCAACGCCGAGGCAGGCGGCCTGATAAGCCTGTTCCTTCTCGCCTATGCCCTGGCGCAGATTCCTGACCCGGCTGATTAAAATCAGCACAAACAAAAACGCCGATCATTGCTGATCGGCGTTTTCGTTAAATATGGAGCGGGAAACGAGACTCGAACTCGCGACCCCGACCTTGGCAAGGTCGTGCTCTACCAACTGAGCTATTCCCGCAAAATGGCGTCCCCTAGGGGACTCGAACCCCTGTTACCGCCGTGAAAGGGCGGTGTCCTAGGCCACTAGACGAAGGGGACACACAACTGAAACACATGGTGTGTATTTCAGTGCCCAGAGGTTAAATCCGAAGATTATGCCCTGGTTTCACTCAATGCCGCCCGAGGGCCACATTGCTTGTAAATTGGAGCGGGAAACGAGACTCGAACTCGCGACCCCGACCTTGGCAAGGTCGTGCTCTACCAACTGAGCTATTCCCGCATATGGCGTCCCCTAGGGGACTCGAACCCCTGTTACCGCCGTGAAAGGGCGGTGTCCTAGGCCACTAGACGAAGGGGACACACGTACAACATTCACTCCCTACCGCGTTTCGCTGTGTGCTTTACGCTGTAAGTGGCGCGCATTCTATGGATGGATTGAAAGGTCGTCAACCCCCAAGGATAAATTTATTTAAATCAATGACTTCGCCCTGCTTTCCGGGCCTTGGCGGGCATTCTGCCCGTCCGGGCTTTGACGCCTATATTCTGGCGCCCGACAAGGCGCTATAGTTCGCCCAAGCAAATGATGGCAATGTGCATCTATGCAGGGAGCCCGCCCGGCAACGCTTACCTATATAGAAGAAACTACCTGGGCAACTGGTCGAACAGTCCTATCCGCCGGATGGTCCAGTCACTACACTCCACAGCAAACCCTATAAAAGAGGTCACACCGGTGACACCACTCATGATCACCCTGCTGGTAATAGCCGGGATCGTAATACTGATCGCCATTGGCTACATGAACCACGTGGTGGAAAACAACAAGCTGGAAAAGAAACGTACCGAGATCGAGCTCAATGATCGGCTGCGTCGGTGCGGTGAAATCACCGAGACCTTTCCTGGCCAATTGATGACCCCGGCGCTCAAGCTGCTGCTCACCCGCCTTGAGCTGAACGTCAACCAGCGTCTGTTGCACCTCAACAAGTCCAGTGCAGCACTCAAGGCGCGTATCACTGAGTTGAATGCGCTGATCGCCCAGGGCGAATCGATTCCGGTGACCAACCCGCCGGCGCCGATCCAGACCGAAGCCAAGGCCAAGGATGTGCGTTTCCTCCTTGAAGCCCTGCATGGCCAAGTGACCCGCGCGGCCCAGGATGGTTTTCTGCCGACCAACGAGGCCAAGCACTGGATCAAGGAAATTCGTCATATCCTGGTGCTGCTGCACATCGAGTTCTTCAACAACCTCGGCCAGCACGCCCTGCAACAGAACCAACCCGGCCAGGCACGCCTGGCATTCGAGCGCGGTGTGCAGTACCTGCGTAAACAGCCAGAGCCGGTGCTCTATAGCGCGCAGTTGCAATTGCTTGAGAATCAATTGGCCCGTGCTAATTCGACGGTACTGACTAACAGCAAGCCGGCTGAAGATGAGGTCAATGAGTTGACTGAAGGGCTTAAAGTTGTGGATGCGGATGCGGAGTGGAAAAAGAAGGCTATTTACGATTGATCGTTTGGCGCGCGCGGTGGATGGATGGGTTGGGTACATATCCGTTGCTGCGGTAACGGCTACTTAGGGTTCCGCCCTGACGGCGGCTCACTTTTGGAAAGACCGGAATGCCGGCCCAGCCAAAAGTAAGCAAAAAGTCTTCGCCCCACCACTCGGCACCTCGCTTAGGCTCGGTGTGCCAGAACGAAGGCTTGAATCCGTGGGCCGCCTCAGATCAAAAGCAAGATCAAAAGCAGAGCACGGCGGCCTAGTAGCCGACCTGAGTGGTTAGATCAAAAGCAAAAGCGGATTTGCATACACTGAAGAGCTGCTTTTCTGTGGGAGCTGGCTTGCCTGCGATGCAGACACCTCGGTACATCAGGCACACCGAGTTGATGCCATCGCAGGCAAGCCAGCTCCCACATTAGACCGAGTATGGCTTTGCTGTTGCTGTTGCCGAGTGTTGGGGCGAAGACTTTTTGGTTGCTTTTGTCTGGGCTGCCATTCCGGTCTTTACAAAAGTGCCCCGCTGTCAGGGCGGACTCCTAAGCCGCCGTTACCTAAATAACGGATATGCCCCCCAACGCAACACGCCACAACAAAGTGCCATCAATTTGCACCTATCCCCCCGCCCCCGACTAGCGTAAAAAAGTGCCCCTAACTCCATGAAGTCAGAGGCCTGCTATGCCTGTCGCCGTCATTGATGGACAACCGCTGCACTACGTCGACCAGGGCACCGGCCCGGTCGTTCTGCTGGGTTCAAGCTACCTGTGGGACCGCCACATGTGGGCGCCGCAAATCGAAGCCCTGTCGCAACAGTACCGCGTGATCGTCCCCGAGCTCTGGGGCCATGGTGAATCTGGCCCGCTGCCGGCCCAAACCCGGTCCCTCGACGACCTGGCGCGCCAGACCCTGGCCCTGCTGGATCAGTTGGACATCCCACAGATCAATCTGGTGGGCTTGTCGGTCGGCGGCATGTGGGGCGCACGCCTGGCATTACTGGCCCCAGAGCGCATCAACAGCCTGGTGCTGATGGACACCTACCTGGGCGCCGAGCCCGAGGCCACGCGTCAGTATTATTTCTCGCTGTTCAAGATGATCGAAGACGCCGGTGCCATCCCTGAGCCGTTGCTGGATGTGATCGCACCGATCTTCTTCCGGCCAGGCATCGACCGCGAGTCGGCGCTGTACCAGGATTTCCGCCAGTCGCTGCAAGCCTTCTCCAAGGAGCGTTTGCTGGACAGCATCGTGCCATTGGGCCGCCAGATCTTCAGCCGCGCCGATATCCTCGACCAACTGCACCGCCTGGACACCGACACCACCCTGATCATGTGCGGTGAGCAGGACAAGCCACGCCCACCCGCCGAATCCAGGGAAATGGCTGAGTTGATCGGTTGCAGCCTGACCCTGATTCCAGACGCCGGGCACATCTCCAGCCGCGAAAACCCGGACTTCGTCAATGAAGCCCTGCTGACCTTCCTCGCCAACAACGCCTGATCGTACGGCTCCCGCCTTTGCTCACTGATCAAAGGCGGAAGTGCCCCACCATGCCCTTGAGTTCGGCCCCCAGCTGCGCCAGCTGAATGCTCGAGGCGGCGTTGCCTTGCATGCTCAGCGCCGATTGGTCGGCACTCGCGCGAATACTGGTGACACTGCGATTGATCTCTTCGGCCACCGAGCTTTGTTCCTCGGCGGCGGCGGCAATCTGCTGGTTCATCTGCTGGATCAGGGACACGGCAGCGGCGATGCTGCCCAGCGCGCTCTCGGTTTCCAGCGCATCGCTGACGGCGAGTTTCACCAGCTCGCCGCTTTGCTGAATCTGCTGCACCGATGACTGCGCCGCACTGCGCAAAGTACTCACCAACCGCTCGATCTCCTCGGTCGATTGCTGAGTACGCTTGGCCAGCGCCCTCACCTCATCGGCCACCACCGCAAACCCTCGGCCTTGCTCGCCGGCGCGGGCGGCCTCGATGGCAGCGTTAAGGGCCAACAGGTTGGTTTGTTCGGCCACGCTTTTGATCACCCCCAACACCGTGCCGATGTGCTGGATTTCGGCACTGAGGCTGTCGATGCTGGCGCTGGCACTGGTGCTGGAGGACGCCAGCAATTCGATGCGTTGCAGGCTCTGACGCACCACCTGCTGGCCGCTGTCGACCTTGGCATCGGCGGTCTGCGCCGCTTGCGCGGCTTCTTCGGCGTTACGCGCCACGTCATGCACGGTGGCGGTCATCTGGTTCATCGCCGTGGCGACCTGTTCGGTCTCCTCCTTCTGGCTGCTGACCTCTAGATTGGTTTGTTCGGTGACGCTGGAGAGGGATTGCGCAGAGCTGGCCAATTGCTCTATGCCGGCCTGCAAGCCGCTGACCATCTGGCTCAAGCCATTGCCCATCTGTTGCATCGCTTGCATCAGCTGGCCAATTTCATCGCGGCGACTGACCTCCATCCGCCCGCTCAGGTCACCGGCGGCGATCCGCTGGGCCACTGCGATCACACTGCGCAGCGGCGCCACGATCAGGCGGGTAATCAGCCAGGCTGCAACCAGCCCCACCAGTAACGCCAGTGCCGAGGAACCGACGATCAGCAGCGTGCTTTTCTTCAATTGCGCCTGCATCGACTGGTCTTCGGCGGCATACGCCTGGTTGACCCGGCTGACCACCTGGTCGGCGCGGTCATGCAATTGCTTGTAGACGATTTTTTCCTGAGCCAGCAAACCGGTGTACTCACCGAGCTTTTCGCTGAAGGCCGCAATATGCCCGGACACCTCATTGAGCACGGTCTGGTAACCCGCGTCCTTGACCGAGGTTTTCAACTGCTCAACCTGCGCAAGGGCCTGGTCGGCCTGTTCGATCTTGCCCTGTTCGGCGTTGTCGGCATCGGCCTTGCGGCTCTGGTCCAGGCGTACCCGCGCCTCGTTCATGGCTTGCAGCATCAAGCGAGACACCTGGCTGACCTGCCCGGCCTGTTCGATAAACTCGGCGCCCTCCTTGCCCTGGCTTTCCTTAAGGCCATAGGCGCCATCGTCGGCCAGGCCGGCTTGCAGCACATCGAGGTTATTGGCCACGCTGGAAACGGACCAACTGGCCATTTCCAAAGCCAGGTCCTTGGTCTGGGTCAACTCGACAAATTCATCGAACGCCTTGCGATACGCGGCCAACGCCTGTTCAACGTCGCCCATCACCAGCACATTGGCGGCGGACTGGGCCTTGAGCGTGGCCGCCAGGGCGGCCAGTGCATCGACGCTCTCATGCAAGGCATCAACGGCTTTGGGGTCGGCGTGCAACGCGTAGTCCTGCTCGATCAAGCGCACCTTGAGCAAGCCGCTGTTGAGCGAGGACATGGCATTGAGGCCTTCGAAACGCTGGCCAATGGTTTGCAGCGACCACACGCCAATGGCCGCCACCAGCGCCGTCAGCAGCAGCACCAGGAAGAAGCCCAAGCCCAGCTTTTTTGCCATACCGAGGTTGGCGAAACGTCGTTGCACGGCCGAAATCATTGCACTTGAATCCTCTTGCACGGGCAGATGCCAGCAAGCCTGGTTGCCATGCAGCGAGATTCGCAACGAGACGCCATTGGCACAAGACGTTGGCGTCACAATAATGGCAAAAAGCTACATGCTCGTCGTTTTCAGAATGGTTGAGGTCGATCTGGCAGGCCCCATGGCACGGAACAACTCCAAAGCCCGCTGATCAGCAGCATAGGCCACATTTATGCGCAGCCAGTCACTGTGCTCACCGCGGGGAGTGAACAGCGCCCCGCAAGACAGCAGGACACCAAGCCTGCGCGCGCACGCCTGCAACCGTGAATGATCGCCCAGGCCCGGCCGCGCCCACACAAACATACCGCCAGCAGGCACGGCAAACACCTGCCATTCCTCATCCTCCAGCACCTGCAGGGTGGCTGCCATTTGCGCATTCAAACGCTTGCGCAGGCGTTGCACCCACTTGCGGTAGGTGCCATTGGCCAGCAATGTGGCGACCACTGCTTCGGCAAACCGTGAAGTGCCGATACCGGTCAGGGTCTTGAGGCTGGCCATTTTCGCAACGATATCTGTGCCGGCACTGACGTAGCCCACGCGCAAGGCACTGCTCAGGGTTTTGGAAAAGCTTGATACGTAGATCACCCGGTCATCATGGGGCAACGCCGACAGCCGCGTGCAACTGGCGTGCTGCAGGTCGCCATAGACGTCTTCTTCAATGATCAGGAAGCCATCGCGTCGCGAAAGCTCCAGCAACCGTTCAGCCACGGCGCGGCACAGGCTGGTGCCGGTTGGGTTGTGGTAGAGGCAGTTGATGAACAGGCACTTGGGACGATGCCGTAGCAGCAGTTGCTCAAGCACTGGCATGTCCGGGCCGCCCACGGTGCGCGGAACTTCCAGCAACGTGACGCCATGGCGCTCCAATTGTCGATAGAGGTTGGCGTAGCCCGGCGTCTCGACCACCACCGTATCGCCAGCCTTGAGCAATGAGCGGATCAACAGGTCCTGTGCATGGCCGGCACCATGGGTGGTCAGGATGCGATCCAGGCAGGTGCCCACCTTTATCTGGGTCAGCCGCTTGAGCAGTTGCTCGCGCAATGCTGGCAGGCCCAATGGCGTGCTGTAGTTGAAGAGACCGGCCGTGTCGGTGCGGCTGATTTCCCGTATCGCGTAGCACAGGTCATCACTTTCACGCCATGTGTCCGGCAGCCAGCCGCAACCCAGCTTCAACTCGCCCAACGGGCCATCGACATAGGCGCCCCAGCCCAGCTCTGCACCCTCATACCAGTGGCCTTCAAGGCAAACAGGCGGCTGGGCGACCACAAATCCCGAGCCTTGCCTGGACGCCAACAACCCCTGGGCCACCATTCGCTCGAAAGCCTCGATCACGCTGGACTGGCTGAGCAGGTTGTCGAGGGCCAGTTGCCGGATGGACGGCAAGCGCGTGCCGGGGCTCGCGCCGCTCTTGCGTATCCATTGCGCCACCGCGCTGACGATTTGCTGCACCACCGGTACAAGGGCTTGTCGATCGATCCCTAAATCCATGAGCCACTCACTTGAACTGTCTGTTATTCAACCCCAAACAGTTAAGCACAGAAGCTCGCTCAAGCCGGCCGCAAAAAATTATTAAAGTATTGATTTTATTGACTTATTTACCTGCTGATACACATTCTGACGAGGCCTTGTGCCAGCCATGGAAACGCCCCACAGCAGCCCCATCCTTTTCTAAGAGTGCATGGCATGGAGTCCTAGATAGCCGTTGCGCCACCATCCACCGCCAAGGCTTGCCCGGTGGTAAACGCCGCCCCATCACTGCACAGGTACAGCACGGCACTGGCGATTTCCTCGACCTTGCCGATGCGCCCAACCGGGTGCATGGCGGCGGCGAACTCGGCTTTGCGCGGGTCTGCTTCATAGGCACGGCGGAACATGTCGGTGTCGATCACCGCAGGGCACACCGCATTCACGCGGATTTTCTTCTTTGCATATTCAATTGCGGCCGATTTGGTCAGGCCGATCACAGCATGCTTGGACGCCGCATAGATGCTCATCTTCGGCGCAGCGCCCAGCCCGGCTACCGAGGCGGTGTTGACGATTGCACCGCCGCCCTGGGCCAGTAACAGCGGCAGTTGATACTTCATGCACAACCACACGCCCTTGACGTTGACGCCCATGATTGCATCGAACTCATCCAGGCTGCCGTCGGCCAGCTTACCCTTCTCAATCTCGATGCCGGCGTTGTTGAAGGCATAGTCCAGGCGCCCATAGACGGCGATGGTCTGTGCCATCAATTGCTGCACATCGGCGTCCAGCGTGACATTGCAACGCACGAACAGCGCTTCGCCGCCTGCTTGTTGAATCAACGCAACCGTGCCCTCGCCGCCCGCCACATCCAGGTCGGCTACCACTACTCTCAAGCCTTCTGCGGCAAATGCCAGCGCGGTGGCGCGGCCAATACCGGCGGCGGCGCCGGTCACCAGGGCAACCTGGCCGGAAAACGTCATGCTCATGGGGGATGTCCTATGCAAGAAATAGCCGTGGGCCGAGTCTAGCCAAGCCGACGGCGGGCGCGTCAGCACTATCATATGGCCGGTTGGGGTTGCATGAATCGCAGTGATAAGACGCCCAGGCCAACTATCAGTCCAACCTATCGGCGGGCATTCGCAGCCCCCCTTAACCTTGCCCACAGGCCGCTGAAGGTCTATCACTCAGGGTTCACTTCTAACAGAGTCCCTGCCATGACTGCCCAGACCAACCGCCAATTCCTGCTCGCCAAACGCCCGGTCGGCGCCGCCACGCGGGAGACCTTTACCTACCAGGAAGTGCCGGTGGGCACGCCAGGTGATGGGCAAGTGCTGGTGCGCAATGAATACTTGTCCCTGGACCCGGCCATGCGTGGCTGGATGAACGAGGGTAAATCCTACATTCCACCGGTCGGCATCGGTGAAGTGATGCGAGCGCTGGGCGTGGGCAAGGTGATTGCCTCGAACAACCCGAAATTTGCCGTGGGTGATTATGTGAACGGCGCGCTGGGTGTGCAGGATTATTTCCTGGGCGAGCCGCGCGGCTTTTATAAGGTCGACCCCAAACTGGCCCCGCTGCCGCGCTACCTGTCAGCGCTGGGCATGACCGGCATGACCGCCTACTTCGCCCTGCTCGACACCGGCGCGCCCAAGGCTGGCGATACCGTGGTGATCTCCGGCGCCGCTGGCGCAGTGGGCAGCATTGCCGGGCAGATTGCCAAGCTCAAGGGTTGCCGCGTGGTGGGCATCGCCGGGGGCGCCGACAAGTGCAAGTTCCTCATTGATGAACTGGGCTTTGACGCGGCCATCGACTACAAAAGCGAAGACGTGCCCGCCGCCCTCAAGCGCGAATGCCCTAAAGGCGTGGATGTGTATTTTGATAACGTCGGCGGCGACATTCTCGACGCCGTGCTCAGCCGCCTGGCCTTGAAGGCACGGGTGGTGATCTGCGGCGCAATCAGCCAGTACAACAATAAAGAAGCAGTGAAAGGCCCGGCCAACTATTTGTCGTTGCTGGTCAATCGTGCGCGCATGGAAGGGTTTGTGGTAATGGACCACGCGGCGAACTTTGCCGCCGCCGGCATGGAAATGGCCGGCTGGATGGCCCAGGGCAAGCTCAAGAGCAAGGAAGATATTGTCGAGGGGCTGGAGACGTTCCCGGAGACGTTGATGAAGCTGTTCAACGGCGAGAACTTTGGGAAATTGGTGCTTAAAGTCAGCTGACCCGATCGTTCCCACGCTCTGCGTGGGAATGCAGCCCGGGACGCTCTGCGTCCCAAAGCGTGACGCAGAGCGTCACAAGAGGCGTTCCCACGCAGAGCGTGGGAACGATCATCAGGCGATTTCGGCGACGACTGCGGCCAGTGCCTTGGCCGGGTCCGCCGCCTGGCTGATCGGGCGACCGATCACCAGGTAGTCCGAGCCTGCATCCAGCGCCTGACGCGGCGTCAGGATACGACGCTGGTCATCCTGGGCGCTGCCCGCGGGACGAATCCCCGGGGTTACCAGTTGCAGCGACGGGTGCGCGGTCTTCAGCGCCTGGGCTTCCAGGGCCGAACACACCAGGCCATCCAGGCCAGCCTTCTGCGCCAAGGCTGCGAGGCGCAGTACCTGCTCCTGCGGCTCGATGTCCAGGCCGATGCCGGCCAGGTCTTCGCGCTCCATGCTGGTGAGCACGGTCACACCGATCAGCAAGGGTTTCGGGCCGCTGCGCTGCTCGAGCACTTCGCGGCAGGCGTTCATCATGCGCAGGCCGCCGGAGCAGTGCACATTGACCATCCACACGCCCATTTCGGCGGCGGCTTTAACCGCCATGGCTGTGGTATTGGGGATGTCATGGAATTTCAGGTCGAGGAATACTTCGAAGCCTTTGTCACGCAGGGTGCCGACGATTTCGGCGGCGCAGCTGGTGAACAGTTCCTTGCCGACCTTGACCCGGCAAAGCGCGGGGTCCAACTGGTCAGCCAGCTTCAGTGCGGCGTCACGAGTGGGGTAATCCAGGGCGACGATGATAGGAGTCTGGCAGACGGACATTGGAATGGGCTCTCAGGCAAGTCGAAATCGGCGCGGATTGTAGCGCAAGCGGCGCCGTTGCGGGATCCGATGATCGGTAAAATGCTGATCAAGCGCGCATAACCCAGTGTTTTAAGAAGATGTGTCAAGACTGATACATTCCCGACATGCCCTCAACACGCCCCGCGACTAGCCTCGCGCACATGACCGCTCGCCCGGCACTTCCAGCCATGGAGCCGGGCGCCTATGCTCAATGCAACAACCCAGGCAGATGATCGCACTATGCATACCCCTACCGTCTCTGTAAACGAAGAGCAAAAAAGCGCGGTGATCGCCGAAGACAAGCGGTGGAACACCCGCGCGCTGATCGTCGATGACGACCTGCCGATCCGTGAACTGCTGATCGACTACCTGGCCCGCTTCAATATTCTTGCCACCGGCGTCACCGACGGCACGGCCATGCGCACCGCCATGCAAGCCGAAACCTTTGATGTGGTGGTGCTCGACCTGATGCTGCCGGGCGAAGACGGCCTGTCGCTGTGCCGTTGGCTGCGCACTGAATCGGACATCCCGATTTTGATGCTCACGGCGCGCTGCGAACCCACCGACCGCATCATCGGCCTGGAACTGGGCGCCGATGACTATATGTCCAAGCCGTTCGAACCGCGCGAGCTGGTGGCGCGTATCCAGACCATCCTGCGCCGGGTGCGCGATGACCGCACCGAGCAGCGCGCCAACATCCGTTTCGATAACTGGCGGCTCAATAGCGTATTGCGCCAACTGGTGGCCGACGATGGCCTGGTGGTGCCGCTGTCCAACGCGGAATTTCGCTTGCTGTGGGTGTTTATCGAGCGCCCGCGCCGTGTGTTGAGCCGCGAACAATTGCTCGATGCTGCCCGTGGCCGCTCCATCGAAGCCTTTGACCGCAGCATCGATCTGCTCGTATCGCGCCTGCGCCAGAAGCTTGGGGATGACCCGAAAGCACCGCAACTGATCAAGACCGTGCGTGGCGAAGGCTACCTGTTCGACGCCCGGGATATCGGTTGATGCGCGCCACCTTCAATACGCTGTTTGGCAGGCTGTTCGGCGTATTGCTGGTGGCTATTGTGCTCGCTCATGTACTGGCCATTTTCTGGTTCCGTCATTACGGCCCGCCACCACCACGGCCCCAGGAAACCTTTGTCGAGCAACCAGACGGCACGATGAAGCCATTGGCCCGCCATCACCGCCCATGGTACGGCGGCCCCGTGGTACCGCTGACCTTCCAGTTTATCTCGCTGATCATCGCCGCCTGGTACGGCGCCAAACTGCTGAGCCGGCCGATCCAGCGCCTGAGCGCAGCGGCCGAACGCTTGAGCCTTGACCTCGATAGCCCGCCACTCGACGAATCCGGGCCACGGGAAGCACGCCAGGCTGCATCGACCTTCAACCTGATGCAAAAACGCATCCGCGAACAAGTCAGCCAGCGCGCGCGCATGCTCGGCGCCGTCTCCCATGACCTGCGCACGCCGCTGTCACGCCTCAAGCTGCGCCTGGAGCAGATCGAAGACACCAAGCTGCAAGGCCAGATGCGCCAGGACCTGGACGACATGATCGGCATGCTCGACGCCACCTTGAGCTACCTGCACGAACAACGCACCAGCGAGACCCGGCACTGGCTCGATGTGCAGGCGCTGGTCGAGTCCCTCAGCGAAAACGCCCAGGACCAAGGCTCGGACGTACAGTTCTCCGGCACGTGCGTACCGTTGCAGGTGCAACCGATGGCACTGCGTTCGTGCCTCAACAACTTGATCGACAACGCCCTGCGGTATGCCGGCACGGCGCGTATTGAGTTGGCGGACAGCCGTGGCGCCCTGGTGATCCGCGTGATCGACCACGGGCCGGGGATTGCGGCGGATAAACGCGAGGCGGTGTTCGAACCGTTCTTTCGCCTCGAAGGCTCGCGCAACCGCAACTCCGGCGGCGTTGGCCTGGGCATGACGATCTCCAAGGAAGCCGTAGAACGCCTCGGCGGCCACCTGAGCCTGGAGGAAACCCCAGGCGGCGGCTTAACCGCCGTGATGTGGTTACCGAGGGCCTAAAGAACTTTATCTTCGCGACGCTCCTGGGACTGGGTCGCGCTCCAATCCGTCAGCAGGCTGTAGGCCACCGCCAACAAGGTCGGGCCGATAAACAGGCCGATGAAGCCAAAGGCAATCAAGCCGCCAAACACGCCTAACAGCACGATCACCAGCGGCAGGTTGCCGCCTCGGCTGATCAGGTACGGCTTGAGCACGTTGTCCACGCCACTGATGATGAACGTGCCCCATACACCGAGGAACACCGCATAGGTGTAGTCGCCCTTCCATGCCAGCCAGGCCGTGGCCGGGATCCACACCAGCGGCGGCCCCATGGGGATCAGGCTGAGCAGGAAGGTGACGATGCCCAGCACCAGCGCGCCCGGCACCCCCGCAATCAGGAAGCCGATCAGCGCCAGCAGGGCCTGGGCCGCCGCCGTACCAATCACGCCGTTGACCACGCGCTGCACAGTGCCGGCCACCAACTCGATGTAGTAACCGGCGCGCTCGCCGATCAGGCGCTCCAGCAACCGATGGGCAAACATCGCCAGCCGTGGCCCATCACGGTAAAAGAAGAACACGAACACCAGGCTCAGGGTCAGCTCGAGGATACCGCCGCCAATTTGCGCACTGCGCGCCAGCAGCCAGTTACCCACCTGCCCCAGGTACGGCTTGATGCTGACCATCAGCGCCGCGCCCTGTTGGTCGATGCTGTCCCAGGTCGCCACCAGCCGCTCGCCAATAAAGGGGATCGAGTTCAGCCAGGCAGGTGCGGCGGGCAAGCCGTCAACCTGGATATCCTTGATCAGGCCGACCGCATCGCGCACATGGTCGGCCAGGTTGAACCCCAGCCACACCAGCGGCACCGCCACCAGCAACATCCAGCCCAGGGTCAGGATGCCCGCCGCGAGGGATTCGCGGCCACCCAGCCAGCGCGTGAGCAAACGCATCAGCGGCCAGCTGGCAAACGCCAGCACCGCGCCCCAGAACAGCGCCGACCAGAACGGCGCCATCACCCAGAAGCTGGCACCAAACAACACCAGCAGCAGGATTTGCACCAGTAGGCGATCGTTATTGAGCATCGGGTATCTCGAGAATAAGGCTGTAGGAAGAGAGCTTAGGCGAACGGCACGGGTCCGTTCGCCTTGATAACGGTCAGCGTATCAGATGCAGGTGCAAACCCTTAGCGTCACCGCTGCCGGTTTCCAGGCGGGCAGCCCGCACACCGCTGTCGATCAGACCCTGGCGCCAGGCTTCGGCGGTCGGCCCGGTGAGGCTCACGCGCAAGGTGGCGTCGAGGTTCAAGCCACGGGAAATCAAGGTCAGCCAAGTGGCGTCAGGCGCGCTGCCGAGTGCCGGAAAGTCCAGCTCGCCGGTGCTTTTCAGCTCGCGCAGCAAGGTTGCCGAGGTGGGCAGCAAGTCGCCCAACGGCGCCCCGGCGTCCAGTTGTTCTACATGCAGATAAGCCCGGCGGTTGCCGCGCGTTATGCCATACAGCGCCACCAACGAGTTGTCTTGCGGGGCGGCCAGGCGCAGCAGCAGGTATTCCTGCTGGCCGTCGGCGCCGACCAGCTTGGCATTGCCGAACACTTCATTGGCCCACAGGCTGCTTTCGCCGCAATCACGCGCCTGGCACCAGAACAACAGCTGCGCGCCCTTGGCCTGCAGCGCTTCGCGCGTCGCGGTAAATGCGGCGCTGGAGGTGTGCTCGGCAGGCAGCTCATAGGTGATTGCAGTGGTTTGGCCGCGCGCCGTAGCCTGGCCTTCGTAGCGCAACTGGCCGCTGATCTTGCGGATCGCGCCCATGGGGTAGATGCGTTCTTTTTCTTCGGCGGGGCGATAATCGACGATTTGCGCGTCGACCTGACGGGCCACGGTCGGCAGATCCTGGCTGCCTGGCACATCGGCGGCGAACACCAAGGGGCTGAAACAGCACAGCCCGAGGACACGGAGACATTCTTTACGCAGGCTCATCGGATGATTGAGCCCTGGCCATCGAAGTGCGCAGCGGTGTTGAGTTCGTACATGGTTGACTCCCTTTCAATCCGCCCAGCCTCGGCAGTTGACCCCGCCAAGTCAAGGCATGGAGAAAAACCGATTGAAACAGTCTGCAACAAGGATCGCGCCGGGCTCATCATTAAGGTGTAAATGATGGCCGCCCGGCAGCGTGTTCACCGTAAAAGGTAGCTGAGAAAGCAATTCGGAATGTTTCGCCAGCATGCCGTCAGCCGCGACGACCAATTGTGTAGGGCAACCCACACGTCGCACGAAAGCCATCGCCTGTTCATCGGTCAGGCGCATCGGCGACGCCAGGGTCAAGCGTGCATCGGTGCGCCAGGTATAGCCGCCCGGCACGGGCATCAAACCGCGCTGGGCCAGCAGTTCAGCGGCTTCACGGCTGACCGCCACCACGCCTTTCATGCGCGCTTCGACGGCCCGATCCAAGGTGCTGTAGACCGGTTTGCGCTTGTCTTGCAGGCTCAATTGCGCCTGCAACGCCATGCCGAGGCGCTCGGCGGCGTTCTCGCCAGCGGCGGTCGGCGGGATCACGCCGTCGATCAACCCCAGGTGTGTGACGCGTTCCGGCAGCGCTCCGGCCAACACCAGGGAAACGATGGCGCCAAGGGAATGGCCAAGTAATGCAAAACGTTTCCAGCCCAGTTGTTCAGCCACTTGCAGCACATCAAACACGTAATCCCACAAGGCGTAGCCGGCCCCGGCAGGCCGATGCGCCGAGTGCCCATGCCCGGCCATGTCCAGCGCAACGATGCGCAAACCCGCAAGCTTGGGTGCCAGCCGCGCAAAGCTGTTGGCGTTGTCCAGCCAACCATGCAAGGCGATCACCGGCAGGCCGTCTTCAGGCCCGAACAAATGCGCGGCCAATTCGATATGCGGCAGGCTCAGGCGCACTTCTTCGACGGGGTTGCTCATGCGCAGCTGCGCTCACGGGCTTCCCAGCGGGAAAACAGGTTCTTGATCAACGTCGCGGTGTCCTGAGGGCGTTCGAGAGGGAACATATGGCCGCCGGGCATGGTGAGCATTTCACCCATGGGCAGACGATCGACACCACTGGCATGGTGACGCATCACCACCCGGCTCTGACGCCCGCGCACCACCGCCAGCGGCACCTTCAGCTGGCGAACCTGGCCTGGGCTGGTATGGGGCACGCCTCGGTAGATACTGATTTCGGTGGCCGGGTCAAAGCGCAAGCGCAGGCGATCGCCCACCTGTTGCAGGCCGTGTTGCAAATACGCGTCAAAGCACTCCGGGTCGAAGCCGCGAAACAGCGTTTTGCCGGCGAAGTAGCTGCGTGCGGCGGCCAGGTCGCTGAATTCTTCACGCCGGCCCAAGGTACGCCCCGCCGGGGTCAGGCGGTCTATAAAGCCAAAACGTTTGGCAGCGCGAATTACCCAGCGGTCAGCGCGGGTCAATACCGGCGAATCAAGCATCACCACACCACGGTACAGCTGCGGGCGGCGCATGGCCGCGTGCAAGTGCAGCACGCCGCCCAAGGAATGGCCCACGCCCCACACCGGTTCCGGTTGCTGTTCCAGGTGATGGATCAGCTCATCCACCAGGTTCTGCCAGTTGTCATCCACCGGAAACCTGGGGTCGTGACCGTGCTGCGGCAAATGCGCCACCGCGTACTCCGGGGCCAGGGCGGCAAACAACTTGCCGTAAGTGGCTGAAGGAAAGCCATTGGCATGGGCAAAAAACACGTGCTGCGACATACAGGATCCATCTACGGGAACAGAAGTGAATTGTCACCAGCCTTGAGCCGTACAGCAATGACTGTAACCGCCAGGAATGATGACACTCACGCCACGCCTATCGTGCGGGTGGGTTCTCGCCCAACGGCACCACGGCCATGGTCAGGCGCGACACACAGCTGGCTTTGCCATCGTCGCTGGTCAAGCGAATGTCCCACACCTGAGTGGTACGGCCGATATGAATCGCCCGTGCTACCGCCCTCACCCGCCCGCTGCGCACACCACGCAAGTGGTTGGCGTTGACCTCAAGGCCCACGCAATAGAACTTGCTGGCATCAATGCACAGGTAAGCCGCCATGGAGCCGACGCTTTCGGCCAGCACCACCGACGCGCCACCGTGCAGCAGGCCGTACGGCTGGTGGGTGCGATGGTCGACCACCATGCTCGCGGTCAGCGACTCGTCGTCGAAGCTTTCGAAACGGATATCCAGCAGTTCACCGATGGTGTTTTTCTGGATGGCGTTGAGTTGCTCGATATTCGGTTGGGTGCGCCACAAGCTCATGAAGTCGTCCTTATTGGTTTTATTACGGTCCTAATCCTGCCACACAATCGGCTCACTGCGTTCGCTCCAGGCCGAAAATTGTGCACCGTAAGTCGACTCGATCACGTTGCGTTTTATCTTTAAGGTCGGCGTCAAAAAGCCGTTTTCCACCGCCCAGTTGTCTTTGACCACCACCAGTTGGCGCAAACGTTCATGCTTGTCCAGTGCGCTGTTGACCTGTTCCAGCCAGCGTTCCAGGCTGCTGCGCAGTGCCTGTCGGTCCTGGCTGCCAGCCGACAACACGCATAAGCCCATCGGCGCCAGCAAGCCATCGCCGACTACACACACCTGTTCGATGCGTGCATGTTCAGCCAGGCGGTTTTCGATCGGCGCCGGGGCCACGTACTTGCCCTTGCTGGTTTTGAAGATCTCCTTGAGCCGCCCGGTCAGGCGCAGGCGGCCATCGGCGTCCTGCTCACCCTTGTCGCCCGTGCGCAGGAAGCCATCGTCAGTGAGGGTTTCGGCGGTTTTCTGCGGGTCCTTGAAGTAGCCGAGCATGGTCGCGCCACTGCGCACCTGCACTTCACCCATCGGGTCGATGCGCACCTCGACACCGGGACACGGCAAGCCGATCCAGCCGAGCGTCTGTTGGCCAGGGCGGCATACATGGGAATAGCCGCAGCTTTCGGTCATGCCATACACCTCCAGCACATCCAGGCCCAGGCGTTGATACCAGCGCAGCAGGGCCTCGGGCACCGGGGCTGCGCCGGACAGCGCGATGCGCAGTGCATCCAGGCCCAGCCCGGCCAGCACTTTGTGGCCGACGCGCTTGCCGATAAAAGGCAGACGCAACAGGGTATCGAGGCGTTTTTCCGGCATTTTGGCGTAAACGCCCATCTGGAACTTGGTCCAGATACGCGGCACGCCGAACAAGGCTGTGGGCCGCGCCCGGCGCAGGTCGGTCAGAAAAGTCTCGAGGTTTTCGGCGAAAAACACAGTTTGCCCGGTATAGATCGAGGCCAGCTCGACAAACATGCGCTCCGCCACATGGCACAGCGGCAAGTACGACAGCAGCCGGTCGCCCTCGCCCAAGCCAAATATCTCTGTGCCGCGCGTGGCCGCAAATCCAAGGGCGCCAAAGGTTTGCATCACGCCTTTGGGCAGGCCGGTCGTGCCGGAGGTGTAGACGATGGTTGCCAGGCTTGCGGCATCCGGCGCGGGGTTGTCCTGGATCGGCGCATTGGCTTGCAGGTCTGCCCAGCTGAAATCAAAGTCGCCGGCCGGGCACAACGGCAAGCTGATGGTCGGCAACCCGGCCGGGATGCCGGGCGCCATCGCAGGCCAGTCATCCAGCTTGCCGATCAGCACCAGCGCCGCCTCGGAATGCGTGAGCACATGGTTGACGGACTCGGCCGTGAGGTTGGGGTACAACGGCACCGACACATGCCCGGCCATCCAGATCGCCAGGTCGGCAATGATCCAGTGCGCACAGTTTTTCGAGATCAGGGCAATGTGCGAGCCTTGGGGCAATTCCCGGGCGCGCAACCAATGCGCGGCGCAACGGGCCTGATGGCCGACATCGCCCCAGGTGAGCGTCTGCACCTCGCCGCCGCCGATGGGTTGCACCAGAAAGGGTTTGCGCGGGTGTCGCGCTTCACGTTCGAAGAAGACCTGCAACGGCAAACGAAAAGCGACAGGCATGGGACGCGCTCCTTTGTGATCCGATGATAGCCAACCAAGCACTTGCTTGGTTGACTATATAGCACACAAAGTCGCGATTGCTTTTCCTACGGATGCTTCACACTGACCAGGCTCATCAGCCCTGCCAGCGGAAAATCGCCTTCCAGCTCCGCCAGGCTGGCGGTGTGCATCGGCTCTGGCTGGCGCTGGTGACCATGCTGCAAAAAGCTGATCAGGCTGCCCACCAAGGGTTGGTGGCTGACCAGCAGCACGTTGTCATCGGTGTCGAGCTTTTCCAGCACTTGCAGCGGGTTGCCGTCGGGTGTCAGCCACGGCACGGTGCGGATCTGCGGCTCAAACCCCAGCGCGTCACGCACCAACTGCGCGGTCTGCTGCGCGCGCACATAAGGGCTGGCGATAATGGCACTGATGGGCTGGCCAATCAGGTGCGCAGCACTGCGCAACACTTCACCACGGCCATGCTCGGTGAGGTTGCGCTCGGCGTCGGTGCGCGCATGCCCTTCGGCTTCACCATGGCGCAAAATCCATAGCTTCACAGCTTTGGCTCCTCATCACGCACCGGGTGCGGCGCTGGCGGCACGCTGTGGGCGGCTTCGCCTTCGGGTGCGCGTGGGGTTGGCCAATCGGCAAACGGCCAAGGTTTCTGTTCAGTATGAAAGCTGCCGAAACGGCCGATCTGCGCCAGGAACTGGCTGAGGCTGTCGCCAAAGTTCATCAGGCCCAGGTTCGGCGCGCCGTAGATCAGGCGATAAATCAGCTGCACCACCACCAGCGCACCGAGCAGGAACTGCGCCACTTGCCACACCAGGGCAAACACCAGCATCCACAGGACGCGCAGCAGGATGGACTCGTATTTTGGGGTGTCTTTAGGATCGTTCATGTGCGCGTTCCTCAGTTGAAACCGCTGGTGGAAATGAAGTCGACGTCGGTCTTGGGCTCGGCGCGCATCAGCACCTCGATCACCTGGTCCAAGGTGCGCCCTTCAAACAGGATCGCATGCAGGCCGGCGACCAGCGGCATGTACACACCGACTTCCTGGGCCTTGGCCTTCAACACCTTGAGGGTGTTGACGCCTTCGGCGACTTCGCCCAGGCGCGTGACCGCGTCTTCCAGGCTCAGGCCCTGGCCGAGGGCGAACCCGACCTGGTAGTTGCGGCTTTTGGGCGACGAGCAGGTGACGATCAAGTCACCTACGCCTGCCAGCCCGAGGAAGGTCATCGGGTTGGCGCCCTGGTTCACGGCAAAGCGGGTCATCTCCGCCAACGCGCGGGTGATCAGCATGCTTTTGGTGTTCTCGCCCATGCCCAGCGCCACGGCCATGCCGGCGATGATCGCGTAGACGTTTTTCAGCGCCCCGCCCAGCTCGACGCCGAAGCGGTCGCCACTGGCGTAGACGCGGAAGGTACGGCCATGCAGCACGGCCTGCACACGTTCGCACAGTGCTTCGTCTTCACTGGCCACCACCGTGGCGGTCAGCGCGTGCTCGGCGACTTCCCGTGCCAGGTTCGGCCCGGACAGCACGCCGATGCGCGCCTGCGGGGCGATCTCGGCGAGGATTTCGCTCATCAGCTTGAAGGTCTGCGCCTCAATGCCTTTGGTCAGGCTGACCAGCAGCTTGCCGGCCAGGCGTTCAGCGTGGGGCGCCAACACCGAGCGCAAGGCGCTGGAAGGCAGCGCGACAAAGCACAGGTCACAGTCAGTCAGCGTGGCCAACAGGTCGGTGACCGGCTCCACCACCGGATGAATCTTGATGCCTTTAAGGTAACGGGGGTTTTCCCGATGCACGCGGATGGCCTCGGCCTGCTCGGGATCACGCATCCACTGGCGCACCGCGTGGCCGTTCTCAGCCAGCAGGTTAGCCACGGCGGTACCAAAACTTCCGCCTCCCAGGACCGCAATAGGGCGCTGTTCAGTCATATGCAATCCGTTAATCCTTACATGGCGATGGCGGCATTATACGGGGCGACCCGCTTGCGGCCAGCCCCCGCGTCAATTCGTGCGCTTGTCGGAAAATGCCACACTTGTGTGAAGTAATTGCAAGTCCCACGACTGGCAAATGGCCCCACCTCAGTTAACATGGGCGGCTATCCGTAATTATCAAGGCTGCACCGTGTATCTGGGCCATCCTCCTCGCTCATCTCTGTTGCTGATGTTGCTGTGCAGCACACCTGCGCTGGCGGATGACCTGTTTCTCGACAGCCAGCCACTGCCGCAAGTGTTGACCGCCACACGCCTCAAGCAATCGGCCGCGGCCGTGCCCGGCAGCATGACGGTGATCGACAGCGAGCTGATCAAGGCCAGCGGCGCACGCGACATCGCCGAACTGCTGCGGCTGGTACCGGGGATGATGGTCGGCTACACCACCGGCAACCAGGCGGCGGTGAACTACCACGGCACCAGCGCCAGCGACGCGCGACGCATGCAGGTGTTGATCGACGGGCGCTCGGTGTACCGCGCGGGCCTGGCCACCGTGGACTGGAGCGACATCCCGGTGGCCATGGAAGATATCGAGCGCATCGAGGTGTTCCGTGGCCCCAACACCGTCAGCTATGGCGCCAACGCGCTGATGGCGGTGGTCAATATCCTCACGCGCTCACCGGCCAACAGCCACGGCTCGCGGATTAAAGTCATCCGTGGCCAACGCGGCATCAACGACTATTACGCCAGCCAGGGTGTGGGCTGGGAAACCGGTGACTTGCGCCTGTCCTTGTCCGGCCAGCAGGACGATGGCTTTGACAGTGATGCCGTCGGTGCCGACCGTCGTGACGGCCGCCGCCTCAACCGCTTCAGCCTGGCGGTGAGCCAGACCCTGAATGCGCAACAGAGTCTCGACTGGCAATTTGATGCTAAGGAAGGCACCAACCAGCGTCCTTATACCTACCTGCCGGTGTTCGCCGGGATTACCGAAGGCGGCACCAATTCCGATGCCGTCGCCAAGGACTATGCCGGGTCGTTGCGCTGGAACTTCGACTTCAACCCCGAACACAGCCTGTACATTCAAGGCTCGGCCCAGCAATGGGACCGCCAGCAGGTCTGGAAAGCCTGTGACGCCAAGGTCTCGTTCAGCCCGGAACTGACGCAGTTGTGGCAGTTGAACCCCAACTATGCCGAACGGTTGGCGCGGCACATGGACACCTACAGCCAGGGCGTTGCACCACCCGGCAGTGCCGCCGAACAAACGCTGGGCAACCAGGTGCTCGACCAGTGGCGCAACGGCGCTAACCAAAGCGTGTGCGGCGACATCGACCAAAGCACCCGCGAAAGCCGCTACGACCTGGAGATTCAGGACACCCTGAGCCTGTCCGATAGCCTGCGCCTGGTCAGCGGCATGAACTACCGTTACGACCGCGCCGACTCCGACACCTACTTCAACGGCACCCTAGACGACACCACCTGGCGCTTGTTCGGCCACCTGGAATGGCGCGCCAGCGAACACTGGCTGCTGCAAGGCGGCGCCATGTACGAAGACACCCACCTGAGCGGCAACTCGCTGACGCCACGGGTGGCGGTCAACTACCTGATCAACCCGCGCCACGGCTTGCGGGCGGTGTACTCCGAGGCGATTCGCTCGCCGGACATGTTCGAGAACAACGTCAACTGGAGCTACCGCGTCACCAATTTGAGCTCCCCGACCTACGGGCAGAACTCCGGGCAATATTTTGTGGTAACGCGAGGCCCCGGCAACCTCGATAAAGAGTTGATGCGTTCACGAGAGCTGGGCTACAACGGCTTCTTTGCCGATTTCGGGTTGAATGTCGACGTGAAACTGTTCTACGACGAAATCACCGAGATGATCAGCTCGCCGCTGCGCAACAACCAATACATTGCCAGCAACGCCAACAGCGCACGGTTCACCGGCGCCGAATCGCAGTTCGACTGGCGCATGAGCAATACCGACCGTCTGCGCCTGACCTATGCTTACGTCGACGCCGCTTCCAGCAACCCGCTGGACAAGGCGCAAACCGCGCGCAACAGCGGCTCGGCCGGTTGGCTGCGCGAGTGGGGCCACGGCTGGTCCAGTGCGCTGTTCTACTATGGCGACGATGCGCTCAACCAATATCGCTTCGAACGGGTCGACCTGCGGGTGGCCAAGCGCATTGCCCTGGGCAAAGCCAATGTGGAGCTGGCCGGCATGTTGCAACAACGCCTCGATAACCAGCCCACCACCTGGGCCGATAACAACTACGACAGTCGCCATGTCCTGTATTTCAGCGCGGAGCTGGAATTCTGACATGGGCGCTCAGTCACGGATGACCCCCTTCTTTATCTTTCGGCTCTGGCGCCGCGCCTTGCTGCTGGTGTGCCTGTTGCTGACCGCGCCGGCGTGGAGCGCCGATATCCTGTTGACCGCCGCCGAAGACGGTGCCGGCGTTCAGGCATTTACCCAGGCCCTCGCCCAGCAACGCCCCGAAGACCAGGTGAGCTTTGTCCCGCTCAAAGACTTGCCCGCGCCGAGCCAGTTGCCGCCCGGCACGCGCCTGATCCTGCTGGACCTGCCCGGCCTCGACTGGCGCCTGCAGGATGACCAGGGCCCGCCGACCCTGGTGTTGCGCATCAGCCGCTTACAGGCACGCCAGCGCCTGGGCACCACCCACCCGGCAAAAATCAGCCTGTTGTGGAGCGACCCGCCGCTGGCACGCCAACTCAAGCTGATCGCCAACATCCTGCCGCAGGCCCAACGCATCGGTGTGCTCTATGGCAGCGGCAGTGAGTTCCTGCTGCCGGAGTTGCGCGAGTATGCAGCGCCCATGGGCCTGGAAATCGTGGCGCAACGCTGGGACAACATTAACGACAGCCGCCCGTTGCAAAACCTGCTCAAAAACAGTGACGTGCTGCTCGGCCTCGACGACCCGCAGTTGTACAACCCGAAAACCGTGAAGAACCTGTTGCTCAGCAGCTACGCCCAGCAACTGCCGCTGGTGGGGCCCAACGCCGGGTTCGTCAAGGCCGGCAGCCTGGCCAGCACCTACAGCGACCAGGCCGACTGGCTGGCGGTGCTCGACCGGCTGCTGGATCATCCGCCAGCCAACTGGCCACGCAGCCTGTACCCGCAACACTTCAAAGTCGTGGGCAACCCGCAGGTCGCGCGCTCACTGGGGATCGAACAGGTGGACGAAACCGCCGTCGCCGCCCGCCTGGCCGAAGGAGAAAAACGCCCATGACCTTGCGCCGTCGTTGGGACATCAACACCCGCACCCAGCTCATCACCCTGGGCCCGGCGCTGTTGCTGACCTTGCTGTTGATCAGCTTCTTTACCTTCGTGCGTATCCAGGACCTGCGCCAGGAACTCGACCACACCGGCCAGTTGATCGCCAACCAACTGGCCCCGGCCACGGAGTACGGGGTGATTTCCGGCAACAACGATGTGCTCGAAAGCCTGCTGCGTGCCACGCTGGCCACCCCGCATGTGCGCTTCCTGGAGATTCAGGACAGCACTGAGAACATCCTGGTGTACGTCGAACAACCTTCGGAAAAACACGACCGTTCGCTGTCGGTGAAAGTGTTCCAGGCGCCCATCCGCTTACAGCATATCCAGCTGGGCAATGACTTTTTCCAGGACAACCTCAACGAACCCAAGGCGCCGCGTGCCGATTACCTGGGCCGGGTGATCGTCGGCATGTCCAACGACGCCTTCAGCCAGCGCCAGCAGGAGATTCTGTTCAAGGCCGGCATCCTCGCACTGTTCGCCCTGCTGTTTACCTTCCTGCTCGCGCGACGCCTGGCCGCGAGCCTGTCGCAGCCGATCAGCGCCATGGGCCACGCGGTAAAAGCCATCCAGCAAGGCGACTACAAGACACCGCTGCCGATTGTCGATGATTCGGAGCTGGGCGACTTGTCGCGGCACATCAACAACCTCGCCGAAGGCCTTAACCAGGCCAGCCGCGAACAGCACCAGGCCATGGCCCAGTTGATCCAGACCCGCGAAGAAGCCGAACGGGCCAACAACGCCAAGTCGGACTTCCTGGCGATGATGAGCCACGAGTTGCGCACGCCCATGAACGGCGTGCTGGGTATGCTGCAACTGCTGGAAACCACCGAGATGACCGAGGAGCAGACCGAGTACGCGGCGCTGGCCTCGGAGTCCACCGAGCACCTGCTTAAAGTCATCAACGACATCCTCGATTTCTCACGTATCGAACGCGCCGCGCTGGAGCTGGAACATATCGCCTTCAACCTGGCGGACCTGATCAACAGTTGCGCCCAGGCCTTCCAGCACAGCGCACAGCAACGTGGCCTGAGCCTGGAATTACCGATTCCGCTGGGCATGGACGCCTTGCGCGTGAGGGGTGACCCGACGCGTATCCGCCAAATCCTGGTGAACCTGATCGGTAACGCGCTCAAATTCACCGAGCACGGCAGCGTCACCGTCGAGCCCCATTGGCAAACTCTCGACCATGAACTGGTGTGGTTCACCTGCACGGTGCGCGACAGCGGCATCGGGATTTCCGCTGAACGCCTGGAGCTGATGTTCGATGCGTTCCAGCAGGCTGACAGTTCCATTTCCAGACGTTACGGCGGCACCGGCCTGGGCCTGCCTATTGCTCGCACGCTGGCCGAACGAATGGGCGGCACGTTGCGCGCGCAAAGCCAGGAAGGCCGTGGCTCGGTATTTACCCTGGAAATTCCACTGGCCATCGACCAGCACAGCTTGCCGGCGATCGCCCTGGACGCCGAGGGCAAGGCCAGCGCGGGTGATGGCCGCCATGTGTTGCTGGTGGAAGACAACCCGGTCAACCGCACCGTGGTCGAGGCCATGTTGCGCAGCCTGGGCTTTGAAGTGAGCCTGGCCACCGATGGCGCCGAGGCAATCCGCAGCGCCGAGAGCCTGATTTTTACCGCGATCCTGATGGATTGCCGCCTGCCGCTGATCGACGGCTACGAAGCCACCCGCCGGATTCGCCAACTGCCCGGCTGCGCCGACCTGCCGATTATCGCGTTGACGGCCAACGCCTTGCAGGGCGATCGCGAAGCCTGTCTGGCAGCCGGAATGAACGATTACCTGGCCAAGCCGTTCAAACGCACGGATTTGCAGCAAATACTGCAGCGCTGGGTGCAATAGCGCCGCGCCATCAACCAACTGCGACTGGCGCGAGAGACGAAAGTGCGGCAGTCTTAGGCACCCAAACGGGCCGATAAACAGGCTCGGTTTAAAATTTCAGTGAACAAGTGTACATTGAGTACCTTGACGCTGTGACTTTCACTACAACGCAATAGTCTATGTGTAGGCTGCCGGTATGAGGCATGAACGCTTCATTCGGTCCGGGAAGATTTACCCTGCCCTGCCGCATGGGATTATTGAGGAGCTCGCATGACCAAACAAAACGCCTTTACTCGGGAAGACCTGCTGCGCTGCAGTCGCGGTGAGCTGTTCGGCCCAGGTAACGCGCAACTGCCCGCCCCGAACATGCTGATGGTGGATCGCATCACCCATATCAGCGAAGAGGGTGGCAAGTACGGCAAAGGTGAATTGGTCGCCGAGCTGGATATCACCCCTGACCTGTGGTTCTTCGCCTGCCATTTCGAAGGCGACCCTGTGATGCCGGGCTGCCTGGGCCTTGATGCCATGTGGCAACTGGTCGGTTTCTACCTGGGCTGGCAAGGCCTGCCAGGTCGCGGCCGCGCCCTGGGTTCGGGCGAAGTGAAGTTCTTTGGCCAGGTCCTGCCGACTGCCAAGAAAGTCACCTACAACATTCAAATCAAGCGCGTCCTCAAGGGCAAGCTGAACCTCGCTATCGCCGACGGTTCGGTGACTGTCGACGGTCGCGAGATCTATACTGCCGAAGGCCTTCGGGTCGGCGTATTCACTTCCACTGACAACTTTTAAGGGTTATCCGCATGCGCCGCGTCGTTATCACTGGTCTGGGCATTGTTTCTTGCCTGGGCAATGACAAAGAGACCGTCACCGCTAACCTGCGTGCAAGTCGCCCTGGCATCCGCTTCAACCCGGAATATGCCGAAATGGGTCTGCGTAGCCAGGTTTCCGGCTCCATTGACCTGCCCCTCGAAGAACTGATTGATCGCAAGATCTATCGCTTCGTCGGCCACGCTGCCGCTTACGCTTACCTGGCCATGAAAGACGCCATTGCCGATTCCGGCCTGAGCGAAGACCAGGTTTCGAACGTACGCACCGGCCTGATCGCCGGCTCCGGCGGCGCATCGACCCTCAACCAGATGGAAGCGCTGGACATCCTGCGCGAAAAAGGCGTGAAGCGCGTTGGCCCGTACCGCGTAACGCGGACCATGGGCAGCACTGTTTCGGCCTGTCTGGCCACCCCGTTCCAGATCAAGGGTGTGAACTACTCGATCTCCTCTGCCTGCGCCACCAGTGCTCATTGCATCGGTACTGCGGTCGAGCAGATCCAGCTGGGCAAGCAGGACATCGTTTTCGCCGGCGGCGGCGAAGAAGAACATTGGAGCCAGTCGTTCCTGTTCGACGCCATGGGCGCGCTGTCCACCCAGTACAACGAAACCCCGGAAAAGGCCTCCCGCGCCTACGACGCCAAGCGTGACGGCTTCGTCATCGCCGGCGGTGGCGGCATGGTGGTGGTCGAGGAACTGGAACACGCTCTGGCCCGTGGTGCAAAAATCTACGCGGAAATCGTCGGCTACGGCGCTACTTCCGACGGCTACGACATGGTTGCGCCGAGCGGCGAAGGTGCCATTCGTTGCATGCAGATGGCCATGTCCACCGTGGACACCCCAATCGACTACCTGAACACCCACGGCACTTCGACTCCGGTCGGCGATGCCAAGGAAATGGAAGGCGTGCGTGCGGTATTCGGTGACAAGGCTCCGGCCATCAGCTCCACCAAGAGCCTGTCGGGTCACTCCCTGGGCGCCGCCGGCGTTCACGAAGCGATCTACTGCCTGCTGATGATGGAAGGCAACTTCATGGCCGGCTCGGCCAACATCGACGAGATCGACCCGGTCGTCGCCGATATGCCGATCCTGACCAAGACCGTTGAAAACGCAAAAATCGACACCGTGATGAGCAACAGCTTCGGCTTCGGTGGCACCAACGCCACCCTGGTACTGAAACGCTGGCAGGGCAAGTAAGCCCCGCAGGTTGATCACCTGGAAAAGCCCCGACTGGTTCGGGGCTTTTTTGTGGGCAATGGAATGAGACCGAGTCGCCTTCATCGCAGGCAAGCCAGCTCCCACATATGGCGGTGTTCGCCATTCAACATGTGGGAGCTGGCTTGCCTGCGATAGCGTCACCTCGGTCCCAAGCCCTACACCGAAAACCGCGCCACCATGGTATTCAGGTCCACCGCCAACCGCGACAACTCCTGGCTCGCCGCACTGGTCTGGTTAGCGCCCGTCGACGTCTGATGCGCCAGGTCGCGAATATTCATCAAATTGCGATCCACCTCCCGCGCCACCGCTGCCTGCTGCTCCGAGGCACTCGCAATCACCAGGTTGCGCTCGTTGATCAAGGTAAAGGCCGACGCAATCTCCTCCAACGCCGTGCCCGCCGACTTGGCGATATCCAACGTAGAGCGCGCCCGCGTATTGCTCTGCTGCATCGAACTGACAGCTTGATCGGTGCCTTGCTGAATCCCGCTTATCATCAATTCTATTTCCTGAGTCGACTGCTGCGTGCGATGGGCCAGTGCCCGCACTTCATCGGCCACCACCGCAAACCCACGCCCGGCATCGCCCGCGCGCGCCGCTTCGATCGCGGCATTCAGCGCCAGCAAGTTGGTCTGCTCGGCAATCGAGCGAATCACATCCAACACCTTGCTGATGCCATAGACCTTCTGCGCCAAGTCCTCAACCTGGGTCGCGTTGGATGTGACGTCATCGGCCAGCGCTTCAATCGACACCACTGTCTGATGCACCTGCTCGCGCCCACGCTGGGCAATGCGGTCAGACTCGCGGGACGCCTGTGACGTGGCCACCGCATTGCTCGCCACCTCCTCCACCGCCGCGGTCATCTGGTTGACCGCCGTGGCCGCCTGTTCAATTTCCTGGTTTTGCTGGTGCAAACCACGGGTCGCATCTTCAGTCACACAACTGAGTTCTTCAGAAGCCGAGGCCAATTGGTTCGAAGACTCGGCAATCCGTCGAATGGTGTCGCGCAGGTTCTCCTGCATGCCCTTGAGCGCCTGCTGCAAGCGCGCGGGCTCATCGTTGCCGGTTACGTTGATCTCACCAGTGAGGTCGCCGCCTGCCACGCCCTGGGCAACCTTCAGCGACTGCGCCAACGGCAGCACGATGCTGCGGGTCAGCCATACCGCCAGGCCAATGGTGATCAATGCTGTGAGCACTATCATGCCAACCACCCATGTGCGCGATTGGGTGAACACGCTCTGCGCGAGGTTCGCGGCCTGGTTGGCACTGGCCTTGTTCAAGGCGACCAGGTCGTGCAGGGTCGCGGCCATCTCATCGGCCAGTTGATTCATCTCCCCATTGACGATCCTGACCGCATCCTCCAGCTGGTTGGCCTTGGAAAACGCCATCACCTGCTCCTGACGTTGCAGGTATTGCTGCTCCTGGTTTTTGAAACGATCAAACAGTACACGCTCTTCGGGCAGTACGATCAACCCTTCGTAGAGCGTCTGCGCATGGTGCAGGCCGTTTTTCAGGTCGGTGAGCTTCTGTTCGTTCTGCGCCAGCGCCTGCGGGTCACGGTTGACCACCAAACGCAGGGTGAGGGCACGCACCCGCAACAGGTCCTGGCTCATCTCCCCCACCGCCATCACGCTGGGCAGCCAGTTGTTCTCCACCTGATCCGACTGCTGGCGCATATTGGCCATCTGCAGCAGGGCGAAGCCGCCCAGGGCAAACACCATCAATGCCAGCACGCCAAAGCCTAAGCCTGCGCGCGGGGCGATATTCAAACTACGGATACTCATGCCTGGATTCCTTCCGAATGCGCTGCATCCACCTGCAGCAGGTCTCCTGAAAGGTATCGGCCCTTTGTCGCGTTTGCGTAAGACGAAAACGCGATATCAACGCGCTTGGCAATCGCGCGGGCAGCCATTGGAAAAAACACGGAACACTGAAGTGCCAGCATGCTCTATAACTGCATGACCTTTTACTGCCCTCGTGAGGTTTGCCATGCCTGTTACCGTCAATACGCTTAACCACGACAACTTTCGCCACAGCGTGAACATCAACAACCACGAACTGTTCACCGACCTGCCCAAGAGCCTGGGCGGTGATGATTCGGCGCCCTCGCCCCACGATTATTTCGACGCCGCCCTGGCCTCGTGCAAGGCGCTGACCGTCAAGCTCTACGCGCAGAAAAAAGACATCCCGCTCACCGGCGTCACCGTGGAAGTTACCCACGACAGCTCAGAGGAGCAAAAAGGCAAGTACAAGCTCAACGTCAAGCTGACGCTCAAGGGCGTACTCAGCGATGAGCAGCGCGATGAACTGCATCGCGTCGCCGATAAGTGCCCGGTACACAAGCTGATGACCACTGCCGACGTCACCATCGAAACCAAACTGTCCGAAGGCGCTTTCAGCCAGTAGCCCCAACCTCCCGTCGAGCGGGTTATGCTCAGTAGCACCTAACCCGCTCAGACAGGGACGCCCCATGACCACCCTTACCGTGATCCGCCCGCGCGCCGAAGACGTCGAAGGCCAGCCGATCCTGCGACCGCTGCCGTCACGCGAATGCCGCAGCGTCGGGCCTTTTGTGTTTTTCGACCATATTTTGTCGACCCGCTATGCACCCGGCACCGGCATGAATATCCGCCAGCACCCGCATATCGGGCTGTCCACCCTCACCTACCTGTTCGAAGGCGCCCTGCAACACAAGGACAGCCTGGGCTCGGACCAGGTAGTGCAAGCCGGCGACGTCAGCTGGATGACCGCCGGCAGCGCAATTGCCCACGTCGAGCGCACGCCCGAAGCCCTCAAGGCCAGTGGTTTCAGCTTGCACGGCCTGCAGGTGTGGCTGGCCTCGCCCAAGGACCATGAAACCGGGCCGGGCCACTACAGCCATCACCCGGCGGCAAGCCTGCCGGTGAGCGATAACCTGGGCGTGCAGATTCGCCTGATCGCAGGCGCGGGTTTCTGCCTTAAATCGCCGGTGCCGGTGCTGTCGCCTACGCTATATGCCGAGGTGCAGATGCACACGGCCACGACGCTGCTGATCCCGGATGAGCATGAGGAGCGCGCGGTGTATGTGCTGGACGGCGAGGTGCAGTTGGACGGTGAGGCAGTGGAGGCGCATAGCCTGGTGGTATTGCCGAGCGGGCAGGAAATGACCTTGTTTGCCGAAAGCGATTGCCACGTGGTGGTGCTCGGCGGCGCGCCGCTGGATGGGCCACGCCGGATCAATTGGAATTTTGTCGCGAGCGATCCGGCGGTGATTGAACAGGCCAGGCAGCGCTGGGCGGCCGGGGATTGGCCGACGGTGCCGGGTGAATCTGAAAGGATTGAGTTGCCTGTCAGATAGCTATCTCAGGCAAGCCAGCTCCCACCTGTCGAATGTTTTCACAGTTCAAAGTGTGGGAGCTGGCTTGCCTGCGATGAGGCCGGAACAGGCGCTAAAGCTTTAGCCCTTGAACACTTCATCCAGCAAGTTATGCATCGACTGGAACGCACGCTTGGCCGTCTTCGCGTCGTACATCATCTTGCCCGGCACATTGGCGTGCGGGTCAGTAAAGGAATGCACCGCGCCGCCGTAGCTCAGCAACTGCCAATCCACACCGGCGGCGTTCATTTCTTGCTCAAACGCCGGCAGTTGCTCTTTCGGCACCAATGGGTCGGACGCGCCGTGCAGCACCAACACCGAACCCTTGACGTGCTTGGCACCTGCCGGGTTTTGTGTGTCGATCGTGCCGTGGAACGACACAGCAGCCTTCAACGGCGCACCGGTGCGTGCCAGCTCCAGCGAGCAGAAACCACCAAAGCAGAAACCGAAGGTCGCCAGCTTCGAGGTATCAACGGCCGCTTCGGTCTGGCTTTGCAGTTGCTCAAAGGCCGCCTGCATGCGCTTGAGCAGCGCCGGGTTATCGTTCTTCAACGGCATCATCGCAGCGCCGGCTTCATCGCCATTCGTCGGGCGCACGGTTTGCCCGTACAGGTCGGCGATCAGTACCACGTAGCCTTTGCTGGCCACGCTCTTGGCGATTTCCTCGGCACCCGCACTCACCCCCATCCAGTTCGGCGCCATCAGCAGGCCCGGCAGCGGGCCCTTGTGGCTGGCATCGAACGCCAGGCGGCTTTCATAAGACTGGCCATCAATCTGATAGACCACGGAACGTACAGTGACTTGGCTCATCATTTACTCCAGTTGAGGTGCGTTAGAACGAAAAAACCCGCCGAAGCGGGTTTTTCTACAACGGTGTTAAACCGACAGTTCAACCAACAGCTTGTTCAGCCGGCGCACATACGCGGCCGGATCTTTAAGGCTGTCACCGGCAGCCAGGGCTGCCTGGTCGAAGAGGATGTGCGTCAGGTCGCCAAAACGCTCTTCGCTCTGCTCGCCATCGAGTTTCTCGATCAGCGGGTGAGCCGGGTTGAATTCGAAGATCGGCTTGGAATCCGGCACTTTCTGCCCGCTGGCTTCGAGGATCTGACGCATCTGTATGCCCAGGTCCTGCTCACCGATGGCCAGAATCGCCGGAGAGTCGGTCAGACGGTGGGAAACCCGCACTTCGCTGACGGCATCGCCCAAGGCAGTCTTGATCCGCTCAACCAGGCCTTCTTTGGCCTTGGCGACCTCTTCGGCTTCCTTCTTCTCTTCCTCAGAGTCCAGGTTACCCAGGTCCAGGTCACCACGGGCCACGTCGACGAAGGTCTTGCCGTCGAACTCGCTGAGGTAGCTCATCAGCCACTCGTCGATACGGTCGGTCAACAGCAGCACTTCGATGCCTTTCTTGCGGAAGACTTCCAGGTGCGGGCTGTTCTTGACCTGGGCGTAGGTTTCGCCGGTCAGGTAGTAGATCTTGTCCTGACCTTCCTTGGCGCGTGCCAGGTACTCGGCCAACGACACGATCTGCTCGCCGTCGTCACCCTGAGTCGAGGCAAAACGCAGCAGGCCGGCGATTTTTTCCTTGTTGGCGAAATCTTCTGCCGGGCCTTCTTTCATGACCTGGCCGAAGTTTTTCCAGAAGCCCTTGTATTGCTCAGGCTCGTTCTTCGCCAGTTTTTCCAGCATGTCGAGCACGCGCTTGGTCAGCGCCGACTTCATGGAGTCGATGATCGGGTCTTTCTGCAGGATTTCCCGCGACACGTTCAGCGACAGGTCGTTGGAGTCGACCACACCTTTGATGAAGCGCAGATACAGCGGCAGGAACGATTCCGCCTGGTCCATCACGAACACGCGCTGCACGTACAGTTTCAGGCCTTTTGGCGCCTCACGCTGGTACAGATCGAATGGGGCACGGGCAGGTACATAAAGCAGCGAGCTGTATTCCAGCTTGCCTTCGACCTTGTTGTGGCTCCAGCTCAGCGGGTTCTCGTAGTCGTGAGCGATGTGCTTATAGAACTCCTGGTACTCCTCGTCTTTGACTTCGGTACGAGGGCGGGTCCACAAGGCGCTGGCACGGTTGACCACTTCCCATTCCTGGGCAGGTTTCTCTTCGCCCTCGACAGCCGCTTGTTCTTTCGGCAGTTCGATCGGCAAAGCGATGTGGTCGGAGTATTTCTTGATGATATTGCGCAGGCGGTAGCCGTCGGCGAATTCATCTTCAGCGGCTTTGAGGTGCAGCACGATACGCGTGCCACGGTCAGCCTTGTCGACAGTGGCGATTTCGAACTCGCCCTCACCTTTGGAGGCCCAGTGCACGCCTTCGCTAGCGTCAAGGCCGGCGCGGCGGCTGAATACTTCAACCTTGTCGGCGACGATGAAGGCCGAATAGAAGCCCACGCCGAACTGGCCGATCAGGTGCGAATCTTTCTTCTGGTCGCCCGACAGGTTCTTCATGAAGTCTGCGGTGCCGGATTTGGCGATGGTACCCAGATGGGTAATCGCGTCTTCGCGGCTCATGCCGATGCCGTTGTCTTCGAGGGTGACGGTCTTGGCGTCCTTGTCGAAGCTCACACGGATTTTCAGTTCGGCGCCACCTTCCAGCAACTCAGGCTTGGAGAGGGCTTCGAAACGTAATTTGTCGACAGCGTCAGAGGCGTTCGAGATCAATTCGCGAAGGAAGATTTCCTTGTTGGAATACAGCGAATGGATCATGAGGTGCAGCAGTTGCTTCACCTCGGTCTGGAAGCCCAGGGTTTCCTTTTGAGTTTCCACACTCATGGTCATCAAACTCCAATTGGATGGCAGTGGCCGCGCCCGAAAGGGTTGGCGGCGGGTTGTCATCAAAGTTGGGGGCTAAGACCAGGATTTCAAGGGCGCACCAATTCCTCAATTTTGAAATGTGCACGAGCGGTGGCAATCGGCTCAGCGGCGGTGCTTTGCCAGGCGGTGATCGCCACATTCGCCACCCGGCGGCCTTGGCGCCACACCTGGCATTTGGCGTAAGTGTCGCGAAACTGCCCGGCACGCAGGTAATCCAGAGAAAAATCGATGATTTTCGGCAAACCTGGCGCACCGGTAAATACCAGCAAATGTAACGCTGCCGACAGCTCCATAAAACCTGCGATCACGCCGCCGTGCAGCGCTGGCAATATCGGGTTACCAATATTGTCCTTGTTGGCCGGCAGGCGAAACAGCAGCTCATCCCCCAACCTTGAGCATTCGATGCCGATCAGCTTGGCGTAGGGCACCAGGTTGAGCAACGCCTCATAGTCGCCGCGCTCATGGGCCTGTTCGAGGCGGGTCTTGAATCGATGCGTCATGCCTGGTCTCCCTTGATCGAATTGCCGAGTCCTTGCGTGCCTTTGAGGCGCTTGCCCATGCGCATGAAGGTGCCCACCACATGGGCGATGGGTTGCTGAGGATCATCCTGGTAGGCAAAGCCACGGGTAAAGATCACGTCGGTGGTCACCCGGTAGCATTGTGCAAAGCCATACACCGGCTTGTGCGGCTCGGCGGGATGCATGTAGTCGACGCGCAAATCCAGGGTCGGGCACACCTCGAACTCCGGCAGCACGCACAGCGTGGCCATGCCGCAGGCGGTGTCCATCAGTGAGGTCAGCGCGCCGCCGTGAATCACGCCGGTCTGAGGGTCACCGACGATATGCGGGCCGTAAGGCAGGGCCAGCGTCATGCCCTCCTCGCTGGCGGCATGCACGATAATGCCCAGCACCTGGCAATGGCGCAGGGCCAAAACAAAGCGTGTGGCACGCTCTAACAAGGGATTTTCGGTCATGTGTGCAGACTCTTATTAGTGTGGGTTTGCGCAGTAGCCGGGACAGGACTAAAAGTTCCTTGGCAGCGGTGTTTTATATATCTTTGAAACAAAAGGAACTAATGCTGGCCGTCCAAGCTCGAAAGGCCAGTAGATATCTTCAATAAGGAGAAACACCCCATGCGCAAAACTTTAGCTATTTCCATGATGTTGGCCGCTGCCCTCGGTCTCGCTGCCTGCGATAAGAAATCCGAAGACAAAGCCCAAGATGCCGCCGCGCATTCTGAGCAAGCTCAGAAGGACATGGCGAAAGCACAGGATAAAGTGAACGACGCTGCGAAAGAAAACGCCGATGCTGCCAAAGCTCAGGCTGAATCGAACGAAGCCGCCGCGAAAGAAGCTGCACCTGCCGCACCTGCAGAACCTGCCAAGAACTAATAGCCTGGCATTTGCTGCAAAAAGAAAGCCCGCTTACATAGCGGGCTTTACTTTGCCTGCGATTTATAGAATTTGATTAACCCTGGGTGCCACTCATCAAGACACGGTTTCTTTAGCCGGCTCGGCTACCGGCATATCGGTCGGCGTATAAACCATCACCTGCAGTACGTCGGAATGAAACTCGCGGCGATACAGCACCAGTACCACACCGCTGCTCATCAACATGAACAACCAGGGGCTGACAAACCAGGCCAGCATGGTCATGCCGAAGTAATACGAGCGCAGGCCAAAGTTGAACTGGTTGGCCGCCATCGAAATCACCCGCGCCGCCCGCAGGGCAAATGCCTTGCGCTCCTGCTCCGACACCTGCCGCTCACCGATCATCGGCGCTGAGCCCACCAGCACGGCGGCAAAGTTGTATTGACGCATGCACCAGCTGAAGGTGAAGAACGCGTAGACGAACACCAGCGCCAGGCACAGCAGCTTGATTTCCGACATGCCCTGTGACGCCTGCTGCACCATGGGGATGTCCGCCAGCAACGATACCGCACGCTCGGACGCGCCCAGCACGGTGAGAATACCGGCGAGAATAATCAACGTGCTGGAGGCGAAGAACGAGGCATTGCGCTCCAGGTTGCCGATCACACTGGCGTCGGCAATCCGGTTATCGCGCAGCAGCATACGGCGCATCCAGTCTTCGCGATACAGGTGCAGCACGCTGGCCAGGCAGGCGGTGTCTCGGGCTTTCCAACTGGCATAGCGGGTGTAGCCACCCCAGCACAGGGCAAACCAGAAGGCGGCCAGCAGGTGGATTTGATTGGTTTCGATGAACGACATGCGGGGCCTTGTATACGATAATTAAAGACAAACACGGTTAAAAATGTGCGAGCTGGCTTGCCTGCGATGGCGGTGGATCAGGCGACACAGCAGTGACTGAACCGACGCCATCGCAGGCAAGCCAGCTCCCACATTGACCGAACTCCAACTTTAGAGCGTTGTGGTCTTGCAGGCATAAAAAATGCCCCGTATCGATTGATACGGGGCATTTCAGTACAGCGTGAAACCTTGAGTCAGGCGATGGCTTCGCTACGCTTGCCGAGCATCCGGTCAACCACTACCGCCACGCCGAGCGTCATCACCGACGGCACCAGCCAGGCCAAACCTTGCTCACTCAGCGGCAGGTGCGCCAACTGTGCAGGCATCCAATCGGCCAAGTCAGCGCCTTTAAGCGCGTCGATGCAACCAAAGATGAACGACACCAGCATCACCGGGCCAACAATACGGCCCTGCTCCTGCCAGAAGTCTTTGCAGAAGCTCAGGGCCACCAGCACGATGCACGGCGGGTAGATCGCGGTGAGTACCGGGATCGAGAAGGCAATCAGCTTGGTCAGGCCCAGGTTGGACACGAACAGCGAGAACAGCGCCAGGATCACCACCAGCGTCTTGTAGGACAGTGGCAGGACCTTGCTGAAGTACTCGGCGCAAGCACAGGTCAGGCCCACGGCAGTGACCAGGCACGCCAGGGAGATCAACACAGCGAGGAAGCCACTGCCCAGGGAGCCGAAGGTGTGTTGCACGTAGGCGTGCAACACTGCCGCGCCATTGCTGGCACCGGCCGCCACCGCGTGGCTGCCCGAACCCAGGCGGAACAGGCTGATGTACACCAGCGCCAGGCCCACGCCGGCAATCAGCCCGGCGATGATCGCATAGCGAGTGATCAGCTTTGGCGACTCAACACCACGGGAACGAATCGCGTTGACGATGACGATACCGAACACCAGCGCGCCGAGGGTATCCATGGTCAAGTAGCCATTGATAAAGCCCTGGGAGAACGGTGCAGCGACGTATTCCGGGGTGGCAACACCGACATCACCGGCCGGCAAGGCAAACGCAGCGATGCCCAGCACGGCCAGGGCGATGATCTTCAACGGTGCGAGAAAACGCCCTACCGTGTCCAGCAGACGCCCCGGGTACAGGGAAATGAAGAACACCAGCAGGAAGTACACCGAGCTGTAGAGGAACAGCGCCAGCGGGCTTTCGCCGGTCAGCGGCGCCAGGCCCACTTCAAACGAAACGGTCGCGGTGCGCGGGGTGGCGAACAGCGGGCCTACCGCCAGGTACGCCGCCGCCGCCAGCAGGCCACCGGCGATCTTGCCGATCGGGCTGCTCAATGCGTCCATGCCGCCGCCGACCTTGGCCAGCGCGATCACGGTGACCACCGGCAAGCCAACTGCGGTGATCAGGAAGCCCAGCGCTGCCATCCAGACGTGAGGCCCGGACTGCAAACCAACGATAGGCGGGAAGATGATGTTGCCGGCGCCCACGAATAGGGCAAAAGTCATAAAGCCTAACGCCAGGATGTCCTGGCTTTTCAACACTTTCATTTCAGGAAATACCACACTACTGAATCGGAATTTAGAGAGGGATTCCCTGTGGATGAGGGAACTGCTGCCGGCCCTGATGGGGACCGACCGGTCTAGCGCGCGGCTTCCTTTTGGGAGGCGGACGCATAAAGAGGCGGCTAGAGTACAGAAATAAGCCGACAAACGCACTGTTGCGGGGCGGACTGTCCGATAAGCGACATCCAAATGTCGCGTTTTCATACTTAACCTGGCAATACATTCCACTGTGGGAGCTGGCTTGCCTGCGATAGCGATCTGTCTGTGCCAAATGTGTTGGCTGACACACTGCTATCGCAGGCAAGCCAGCTCCCACATTTGACCGAGTAAATCTGCCAAAAAATGGGCAAATCCAGAATGCACAAAGGCCACCCGAAGGTGGCCTTTGTGTGGTGAAGCGTCAGCTAAGCGGGAGGCTTACTTGACAGCCCAACCGGTCAGCTCGGACAAAGCCTTGCCGATATCTGCCAGCGAACGCACGGTTTTAACGCCTGCGTCTTCCAGGGCAGCAAACTTCTCGTCTGCTGTGCCCTTGCCGCCAGAGATGATTGCGCCAGCATGGCCCATGCGCTTGCCTGCAGGGGCAGTCACACCAGCGATGTAGGAAACAACCGGCTTGGTCACGTGTGCCTTGATGTAGGCAGCCGCTTCTTCTTCAGCCGAACCGCCGATCTCACCGATCATCACGATCGCTTCGGTCTTCGGGTCTTCCTGGAACAGTTTCAGGATGTCGATGAAGTTCGAACCTGGGATCGGGTCACCGCCGATGCCGACACAAGTCGACTGACCGAAACCGGCGTCAGTAGTCTGCTTGACAGCTTCGTAGGTCAGGGTGCCGGAACGCGAAACGATACCGACTTTGCCTGGCAAGTGAATGTGACCTGGCATGATGCCGATCTTGCATTCGCCTGGGGTGATCACGCCTGGGCAGTTAGGGCCGATCAGGGTAACACCCAGCTCGTCGCACTTAACTTTAGCGTCCAGCATGTCCAGGGTAGGAATGCCTTCGGTGATGCAAACGATCAGCTTGATGCCGCCGAAGGCTGCTTCCAGGATCGAGTCTTTGCAGAAAGGAGCTGGAACGTAGATAACGCTGGCGGTGGCGCCAGTTTTTTCTACAGCATCTTTCACGGTGTTGAACACTGGCAGGCCCAGGTGCTCGGTACCGCCTTTACCAGGAGTAACACCACCAACCATCTTGGTGCCGTATTCGATGGCTTGCTGGGTGTGGAAACTACCTTGCGAACCGGTAATACCCTGGCAGATAACTTTGGTGTCTTTATTGATCAGGACGCTCATTATTTGCCCTCCGCAGCTTTGACAACTTGTTGAGCAGCGTCGGTCAGGCTGGTAGCCGCGATGATGTTCAAACCGCTTTCTGCCAGTACTTTAGCGCCCAGTTCAGCGTTGTTACCTTCAAGGCGAACAACAACCGGGATTTTAACGCCAACTTCTTTCACTGCACCGATGATGCCTTCGGCAATCATGTCGCAACGAACGATGCCGCCGAAGATGTTGACCAATACTGCTGCGACGTTGGAGTCGGACAGGATGATCTTGAACGCTTCGGTAACGCGTTCTTTGGTAGCACCGCCGCCCACGTCGAGGAAGTTGGCTGGTTTGCCGCCATGCAGGTTGACGATGTCCATGGTACCCATGGCCAGGCCAGCACCGTTGACCATGCAACCGATGTTACCTTCCAGGGCTACGTAGTTCAGTTCGAACTTGGCAGCGTGCGCTTCGCGCGGATCGTCTTGCGACGGATCGTGGAAAGTCTTCAGCTTAGGCTGACGGTACATGGCGTTGGCGTCGATGTTGATCTTGGCGTCGAGGCAGTGCAGATCGCCGTCAGCCTTGATCACCAGCGGGTTCACTTCCAGCAGGGCCAGATCGTGATCCTGGAACAGTTTGGCCAGACCTACGAAGATCTTGGCGAACTGGGCAACTTGCTTGCCTTCCAGGCCCAGCTGGAAAGCCAGCTCGCGACCCTGGAATGGCTGAGCGCCAACCAGTGGATCGATAGTGGCTTTCAGAATTTTTTCTGGGGTTTCTTCGGCGATCTTCTCAATGTCCACGCCACCTTCGGTGGAAGCCATGAACACGATGCGACGGCTCGAACGGTCAACGACAGCGCCCAGGTACAGCTCTTTAGCGATATCAGTGCACGATTCAACCAGGATCTTGGTGACTGGTTGGCCATTGGCATCAGTCTGGTAAGTCACCAGACGCTTGCCCAGCCACTGCTGTGCGAAGGCCTTGGCGTCTTCTTTGCTGCGAACCAGCTTGACGCCGCCCGCTTTACCGCGACCACCGGCGTGGACCTGGGCTTTGACAACCCATTCGGTACCACCGATTTTGTCGCAAGCTTCTGCTGCTGCTTCCGGGGTGTCCACTGCGTAACCCTTGGATACTGGCAGGCCGTATTCAGCGAACAGCTGCTTACCCTGATACTCGTGAAGATTCATGCTTTTTACCGTCTTCGTTAGGTACTGCGCATTCGGCGCTGCGCTCATTATGAGTGCCGCACCACCTGTGACTGCTGCTTGCACAATTTGCGAGGCTTAAGACCCGTAAAACTGTGCAAGGCTGCGTCCAGCGGATATTCCGCGGTGAGTCTTGCGCGCAAGGCTCACGACGGGCAACTCCGCCGTGGTTTCTTATTATCTCGCTTAGCGCTTCTTGCGGTTGGCGATGTGGATGGCGCCGCCATTCACTGCCAACGCTGCTTCGTGCAACGCTTCGGACAGGGTCGGATGGGAGAAGACCATCATGCCCAGGTCTTCGGCACTGGTGCCGAATTCCATACCGATCGCGCCCTGCTGAACCAGTTCTGCAGCGCTTGGGCCAATCACGTGGACGCCCAATACGCGGTCAGTCTTGGCATCAGCGATGACTTTGACAAAACCACCGGTGTCGTTAGCTGCCATGGCACGGCCAGAAGCGGCAAACGGGAAGGTGCCGACGTTAACTTCAACGCCTTCAGCTTTCAACTGCTGTTCGTTCTTGCCGACCCATGCAATTTCCGGGTGGGTGTAGATAACCGATGGGATCAGGTCGTAGTTCATCTGGGTTTTATGACCCTTGATGCGCTCGACAACCATGATGCCTTCTTCGGAAGCCTTGTGCGCCAGCATCATGCCGCGAACCACGTCGCCGATGGCATACACGCCTGGCACGGTAGTAGCGCAATGATCGTCAACGTGGATGAAACCACGCTCGTCGATGTTCACGCCGCTATCGGAAGCCAGCAGGTCGGTGGTCACTGGACGGCGACCCACGGCTACGATCAGCTTATCGAAGGTGATGGTCTGCTCGCCTTCTTTATCGGTGTAGGTCACAACGACTTCTTCGCCGTTGACCTTGGAACCGGTAACACGGGCGCCCAGCTTGATATCCAGACCTTGCTTGGTCAGGGTTTTCAGCGCTTCTTTGGACACTGCAGTGTCGGCAGCCAGCAGGAACGTGTCCAGGGCTTCCAGCACAGTCACTTCAGAACCCAGGCGCGACCATACCGAACCCAGTTCCAGGCCGATTACGCCAGCGCCGATCACGCCCAGACGCTTGGGAACCGCTTGGAATTCCAGGGCGCCGGTCGAATCAACGATCACGTTCTGGTCAACAGGAGCAGGCGGAATGTCGATTGGACGCGAACCTGGTGCCAGGATCACGTTTTCGGCTTCGATGACTTCAACCGAGCCGTCCGGCTTGGTGATTTCAACTTTCTTGCCGGCCAGCAGCTTGCCGTGGCCTTGCAGGGAAGTCACGCCGTTGGCCTTGAACAAGGTGGCAACGCCGGAAGTCAGGCCTTTAACGATGTTGGCTTTACGGCCGACCATTGCTGGCACGTCCATGGTCACGCCAGCATGGTTGATGCCGTGGATCGCGAAACCGTCTTGGGCTTCGTGGAATTTCCAGGAGCTGTCCAGCAGCGCCTTGGAAGGAATGCAACCAACGTTCAGGCAAGTACCGCCCAGCGCCAGTTTGCCTTCCTTGTCGGTGTATTTTTCAATGCAAGCAGTCGAGAGGCCCAGTTGTGCGGCCTTGATGGCGGCAACGTAGCCGCCAGGACCTGCACCAATCACTACAACGTCAAATTTCTGTGTCATGAAAATAGATCCTCTATTCAGCGACAAGCTTCAAGCGACAAGCTGCAAGCCAAGCTGCTTTTTCCTACAGCTTGTAGCTCGCAACTTGCAGCTGCGTCTTTAGATGTCCAGCAGCAGACGAGCCGGGTCTTCCAGCAGGTTCTTGATGGTTACCAGGAAAGTCACGGCTTCTTTACCATCGATCAGGCGGTGATCGTACGACAGCGCCAGGTACATCATCGGGCGGATCACGACTTGGCCGTTGATGGCCATCGGACGCTGGATGATGTTGTGCATGCCCAGGATCGCAGCTTGCGGCGGGTTGACGATCGGGGTCGACATCATCGAACCGAAGGTACCACCGTTGGTGATGGTGAAGGTACCGCCGGTCATCTCGTCGATGGTCAGCTTGCCGTCACGGGCTTTCTTGCCGAAGCCGGCGATGCCGCCTTCGATTTCAGCCAGGCTCATCAGCTCGGCGTTACGCAGGACCGGTACTACCAGGCCACGGTCGCTGGACACGGCAACGCCGACGTCTGCATAGCCGTGGTAAACGATGTCGCTGCCGTCGATGGAAGCGTTGACTGCCGGGAAGCGTTTCAGCGCTTCGGTGGCCGCTTTCACGAAGAACGACATGAAGCCCAGGCGCACGCCATTGTGGGACTTCTCAAACAGATCCTTGTACTTCGAACGCAGGGCCATGACTTCAGTCATGTCGACTTCGTTGAAGGTGGTCAGCATCGCCATGTTCGACTGCGCTTCAACCAGACGCTTGGCCACGGTGGCACGCACGCGGGTCATCGGTACGCGCTTCTCGGTGCGGTCGCCAGCAGCGAACACAGGCGCAGCGGCAGCAGGTGCTGCAGCCTTGGCCGGTGCAGCAGCCGGAGCGTTTTTCTTGGCTTCGACAGCAGCAACCACGTCTTCCTTGGTTACGCGGCCGTCTTTGCCGGTGCCCTTGAGGGACGCCAGGTTGATGCCGTTTTCTTCAGCCAGCTGACGCGCAGCCGGTGCGGCGATCGGGTCTTCACCACCTGCAGCCGGAGCGGCAGCGGCAGGTGCGGCAGCTGGAGCAGCAGCGGCAGCCGGAGCAGCAGCGCCGCCCGCTTCGATCGAGCCCAGGATCTGGTTCGACAGGACGGTAGCGCCCTCTTCAGCCACGATCGCGCCCAGCACGCCGTCAGCTTCGGCCAACACTTCCAGAACGACTTTGTCGGTCTCGATGTCGACGATCAGGTCGTCACGCTTTACAGCGTCGCCTGGTTTCTTGTGCCAGGTGGCAACGGTGCCATCGGCAACCGATTCCGGGAATGACGGGGCTTTGATTTCGATAGCCATTATCTGTGGGTCCTTAAAATTCGGTTTCAGTCAGCGCGAAGGCGTTAAACAGTGAAAGCATCTTGCAGCAGTTTTTCCTGCTGCTCGGCGTGCATCGACGCATAACCACACGCAGGTGCAGCAGAAGCATCACGACCGGCGTACTCCAGGCCCAGGCCTGTTTTGTGGTTACCGATACTGCGACGCAAATGATGCTGGCTGCTGTACCACGCGCCCTGGTTCATCGGTTCTTCCTGGCACCACACCGCGTGGGTGAGGTTGGTGTAAGGCGCGATGGCCTCCATCAGGTCGTCTTCCGGGAACGGGTAAAGCTGCTCGATACGCACGATGGCGATGTCTTCGCGGCCTTCGGCACGGCGTTTTTCCAGCAAGTCGTAGTAAACCTTGCCGCTGCACAGGACCAGGCGAGTGACCTTGGCAGCGTCCAGGGTGTCGATTTCTGGAATCACGGTCTGGAACGAACCGTCGGCCAGATCTTCCAGGGTCGAGATGGCCAATTTGTGACGCAACAGCGATTTCGGGGTCAGCACTACCAGCGGCTTGCGCAGCGGGCGGATCACCTGACGACGCAGCAAGTGGTAGATCTGGGCCGGGGTAGTCGGCACGCACACCTGGATGTTGTGCTCGGCGCACAGCTGCAGGTAACGCTCCAGACGGGCCGAGGAGTGCTCCGGACCCTGACCTTCATAACCGTGTGGCAGCAACATGGTCAGACCGCACAGACGGCCCCACTTGTGCTCACCGCTGGTGATGAACTGGTCGATAACCACCTGGGCACCGTTGGCGAAGTCGCCGAACTGGGCTTCCCAGATCACCAGCGCATTTGGCGTGGTGGTGGAGTAGCCGTATTCGAACGCCAGTACGGCTTCTTCGGACAGGAACGAGTCGTACAGGTCGAAACGTGGCTGGCCTTCGTACAGGTGTTGCAGCGGTACGTAGGTGGTCGCGTCTTTCTGGTTGTGCAGTACCGCGTGACGGTGCGAGAACGTACCACGGCCGATGTCCTGGCCGGTCATGCGGATCGGGTGACCTTCGAACGCCAGGGTCGCGTACGCCATGGTTTCGGCGTAACCCCAGTTGATCGGCAGGCCGCCGGCTTGCATCTTCTGACGGTCTTCGTAGATCTTCGCAACCTGGCGCTGCACCACGAAGCCATCTGGAATTTCCAGCAGCTTGGCGGACAGTTCCTGCAGGGTCTTGAGGTCGAACGAGGTGTCGTGACGCGCCGTCCAGGCGTGGCCCAGGTACGGGCGCCAGTCCACGAACAGCTCTTTGTTCGGTTCTTTAACCAGGCTTTTCACTACATGCAGGCCGTTGTCCAGCGCGTTGCGGTATTCGTCGACTTTCGCCTGAACACGCGCATCGTCAACCACGCCGGCCGTAATCAGGCTGTCGGCGTACAGTTCACGGGTGGTGCGCTGCTTGGTGATCTGCTGGTACATCAACGGCTGGGTGCCGCTCGGCTCATCCGCTTCGTTGTGACCGCGACGGCGGTAGCAAACCAGGTCGATGACCACGTCACGCTTGAACTGCATGCGGTAGTCGATGGCGAGCTGGGTCACGAACAACACGGCTTCCGGATCATCACCATTCACATGGAGGATCGGCGCCTGGATCATCTTGGCAACGTCGGTCGCGTACTCGGTAGAGCGCGCGTCCAGCGGGTTGCTGATGGTGAAACCGACTTGGTTGTTGATGACGATGTGAACCGTACCGCCGGTCTTGAAGCCGCGAGTCTGCGACATCTGGAACGTTTCCAGGACCACGCCTTGACCGGCGAACGCCGCGTCACCGTGGATGGAAATCGGCAGGACTTTCTCACCGGTGGAATCGTTACGACGATCCTGGCGAGCACGCACCGAACCCTCGACCACCGGAGAAACGATTTCCAGGTGGGACGGGTTGAAGGCCATGGCCAGGTGAACTTCACCGCCGGTAGTCATTACGTTGGACGAGAAGCCCTGGTGATACTTGACGTCACCGGAACCCAGTTCGACCTTCTTCTTGCCTTCGAACTCGTCGAACAGTTCACGCGGGTTCTTGCCGAAGGTGTTGACCAACACGTTCAGGCGACCACGGTGAGCCATGCCGATCACGATTTCCTTGGTGCCGTAGGAACCGGAACGCTGGATCAACTCGTCGAGCATTGGAATCAGGCTTTCGCCGCCTTCCAGGCCGAAACGCTTGGTGCCCGGGTATTTGGTACCCAGGTATTTCTCGAGACCTTCGGCCGCGGTCACGCGCTCCAGCAAGTGGCTGCGCACGTCGGCGGACAAAACCGGACGGCCACGCACACCTTCCAGGCGATGCTGGAACCAGTGGCGCTGCTCGGAATCGGTGATGTGCGTAAACTCAGCGCCGATGGTGCGGCAATATGTCTGCTGCAACGCTTCGTGAATTTCGCGTAGGCTCGCTTCCTCTTTGCCGATGAACAGGTCGCCGGCACGGAAGGTCGTATCAAGATCGGCATTGGTCAAGCCGTAATGATTGATCGACAGGTCAGCAGGTGCAGGACGCTTCCAGAGCCCCAGCGGGTCAAGCTGGGCCGCCTGGTGGCCACGCATCCGGTAAGCCTGGATCAGTCGCAATACTTCAACTTGCTTCTTCTCATGCTCGCTGCTCACGCTACCGGCGGAAACCGGTTGGGCGCGGCGCTGGTTCTTTGCCAGCAGCACAAATTGATCGCGAATTGTTGCGTGCGATACATCGGTGGCAGCGTTGCCGTCTGAAGACAACGTCTGAAATTTGGTGCGCCATTCTTCTGGCACAGCGTTAGGGTCGTGCAGGTAGAGCTCATAAAGCTCTTCCACATAGGCAGCGTTACCACCTGAAAGATAGCCGCTGTTCCACATGCGCTGCATCACGCTTTCTTGCATGCTTGGTCACCCTCGATTTGGGGACACCACCGGCGAAAACACCGAGTTTGCTTGCAAAAGGCCAAGTGCAGCGACCAAAACAAGCCACTTAGGATCACGCTGATAGTTCGGGTACCAACCCGAATGCCCCTGCTTGTCTCATTTCTTCAAAATAAGAGCTGCGGCTTTGTAAGTCGCTGCTCAAGTTAAAACTACGGCGCCGGTTGAAGCCTGCGCCGTAGCATTTACGGGCACAACGGTCCTGCTTTGCTACAACGTCGCTTACACGCCGCTTTGCAGCAGCATGTTACGGATGTGACCAATGGCCTTAGTCGGGTTCAGGCCTTTGGGACATACGTTGACGCAGTTCATGATCCCGCGGCAGCGGAATACGCTGAACGGGTCATCCAGTGAAGCCAGACGCTCGGACGTCTTGGTGTCACGGCTGTCTGCCAGGAAGCGGTACGCTTGCAGCAGGGCAGCTGGACCCAGGAACTTGTCCGGGTTCCACCAGAAGGACGGGCACGAGGTCGAGCAGCAAGCGCACAGGATGCACTCGTACAGACCGTCGAGCTTTTCACGCTCTTCAGGGGACTGCAGACGTTCGATGGCCGGAGCCGGCGTGTCGTTCTGCAGGAACGGCTTAACTTTCTCGTATTGCTTGTAGAAGATGCTCATATCGACCACCAGGTCACGGATAACCGGCAAACCTGGCAGAGGACGAACGATCAGCTTGTTACCTTTAACAACAGCCGACAGCGGCGTGATGCACGCCAGGCCGTTTTTGCCGTTGATGTTCATGCCGTCGGAGCCACAAACGCCCTCACGGCAAGAGCGACGATAGGAGAAACCTTCGTCCTGCTCTTTGATCAGTGCCAGTACATCCAGCACCATCAGGTCTTTACCACCGGTATCGACCTGAAATTCCTGCATGAACGGCGCGGCGTCCTGATCAGGGTTGTAGCGGTAAACACTGACTTTCAACATGGCAGCCACCCTTAGTAAGTCCGAATCTTCGGTTCAAACGTCGGCACCGTCTTCGGCGAGAAGTTCACGGCACGCTTGGTCACGCGCTTGTCACCCGGGAAGTACAGGGTGTGGCACAACCAGTTTTCGTCGTCGCGATCTTCAAAGTCTTCACGGGCGTGGGCACCACGGGATTCTTTACGAACCTCGGCGGCGATCGCAGTGGCTTCGGCCACTTCCAGCAGGTTTTGCAGCTCAAGGGCTTCGATACGAGCCGTGTTGAACGCCTGGCTCTTATCGTTGATCTTGACGTTGGCGATGCGCGTGCGCAGGTCGGCCAGCTGGGCAATACCCTTCTGCATGTATTCGCCGGTACGGAATACACCGAAGTAGTTCTGCATGCAGCTTTGCAGCTCGCGACGCAGGGTAGCCACGTCTTCGCCATCGGTACGCTCGTTCAGAGCGTTCAGGCGCGCCAGGGCGGCCTCGATGTTGGCGTCGGTGGCGTCATCGTATTCGATGCCGTCGGTCAGGGCTTTTTCCAGGTGCAGGCCGGCAGCACGACCGAATACCACCAGGTCGAGCAGCGAGTTGCCGCCCAGACGGTTGGCACCGTGTACCGATACGCAAGCCACTTCGCCTACGGCGAACAGACCGTGGATGATCTCGTCCACGCCTTCGGCGTTCTGGGTGATCGCCTGGCCATGAATGTTGGTCGGCACGCCGCCCATCATATAGTGGCAAGTCGGAACAACCGGCACCGGAGCAACTACCGGGTCAACGTGCGCAAAAGTCTTGGACAATTCGCAGATACCTGGCAGGCGGCTGTGCAGGACTTCTTCACCGAGGTGATCGAGTTTCAGCAGTACGTGGTCGCCGTTCGGGCCACAGCCGTTACCGGCGATGATTTCCTTAACCATCGAACGGGCCACAACGTCACGACCTGCAAGGTCTTTGGCGTTCGGAGCATAACGCTCCATGAAACGCTCGCCGTGCTTGTTGATCAGGTAACCACCTTCACCACGGCAACCTTCTGTAACCAGTACACCGGCGCCGGCGATGCCGGTCGGGTGGAACTGCCACATTTCAATGTCTTGTACCGGCACGCCAGCACGCAGGGCCATGCCGACGCCGTCACCGGTGTTGATCAGGGCATTGGTGGTCGACGCGTAGATACGACCTGCACCGCCGGTTGCCAGCACAGTAGCCTTGGCACGGATGTAGGTGGTTTCACCGGTTTCGATGCAGATGGCGATCACACCGACGAAGGCGCCGTCGGCGTTCTTCACCAGGTCAACGGCGTAGTACTCGTTCAGGAACGTGGTACCGGCTTTCAGGTTGCCCTGATAAAGGGTGTGCAACAGCGCGTGACCGGTACGGTCGGAAGCGGCGCACGTACGGGCAGCCTGCCCGCCTTTACCGTAATCCTTCGACTGGCCGCCGAATGGACGCTGGTAGATACGACCTTGCTCGGTACGCGAGAACGGCAGACCCATGTGGTCCAGCTCGAACACGGCGGCCGGGCCTTCCTGACACATGTACTCGATAGCGTCCTGGTCACCGATGTAGTCGGAACCCTTGACGGTATCGTACATGTGCCAGCGCCAGTCATCGTTCGGGTCGGCGGAGGCGATGGCGCAGGTGATGCCACCCTGGGCCGACACAGTGTGGGAACGGGTCGGGAACACCTTGGTGATCACGGCAGTCTTGTGACCGCCCTGAGCCAGCTGCAGCGCTGCGCGCATGCCGGCACCGCCGCCACCAATAATGATGGCGTCGAAGGAAATAGTTGGAATGTTAGCCATGAATCAGATACCCCAAAGAATCTGCACACCCCAGACGAAGTACGCGAACATCGCAACGCCGCAGACTGCCTGGAAGAGAAAACGTACTGCAGTCGCGGACTTGCCCAGCGCCATCGGCGTCAGGTAGTCGGTCGCGATGGTCCACATGCCGACCCAGGCGTGAGCGCCCAGGGCTACAAGGGCCAGCAGACTGAAGATTCGCATCGCATTGTGGGAAAACAGGCCATGCCATTGCTCATAGCCGATGCCCGGGTTTGCGACGAGGTATCCGATCAGGAAAATGAAATAAGCCGCGAGAACGACCGCAGACACACGCTGTGCCATCCAGTCATAGAGGCCCGAACGCGAAAGGTTCGTAACGCTGGTTACCATATCCAAACTCCTGCCAGAACGATCAGCACCACGGAAATGGCGATGATGATTTTCGAGCCCAGGCGGCCGCCTTCCAGCGTCTCACCGATACCCGCATCCATGATCAAGTGGCGCACACCGGCTACCAGGTGATACAGCAGAGCGGACAGGAGGCCCCATGCTACGAACTTGGCCAGCGGGCTGGTCAAGCATGCCTTCACCTCGGCGTATCCTTCCTCGGAACCCAGGGATTTGCTCAATGCATAAAGCATGATGCCCAAGCCCAGGAACAGGATGATGCCGGAAACACGGTGCAGGAACGACGTAACGCCGGTGATGGGGAGTTTGATGGTCCTTAGGTCTAGGTTTACAGGTCGTTGGCTATTCACGGCTTTTTTTCACACTGAAGAGCCCCTAACAATCAGGGCAAAGTTGTTGGGGAGTGCACTGGTCAGGTAAGCACCACCCAGGGAGTGCGACCCCCAATGAAAGCAAGCCCAAAAGCCCTTGGCGGTCGGTGGCCGAGTATAGACAGTTAGGTTACTAATGACAACGCGCACTCCTCACCCTAATAGCGGATTGCGCTGGCGGTATAAAAGGCGTAAATGGCAGTCAATTTCGACGAAAAAGTATGGTTAAAGCCTTCTGGAGCAAGACTTTAGGCAAATTGACATCTGGATTTATATCAATATAGTGGTGCGGGCCCTGCGTGGGGGGTCTGTCTGATGATTTGAAGCATAAATAGGAGGCCACATGGCTGACAAAAAAGCGCAGTTGATCATCGAGGGCGCAGCCCCCGTCGAGCTGCCCATTTTAACCGGCACCGTTGGTCCCGATGTTATCGACGTACGGGGCCTGACGGCCACGGGCCGTTTCACATTCGACCCAGGCTTCATGTCGACCGCCTCTTGCGAGTCGAAGATCACCTATATCGATGGTGACAATGGTATTTTGCTGCACCGCGGCTACCCGATCGAACAGCTTGCTGAACAGTCGGACTACCTGGAAACCTGCTACCTGCTGCTAAATGGCGAATTGCCAACAGCTGAGCAGAAAGCCCAGTTCGTCAGCACCGTGAAGAACCACACCATGGTTCACGAGCAGTTGAAGACCTTCTTCAACGGCTTCCGTCGCGACGCCCACCCGATGGCCGTCATGTGCGGTGTAGTCGGCGCCCTGTCGGCCTTCTATCACGACTCCCTGGACATCAATAACCCGCAGCATCGCGAAATTTCCGCGATCCGCCTGGTTGCCAAGATGCCAACCCTGGCCGCAATGGTTTACAAGTACTCCATGGGTCAACCCATGATGTACCCGCGCAACGACCTGACGTACGCGGAAAACTTCCTGCACATGATGTTCAACACCCCGTGCGAGATCAAACCGATCAGCCCGGTGCTGGCCAAGGCGATGGACAAGATTTTCATCCTCCACGCCGACCACGAGCAAAACGCCTCCACCTCCACCGTACGTCTGGCGGGTTCTTCGGGCGCCAACCCGTTCGCCTGTATCGCCGCCGGCATTGCCGCATTGTGGGGCCCTGCCCACGGCGGTGCGAACGAAGCCGTGCTGACCATGCTCGATGAAATCGGCGATGTGTCCAACATCGACAAGTTCATCGCCAAGGCCAAGGACAAGGAAGATCCGTTCAAACTGATGGGCTTCGGTCACCGCGTCTACAAGAACCGTGACCCGCGTGCCACCGTGATGAAACAGACCTGCGACGAAGTGTTGAAGGAGCTGGGCATCAAGAACGATCCGCAACTCGAACTGGCCATGCGCCTGGAAGAGATCGCCCTGACCGACCCGTACTTCATCGAACGCTCGCTGTACCCGAACGTCGACTTCTACTCGGGGATCATCCTCAAGGCGATCGGCATTCCAACCAGCATGTTCACCGTGATCTTCGCCTTGGCACGTACTGTCGGCTGGATCTCGCACTGGAAAGAAATGCTCTCCAGCCCGTACAAGATTGGCCGCCCGCGCCAGCTGTACACCGGCTACGAGTCGCGTGATATCACCAAACTGGAAGATCGCAAGTAAGCATCTAACTATTTGGTCTTAAAAACGGCCTCCTTTCACAAGGAGGCCGTTTTTATTTGTGCAGGAATTGAGCGCAAGACCGGAGGCCAGCGCCAACCGGGACGCAGAGCGTCCATGGCTGTATTCCCACGCAGAGCATGGGAACGATCGGCGTAGAGGCACTTTATTGATGCAAGCGTTGAGAAACTGTTTTGTGAAATCCGTTACCAATAAAAGCAAAAAAATGCCCCGATCTCACGACCGGGGCATTTTTTTGTAACCGTTACAAATATTAGTGATTAACCGCTCCGCTTGCCCCCAAGCCAGTCTGCGAACGCACAAACTGCGGGAAGTACAGCGCACGCTCTTTTTCTGCCGCCGCCGACTTGTCAGTGATGGAGAAGAACCAGATGCCGACGAACGCAATGATCATCGAGAACAGCGCCGGGTACTCGTAAGGGAAGATCGCTTTTTCATGGTGCAGGATCGACACCCAGATGGTCGGGCCAAGGATCATCAGGCCGACGGCACTGATCAAGCCCAGCCAGCCGCCAATCATGGCGCCACGGGTGGTGAGGTTTTTCCAGTACATGGAAAGCAGCAGCACCGGGAAGTTACAGCTGGCAGCAATCGAGAACGCCAGGCCGACCATGAACGCGATGTTCTGGCTTTCGAACAGGATACCCAGGCCGATCGCCAACACGCCCAACGCCACGGTGGTGATCTTCGACACGCGAATCTCATCTTTCTCGTTGGCCTTGCCCTTCTTGATCACACTGGCGTACAGGTCATGGGACACCGCCGAAGCACCGGCCAGGGTCAAACCGGCAACCACTGCCAGGATGGTGGCAAACGCCACGGCCGAGATGAAGCCGAGGAAAATGCTGCCACCCACCGCGTTGGCCAGGTGCACCGCCGCCATGTTGTTACCGCCGAGCAAGGCACCTGCAGCATCCTTGAACGCCGGGTTGGTGCTCACCAGCAGGATCGCGCCAAAGCCGATGATAAACGTCAGGATATAGAAGTAGCCGATGAAACCGGTGGCATACAGCACGCTCTTACGCGCTTCCTTGGCGTCACTGACGGTGAAGAAGCGCATCAGGATGTGCGGCAGGCCGGCCGTACCGAACATCAGCGCCAGGCCCAGCGAGAATGCCGAAATCGGATCTTTTACCAAGCCGCCGGGACTCATGATCGCCTCACCTTTAGGGTGAACCTTGATCGCCTCGGAAAACAGCATGTTGAAGTCGAAGTTGACGTGCTTCATCACCATCAACGCCATGAACGAAGCACCGGACAGCAACAGCACCGCCTTGATGATTTGCACCCAAGTGGTTGCCAGCATGCCGCCAAACAGCACATACATGCACATCAGGATACCCACCAGGATCACCGCTACGTGGTAGTCCAGACCGAACAGCAGCTGAATCAGCTTGCCCGCCCCTACCATTTGCGCGATCAGGTAGAACGCCACCACCACCAGCGAGCCACAGGCCGACAGACTGCGGATCTGGGTTTGCCCCAGGCGATAGGACGCCACGTCGGCAAAGGTGTACTTGCCCAGGTTACGCAGGCGCTCGGCGATCAGGAACAGAATGATCGGCCAGCCCACCAGGAAGCCGATCGAGTAGATCAGGCCATCGTAGCCGGAGGTGAACACCAGCGCGGAAATCCCCAGGAAGGACGCCGCCGACATGTAGTCGCCGGCAATCGCCAGGCCGTTCTGGAAACCGGTGATCTTGCCGCCGGCCGCATAGTAGTCGGCCGCCGACTTGTTGCGTTTGGACGCCCAGTAGGTGATGCACAACGTCGCGCCGACGAAGACCACGAACATCAGGATCGCTGCAACGTTCAGCGGTTGTTTGTGTACTTCACCGGTCAATGCATCCGCCGCCCAAACGGCGGGCGCAAAGACCGAGGCGCCAAGTACAGCCAATAGACGACGGATCATTGCGCAGCCTCCTTGAGAATCGCATTGTTCAGGTCGTCGAATTCGCCGTTGGCGCGTCGTACATAGATGCCGGTGAGGACAAAGGCCGAGACAATCAGGCCGACCCCGATGGGGATGCCCCAGGTGATGGATGAGCCGGGGCTGAGTTTGGCCCCCAGTATTTGTGGCCCGTAGGCAATCAACAGGATGAAAGCGGAGTAAAGCCCTAGCATGATCGCCGAGAGTATCCAGGCGAACCTTTCCCTTTTTCTGACCAGCTCCTTGAAACGCGGGCTGTTTTGAATCGAGAGGTAAATGCTGTCGTTCATTGTTTTTATCCTCGCAGCACAGCTTTTTATTATTTTGGAACATATCCACTGTATGCGGCTGCGGAACAGGTTCCAGACGACCTTAGTAGTAGAGGGAGTGTAGCGAGGGTTTACGGGCGTGCGAGGCTAATGTGGGAGCGGGCTTGCCCGCGATGGCGGTGTATCAGTCAAAACATCTGTGACTTATACGCCGCCATCGCGGGCAAGCCCGCTCCCACAAGGGTTAGTGCTTTATTTTGCGGTCCACTCCGCGACACGTTCAGGGTGCTTGGCGACCCAATCCTTGGCCGCAGCATCAGGCTTGGCGCCCTCTTGAATTGCCAGCATCACTTCGCCGATTTCGTCCTTGGAGGCCCATTGGAATTTCTTCAGGAAAGCGGCGACTTCCGGCGCTTTCTTCTCCAGGCCCTTGCTGCCGATGCTGTTGACGGTCTCAGCAGCACCATAAATCCCTTTTGGGTCGTCCAGAAAGCGCAGTTTCCACTTGGCGAACATCCAGTGTGGCACCCAGCCGGTCACCGCAATGGATTCCTGCTTGTCTTCGGCACGGGTCAGCTCGGCGATCATCGCAGCGCCCGAACTGGCTTGCAGTTTGTAGTCCAGGCCATAGGCCTTGATGGCTTCGTCGGTCTTGAGCATCACGCCTGAACCGGCGTCGATGCCGACGATCTTGTTCTTGAAGGTGGTGTCGGTCTTGAGGTCTTCGATGGACTTGGCTTTAACGTACTCCGGCACGATCAGGCCAATTTTGGCATCCTTGAAGTTGGGGCCGTAGTCGACCACCTTGTCCTTGTTCTTGGTCCAGTATTCACCGTGAGTCACGGGCAGCCAGGCGGAGAGCATGGCGTCGAGTTTGCCGGTAGCTACGCCCTGCCACATGATCCCGGTGGCGACCGCTTGCAGTTTCACGTCGTAACCGAGTTTTTCCCTGATCACCTCGGCTGCCACATGGGTCGTGGCAACGCTGTCGGACCAACCATCTACATAGCCGATGCTCAGGGTTTTGCTGTCGGCGCTGGCCAGTGTGGAGCCCATCGCAACTACCAGAGTGGCAGCTGCGCCCAAGAGTCGTCGCATCTTCATAATACTTCCCCGAAAGTGCTGCGCTCGGCGGATGCCGAGCGACGTCAACCTGTTGTTATAGGGTGCATCGCGCCCCCTTCACGCGCGTCGATCACGGTGGTGCGCCGCCAGTGGAGTGCTGACACTTCGATCATCAACCTGCCGGGGCCTTGGACCTGCTCTGTCAGCGACCTCGGGTAAGCAAGAAACGACATCACATCGCCAGCAGGACAGTTCCTAGGACTTGGCGTCAATTTCCCGCCCGAACTTTGCATGTCTAAATTATGCAGCCCCACTGGGACGGGCCAAATCCGGGTAAGATGCGCGCCTTTGCTCCCCCAGATAAGCTGACCATGCCCGCGACTGCCCGCTTTCCTGCCCTGCCCTATTTCTGCGCCTTGATCCTCGGCGTGCTTGCCCTCGTCGGCTATTGGTACGGCCTTGGCCGACCGGTGGTGTTGCCGGATGTGGCCAGTGCCAGCCACAAGATGCAATGCGCGTCCTACACGCCGTTCGACAAGGACCAGTCGCCGTTCGACCAGCCGTTCAAACTGCGCCCTGAGCGCATGGACGCCGACCTGGCGCTGCTGGCCACCCGTTTTGAATGCATCCGCACTTATTCCATGACCGGCCTGGAAGCCCTGCCTGGCATGGCGCGCAAGCATGGTTTGAAGGTGATGGCCGGCGCCTGGGTCAGCAGTGACCCGGTGGCCACCGAAAAAGAAATCAAAGAATTGATTGCTGCTGCCAATGCCAACCCCGATGTGGTCACTTCGGTGATCGTCGGTAACGAGGCCCTGCTGCGCAAGGAAGTCACCGCGAAGCAGTTGGTGACGCTGATCCATCAGGTCAAAAGCCAGATCAAGCAGCCGGTCACTTATGCCGATGTGTGGGAGTTCTGGCTGCAACACCCGGAAATCGCCCCGGCGGTGGATTTCCTGACCATTCACCTGCTGCCCTACTGGGAAGATGACCCGTCGGGCATCGACCAGGCCCTCAAGCATGTGGGGGATGTGCGCCAGACCTTTGGCAACAAATTCGCCCCTAAAGATGTGCTGATCGGCGAGACCGGCTGGCCCAGCGAAGGCCGCCAGCGCGAAACCGCGGTGCCGAGCCGGGTCAACGAGGCCAAGTTCATGCGTGGTTTTGTGGCCATGGCCGAGGCCAATGGCTGGCGCTACAACCTGATCGAAGCGTTTGACCAGCCGTGGAAACGCGCCAGCGAAGGTGCAGTCGGTGGTTACTGGGGCTTGTTTGACGCCGACCGCCAGGACAAGGGCATCCTTGCCGGGCCGGTGAGTAACGTGCCGTATTGGCCGCTGTGGCTGGGCATCGGCGGCCTGATTCTGCTGGGCACTCTGGCACTGGGCGGCCGGGTGCGCAGCGCGCGTGCCGCATTCATGCTGCCATTACTCGGCGTAGTGGCCGCCTGCTCCATTGGCACCTGGGCCGAGCTGACCCGTGTCACAGCACGTTTCAACGATGAATGGGTGTGGGCGGGCTTACTGGTGGTGTTGAACCTGTTGGTACTGGCCCATGCCGCGCTGGCTTTAAGCGCTCGGGAAGCTTGGCGGGAACGCGCCTTCACTTGGCTGGAGCAACGCGCAGGTTGGCTGGTGGCAATTGCCGGGTTCGCCGGTGCAGTGATGATGCTGGCGCTGGTGTTTGACCCGCGCTATCGCAGCTTCCCAAGTGCGGCACTGGTATTGCCGGCACTGGTTTACCTGGTTCGCCCGGTCACCGGCCCGCGTCGGGAGATTGCGCTGCTGGCCTTCATTATTGGCGCCGGCATTGCGCCGCAGCTGTATCGCGAAGGCTTGCTGAACCAGCAGGCGTGGGGTTGGGCGGTGGTCAGCGTGTTGATGGTTGTAGCGTTGTGGCGTTGCTTGCGGGTGCGCAAAGCTTAAAAATGCTATCGCAGGCAAGCCAGCTCCCACATTCGACCGCATTCCATTGGATGCACCCAATCTAATGTGGGAACTGGCTTGTCGAATCGTCGCACCGCTGCGATGAGGCTCTATCAGACGCCCCGAGGCTTCCTGACCAACCGCAACCCCGCAATCACCACCGCAAACACCGCAAACGTGGTGTTATACAACGCCAGTGCCGGCAACCCGAACACCATCCCCAACACCGCCAAACCCCAGCCCGCTCGCCCCGGCACAAAAAACGCCAGCACCGACGTGACCAATGCGGCCCAGCCCAATACCTTGAAGTGAATCATCAGCCCCAGGTTCGAGCGCAACTGGCATTCCCAGCGGCTGGCCTCGTCAACGCAGACCCCCACCCACTGGCCATCTTCCATAAACCCGTAACGGGCGCCATAACTGGCGGCCAACCATAACGGCAGGGCAATAAGCAGCAGGATCAGTGGCAAACGATGGGACATGGGGTACTCCGATAGGCAAAAACGGCGCTCAGCTTAATGCGCCGGCAGCCGTTAGCAAGGCGCATACACACAATTAGTGTTCATCAATGCATGGCAACGTGTATCTTCTGGCTACTATTACCCCGATTCCGTGGTTTTTTCCGACTTTTAGTGCCGAGGGCTGGCACTTCGGTGGCAACGCGGTGGTCATAGCCTGCGAACTTCATTCAGCACGTTTCCTCTTAGGGATTAAGTCATGCTCCGTTCCTTGCGCTGCGCTGCCTTGCTGGGCAGCCTATTTTTGAGTGCGTCAGCACTGGCCGTCGATATCGACCCAGCCAGCTATGGCTACCCTTTGACCAACCCGTTCGAAGCGACTATCGCCACCACTCCGCCGAATCTGCGCCCGCAATTGCCGAGCGACGACGAGATCAACCAGTCCGACTACAGCCTGACCATGCGCCCTGAGCGCCAGTTCAGCCTGCCGGACAACTTCTGGGCGGTAAAGAAACTCACCTACCGCATCGCCAAGCAAGACCACGCCGCACCGCTGATTTTCCTGATTTCCGGCACCGGTGCGCGGTATGACAGCAGCATCAACGAATACCTCAAAAAGCTCTATTACAAAGCCGGCTACCACGTGGTCCAGTTGTCCTCGCCCACCAGCTTCGACTTCATCGCCGCGGCTTCGCGCTTCGCCACTCCCGGCATTACCCAGGAAGACGCCGAAGACATGTACCGCGTGATGCAGGCGGTGCGCGCGCAGAACTCCACGCTGCCGGTGACCGACTACTACCTCTCCGGCTACAGCCTGGGCGCTTTGGACGCGGCATTTGTGAGCAAGCTCGACGAGACCCGCCGCAGCTTCAACTTCAAGAAAGTGCTGCTGCTCAACCCGCCGGTCAACCTCTACACCTCGATCACCAACCTCGACAAGCTGGTACAGACCGAGGTCAAGGGCATCAACAACACCACCACGTTTTATGAGCTGGTGCTGAGCAAGCTGACCCGTTACTTCCAGCAAAAAGGCTACATCGACCTCAACGATGCCCTGCTCTATGACTTCCAGCAGTCCAAGCAGCACTTGACCAACGAACAGATGGCGATGCTGATCGGCACCTCGTTCCGCTTCTCGGCGGCCGACATTGCCTTCACCTCGGACCTGATCAACCGTCGCGGCCTGATCATCCCGCCGAAATACCCGATCACCGAAGGCACCAGCCTCACGCCGTTCCTCAAGCGTGCGCTGCAATGCGACTTCGACTGCTACCTCACCGAACAAGTGATCCCGATGTGGCGCGCGCGCTCCGACGGCGGCAGCCTGCTGCAACTGATCGATCAGGTCAGCCTGTATGCCCTCAAGGACTACCTGCACGACAGCCCGAAAATTGCCGTGATGCACAACGCCGACGACTTGATCCTCGGCCCTGGCGACCTGGGTTTCCTGCGTAAAACCTTCGGCGATCGCTTGACCGTCTACCCGTTGGGCGGCCACTGCGGCAACCTCAATTACCGCGTCAACGCCGACGCCATGCTGGAGTTCTTCCGTGGCTAAATATCTTCTGCTGCTTGCCGCCTTGATGTGCGCAGGCGTGGCCAATGCCGACAACAGCAAGGCCCACGAGCCGGTCAAAGTCGGCGCCGACGGCTTCAAGGAACCGCTGACCAAACTCAAGTTCAACCCGGGCCTGGACCAGCGTGAATTCGAGCGTTCATCACTGACGGCACTTAACGTCTATGACCCGCTGGAGTCGTGGAACCGCCGCGTGTACCACTTCAACTACCGCTTCGACCAATGGGTGTTCCTGCCGGTGGTCAACGGCTACACCTACGTCACTCCCAGCTTCCTGCGTACCGGTGTGAGCAACTTCTTCAACAACCTGGGCGATGTGCCCAACCTGGTGAACAGCCTGTTGCAACTCAAGGGCCACCGCTCCCTGGAAACCACCGGGCGCCTGCTGCTCAACACCACCATCGGCATCGCCGGCCTGTGGGACCCGGCCACCGCCATGGGCCTGCCGCGCCAGAGCGAAGACTTCGGCCAGACCCTGGGCTTCTACGGCGTCCCTGGCGGCGCCTACCTGGTGCTGCCGATCTTCGGGCCCTCGAACCTGCGTGACACTACCGGCCTGATCGTCGACTACGGCGCCGAGACCGAGATCAACTTCCTCAACGTCTCCAAGGTCAGCGAAAACCACCCGGAAATCTGGGCTTTGCGCGCCGTCGACAAGCGCTACCAGACCAGCTTCCGCTACGGTCAGATGAACTCGCCGTTTGAGTATGAAAAGGTGCGCTACATCTATACCGAGTCGCGCAAGTTGCAGATCGCCGAGTAACCTCCCTGCAGGAGCTGGTTCGCCAGCTCCTGCTGCTATATGCCTCGCTGACACCACTTGCGCCAGGTAAACCGCAACTGCAGCACCGCCGCCCTGGCCATCTCCCGATCCTGCTCCGTCAACCCCGACGGCTGCTCAAGTGCTTGAAGCAGTGCAGCACTTGGCCCATCCAGCATCCCCGCCGTTGCCAAGCCTGGCCCCGCGTGCCTGAGTATCACCGCCAACTGCCGCAGATAATTATCACGCTCGCCAGCCAAGGCGCCCTGGCTGCCCGCAAGGCTTGCACGCAACTCCAGCAACTCATCACCCAGGTCCAACCCGAGCAGGCCATTATCCCAATGGGTACGACGCTCGGCGGGCAAGGTTTGGCTGTAGCGTGACAGGCGAATCAAACGATCGGCCATGCGCCCGCCAAACCAGCTCTCGGCTTGCTCCAGAGGGCGCGAAGTCAACTGCGCCAAATCGAACAACGAAGCCTTGAACATACGCCGGTAGTGTCGCTCGCCAGGGTTGAGCTGGATCAGGCGAAACACCAGCACCGCAATCCCGACGCCCACCAAGGTCGCGATGGCCTTGTTGAGGAAGGCAGCAATGTCGTAGCTCATCAGGTTGCTCGGCCCGACGTTGTTGACGAAGAAGATACAAAACGCCGAAGCGGTGGCCACAAGTTTTGCCCGGCTCATGCACAGCGAGGCGAAAAACAACGGCACGCCTAATGCCACGCATAACAGCGCGAAAGCATCAAACCCGGGCAACAAGGCAAAGCGCACAAAGCCGGCTATCGGGATCGACAGCGCAATGCCCTTGAGAAAATTGAGGCCCGACGCAGAAGGGTTTTCCCGCGCGGCAAACAGGCTCAAGACCACGCCGCTGATCGACACTGCACCCAGGCCCGACGGCCAGTCGGTAAAAATCCAGAATGCCGCAACGGCCAGAAACGCCAAGGCACTGCGCAGCCCACCGAGCACGCCTTGCTCGATATCCCGATGCCAGGACAGGGCGCCTGGCGCACCGGGCGGCACCCTGCCAGCTTCGACGGCCGCCAGGGTCAATGCGCCCACATCGATCAAGCGCAGCACCTCGGCCAATTGCACCAGGCAAAAGTGCGCCTCCGCGCTCAAACCTGGATCACCCAGCGCCAACCTCAGGCGCTGCGAGAGTGCAGGCAGCGCATCGGGCCGCTCTTGCTGTAGCGTCGCGGCCACCTCGTCCACCCAAGGCGCCACGCGGGTCGCATCTTCCAGCATCAGTCGCTGCCGTGCCACGCCGCGGGCCGCGCGCAAGAGTCCCAGCAAGTCCCGGCTCAGCACCCGCAGCGCCTGGGATCTGCGCCGGCCCTTGGGGCCTTCGAACCAGGCATGGTCACGCTGGGCATCAACTGCAACCAAACGGCCCAGTGCTTCGAGCAACCCCTTGCGCTGATCGGTGCCCAGCAGCTCCGACGCCGCGGCGCGCAGGCCCGCCTGCCAGGCCGCACGGCCTTGAACCGCCAGCGTCTGCTCAACCCGGCGCGGCCATAAAATCGTGCTGGCGATAGACGCGCAGAGAATCCCCAGGCTGATTTCCTGGCAACGGGCTACCGCCTCATCGAAAACCCCAAGCGGCGCCGCAGTCGCAGGCAGCGCGATAATCGCCGTGGTGTAGCCCGCCAGCACAAACCCATAAGAGGCGTGATTGCGCAGCAACGACGCGCCTGTGGTGCAAAACGCCAACCACAACGCCATGCACAGTAGAAACAACAAAGGCGCTTGGCCGAAGACAGCAATCATCACCACCGAAGCCGCCGCGCCCACAAACGTGCCCAGTAACCGATAGGCACCCTTGGCCAAGACCATGCCGCTGGTGGACTGGCCGACGATAAATACCGTGGTCAGCGCCCATTGCGGCTGCTGCAAGTCCAAGCAAAAGGCCAGATACAACGCGACCCCGCCGGCGATCATGTTGCGCAACGCAAACAGCAGATCGTCCCGCGAGGGCGCCAGGGTGGCTTGCCAGAAGTCAGGCAGTTGAAACGTGGAAAGCTTCATTCAGCGAACACATAGATAGCTAGCTAATGATTAGCATAGTATCTATATGCCCGCCGAATGCCAATCTAGCGTTTCAGCGCGCGCCACACTTTGCCTACCAGTGAAACCACGGCCAGCACCAGCGCCCCGGCAATAATCCCGGCCACTGCGTTGAGCAACGTAGGCATCAACCACGCCGCCGCGCCGACACTCTGGCTGAGCGTCTCGATCCAGTGATGCACCGCCGGCACGCCATGGGTGAGTATGCCGCCGCCGACCATGAACATCGCCGCTGTGCCGATCACCGACAGACTTTTCATCATGTAAGGCGCGGCGCGCAAGATCGCCCCACCGATACTGCGAGCCGCCTGGCCGGGCTTTTGCGTCAGCCACAGACCCAGGTCATCGAGCTTGACGATACCGGCCACCAGCCCGTACACGCCAATGGTCATGACAATGGCGATGCCCGACAGCACTATCACTTGCTGCATCAAAGGCGCATCCGCAACGGTACCCAGGGTGATGGCGATGATTTCCGCCGAGAGGATGAAATCGGTGCGAATTGCACCTTTGATCTTGTCCTTCTCAAATGCCACCAAGTCAGTCGCCGGATCAGCCACGGCTTCAACCAGGTGAGCCTGTTCTTCGGTGCGTTTATGCAAGAAGGTGTGCGCAAGCTTCTCAAAGCCTTCAAAACACAAATAGGCGCCGCCGAGCATCAACAGCGGCGTGACCGCCCACGGCGCAAAGGCGCTGATCAGCAATGCCGCCGGCACCAGGATCAGTTTGTTGACAAACGACCCCTTGGCCACCGCCCACACCACAGGGATTTCCCGCTCGGCGCGCACGCCGGAAACCTGCTGGGCGTTGAGTGCCAAGTCATCGCCCAGCACGCCGGCGGTCTTCTTGGCGGCCATTTTGGTCATCAGCGCAACGTCATCGAGTACGGCGGCGATATCGTCGATCAATACCAACAAGCTGCTTCCTGCCATCAATCGGGCTTCCATAAGAATGAGAAACGCCGAGCATAGCGCGGCGCAAAGCTTTACGGGCGCATTCTTGAGGCTCGCGGATAGCCGGTGCTACCATGCACAACCGCCGATCTGGCAAGGAAACTCCTGGTTTATGAGCACCATTCGCGAGCGCAATAAAGAAAAGATCCTGCGGGCGGCCAGCGAGGAGTTTGCCGACAAGGGCTTCGCCGCGACCAAAACCAGCGACATCGCCGCCAAGGCCGGGCTGCCCAAGCCCAACGTCTATTACTACTTCAGGTCCAAGGACAACCTCTACCGAGAGGTGCTCGAAAGCATTATCGAGCCGATCCTGGCCGCCTCCACACCGTTCAACCCCGAGGGCGAGCCGTCGGTGGTGCTGAGCAACTACATCCGCTCGAAAATCCGCATCTCCCGCGATTTGCCGTTTGCATCCAAGGTGTTTGCCAGCGAAATCATGCACGGCGCCCCGCACCTGAGCCCCGAGCAGATCGAGCAGCTCAACGCCCAGGCCAAGCACAACATCAACTGCATCCAAAGCTGGGTAGATCGCGGCCTGATCGCCGCCATAGACCCCAACCACCTGATGTTCAGCATCTGGGCGGCGACGCAGACCTATGCCGATTTTGACTGGCAGATATCGGCGGTGACCGGCAAAGCCAAGCTGGATGAGGCGGATTATGAGGCGGCGGCGCAAACGATTATTCGGTTGGTGTTGAAGGGGTGTGAGTTGGGCTGATGGGCCGAGGTGCCGGTGCTATTCGCGAGCAAGCCCGCTCCCACATTTTGATCCGCGCGAGACATAAATTGTATTAACACCGCAGACCCCATGGGGGAGCGGGCTTGCTCGCGAAAGCGCCCATCCAGACACATCCTGCCAAAAGCCTGCCGATCAGCGTCAGCCACCGAGATCTAGCCTCTCAGAACCCATCTGAAGAGAGGCCATGGAATGCCTGATCTAGCGACTTCACACCGCCTGCGCATCGGGCGGTTCAGCGAACCGAACCGCGTCTACCTGATCACCACCAACACCCAGGAGCGAGTCCCACTATTCGGCGACTTTCACCTCGGCCGCCTGGTGGTCTGGCAGTTCAGACTGGCCCAATACCAAGGCCTGGCTAATTCATTGGCCTGGGTGGTGATGCCAGACCATTTCCACTGGCTGATCGAACTGCAAAAAGGCCCGTTGGGGGATTTGATGTGTCAGGTGAAATCCAAAAGTACGCGATCGGTGAATGGTGCAACCGGGCGCAAGGGCCGGCTTTGGCAAACCGGTTTTCATGATCGGGCACTGCGCAGGGAGGATGATTTGGTAAAAATGGCCAGGTATGTGGTGGCCAATCCACTGCGAGCAGGGTTGGTAGAGCGGATTGGCGACTATCCGTTGTGGGATGCGATTTGGGTTTAAAGCCAAGACCGGGTCGCCGCCTTCGCGAGCAAGCCCGCTCCCACACTTGACCGAGTTCCACCTTTGGAATGCAGCCAAGTGTGGGAGCGGGCTTGCTCGCGAAGAGGCCCTTACAGTCACCACAGAATCAAGCAGAAACCCCCGCATCCGCCAACAACCCCACCCCCTCGATAGCCGTAATCGCGCACTGCTCATCAATATCCGAGGTATCTCCGCTGATCCCGATCGCCCCCAGCACTACCCCATCCTGATTCCGTATCAACACACCACCCGGTGCCGGCACCACGCTGCCCTGCCCCAGGCTGTTCAACGCGGCGATAAACGCCGGGCGCTGCTGTGCGTCCAGCGCCAGCAAGCGCGAGCCCTTGCCCAGTGCAATCGCGCCCCAGGCCTTGCCGATGGCGATTTGTGGGCGCAGCAGGCTGGCGCCGTCTTCGCGTTGCAGGGTGATCAAGTGGCCGCCGCTGTCGAGCACCGCGATGGTCAGCGGCGCAGCCGAGATCGTGCGGCCTGCGGTGAGGGCCTGGCTGGCGAGTTGGGTGGCAAGTTTCAAGGTTAAAGCGCTCATGGTGCCGTCCTTCTTTTGTTATTGGGAATGCGGTGGAGGTCTGTTTGATCAGATGCTCGATCAAACAAATAGAACACAATGACGTTTATTTTTGTATACAATATTTTCGCCAAAAGGCTCCACACGTCGAAAAAAGTGCTTCCGACGAACGCCATGGCCACTTTGCAAAATGCATTGACCTTCGCAGCTCGCCGTGAATACACTTTGTCCAGACACCACTTGTATACAATTACAAAACGCAAGAGGCACCAAAACCATGAGCAAAATGAGAGCAATCGAAGCCGCCGTCCTGGTAATGCGCCGTGAAGGCGTGGACACCGCCTTCGGTATCCCGGGCGCCGCGATCAACCCGCTGTATTCGGCCTTGCAGAAGGTCGGTGGCATCGATCACGTCCTTGCTCGCCACGTTGAAGGCGCCTCGCACATGGCCGAGGGCTACACCCGCACCAAGGCCGGCAATATCGGCGTGTGCATCGGTACTTCCGGCCCGGCGGGCACCGACATGGTCACCGGCCTGTACAGCGCCTCGGCCGACTCGATCCCGATTCTGTGCATCACCGGCCAGGCCCCACGTGCACGGATGCACAAGGAAGACTTCCAGGCCGTGGATATCACCAGCATCGTCAAGCCGGTGACCAAGTGGGCGACCACTGTTCTGGAGCCCGGCCAAGTGCCCTACGCGTTCCAGAAAGCCTTCTATGAAATGCGCTCCGGCCGCCCTGGCCCGGTGCTGATCGACCTGCCGTTCGACGTGCAGATGGCCGAGATCGAATTCGATATCGACGCCTACCAGCCACTGCCGCTGGCCAAGCCCTTGGCTACGCGCATCCAGGTGGAAAAAGCCCTGGCGCTGCTGGATGCGGCCGAACGTCCCTTGCTGGTCAGCGGTGGCGGCGTGATCAATGCCGACGCCAGCGAGCTGCTGGTTGAATTTGCTGAACTCACCGGCATCCCGGTGATCCCGACCCTGATGGGCTGGGGCACGATCCCGGACGATCACCCGCTGATGGTGGGCATGGTCGGCCTGCAAACCTCGCACCGCTATGGCAACGCAACGATGCTCAAGTCGGACGTGGTGCTGGGCATCGGCAACCGCTGGGCCAACCGCCACACTGGTTCGGTGGAGGTATACACCGAAGGCCGCAAGTTCATTCACGTCGACATCGAACCGACGCAGATTGGCCGCGTGTTCACGCCGGACCTGGGCATAGTGTCCGACGCCGGTTCTGCGCTGACGATGTTCATTGAAGTGGCCCGCGAGTGGAAAGCCGCCGGCAAGCTCAAGGATCGCAGCGCCTGGCTGCATGACTGCCAGCAGCGCAAGGCCACCCTGCACCGCAAGACCCACTTCGACAACGTGCCGGTCAAGCCGCAACGCGTGTACGAAGAGATGAACCAGGTGTTCGGCAAAGACACCTGCTACGTCAGCACCATCGGCCTGTCGCAGATTGCCGGCGCGCAATTCCTGCATGTGTACAAGCCACGCCACTGGATCAACTGCGGCCAGGCCGGTCCCTTGGGCTGGACCATTCCGGCGGCACTCGGGGTGGTCAAGGCCGACCCGAGCCGCAAAGTGGTGGCGTTGTCGGGCGACTATGACTTCCAGTTCATGATCGAAGAGCTGGCGGTGGGCGCGCAGTTCAAGCTGCCGTACATCCACGTAGTGGTGAACAACTCCTACCTGGGCCTGATTCGCCAGGCCCAGCGCGGGTTTGAGATGGACTACTGCGTGCAGCTGTCCTTCGACAACCTCAACGCCCCGGAACTTAACGGCTATGGCGTCGACCATGTGGCTGTCGCCGAAGGCCTGGGTTGCAAGGCGCTGCGCGTGTTCGAGCCGGGCCAGATCCAGCCGGCGTTGCGCAAGGCGCAGGAAATGATCGAAGAATTCAAGGTTCCGGTGATTGTTGAGATTATTCTGGAACGCGTGACCAATATTTCCATGGGCACCGAGATCAACGCCGTCAACGAATTCGAAGATCTGGCCCTGGTCGGCAACGACGCGCCGACTGCCATTTCCCTGCTCGATTAAGGAGAACCCTATGCCGCGTTTTGCCGCCAACCTGTCCATGCTGTTTACCGAGCAGGACTTTCTCGCCCGTTTCAAAGCGGCCGCCGACGCCGGCTTCCAGGGTGTGGAATACCTGTTCCCGTATGAATTCAGCTCCGCCGAGATCAAGGCGCAGTTGGATGCCAACGGCCTGACCCAAGTGCTGTTCAACCTGCCGGCCGGTGACTGGGCCAAGGGCGAGCGCGGCCTGGCGTGCCACCCGGACCGGGTCGAGGAGTTCCGTGCCGGGGTCAAGCTGGCCATCGCCTACGCCCAAGTGCTGGGCAACACCCAGATCAACTGCCTGGCCGGGATTCGCCCCGCCGGTGTGGATGACGAAACCGTAGAAAAGACCTTTGTCGCCAACCTCAAGTACGCCGCCGACAAGCTGCAAGCGGCGGGCATCAAGCTGGTGATGGAGATGATCAACACCCGCGACATCCCGGGTTTCTACCTGAACAACACGGCGCAGGCCCTGTCGATTCGCGAGCAGGTCGGCAGCGCCAACCTGTTCCTGCAATACGACATCTACCACATGCAAATCATGGAAGGCGACCTGGCCCGAACCATGGCCGCGCACCTGGGTGAGATCAACCACATCCAGTTGGCCGACAACCCTGGGCGTAACGAGCCGGGGACCGGGGAGATCAACTATCGCTTCCTGTTCGAGCATCTGGATCGGATTGGTTACACCGGTTGGGTCGGCTGTGAGTACAAGCCGCTGACCACCACCGAGGCGGGACTGGGTTGGCTCAAAACCCATAACGCCATCTGACTGACACAACACAAAAGAAGGTGGGAGCTGGCTTGCCTGCGATGCAGACACTGCGGTGTATCAGGCAAAACCGGGTGATGCCATCGCAGGCAAGCCAGCTCCCACATTTGGATCTTCAGTGTTTGGTGGACCGTGTCCGCCCTGCACCTAGAATAAAAAGAGGATGTTGATCATGGCTAAAATCGGATTTATCGGCACCGGCATCATGGGCCAACCCATGGCCGCCAACCTGCAAAAGGCCGGCCACCAACTGTTTCTGTCCGAGCATCACGGCAAGGCGCCCGAAGCCCTGATCGCGGCGGGTGCCGTGGCCCTGGCCAACCCGCAGCAAGTCGCCCAGGAAGCCGAGTTCATCATCGTGATGGTGCCCGACACCCCACAGGTGGACGATGTGCTGTTCCGCGCCGACGGTGTTGCCGCCGGCCTGTCACCCAACAAAGTAGTGATCGACATGAGTTCGATCTCCCCCACCGCCACCAAGGCCTTTGCCGCCAAGATCAATGCAACCGGCGCGCAATACCTCGACGCGCCTGTGTCCGGCGGTGAAGTCGGCGCCAAGGCCGGCACCTTGAGCATCATGATCGGTGGCGAGCCGCAGACGTTCGAACGCGCCCTGCCGCTGTTCCAGGCCATGGGCAAGAACATCACCCTGGTCGGCGGCAATGGCGATGGCCAGACCGCCAAGGTGGCGAATCAGATCATCGTCGCGCTGAACATCCAGGCAGTGGCCGAAGCACTGCTGTTCGCATCGAAGAACGGCGCCGACCCGGCCAAGGTGCGCGAAGCGCTGATGGGCGGGTTTGCTTCGTCGAAGATCCTGGAAGTGCATGGCGAGCGCATGATCAAGGGCACCTTTGATCCGGGCTTCCGTATCAACCTGCACCAGAAAGACCTCAACCTGGCACTGGCCGGGGCCAAGGAGCTGGGGATCAACCTGCCGAACACGGCTGGCACGCAGCAGGTGTTCAGCACCTGCACGGCGATTGGTGGCGGTAATTGGGACCACTCGGCGCTGATCAAAGGGTTGGAGCATATGGCGAATTTTTCGATTCGCGATAAGTAATTCGATTTGAAATGCA